>JBKCTK010000260.1:0-30788 GCA_046319055.1 Synechococcaceae cyanobacterium
AGGTGGATTACCGCGATCTGAATTCCAGTGAGCGCTTCGCGGCCCTGGCCAGCGGCGAGGTGGACTTGCTCTCGCGCAACACCACCATGACCCTGAGCCGCGATGCCTCCGGCGGCAACGGCCTCAGCTTCGCCCCCACCACCTTCTATGACGGTCAAGGGGTGATGACGCCCGCCAACAGCGGCGTGCGCAGCCTCAAGGATCTGGCCGGCAAGCCCATCTGCGTGGAAAGCGGCACCACCACCGAGCTCAACCTGGCGGATCGCATGCGCCAGCTCAACGTGGCGTACACCCCGTTGAAGTTCCAAACCGGCGACCAAACCTACGCCGCCTACCTCGGCGGCCGTTGCGTGGCTGTGACCAGCGACCGCTCCCAGCTGGCCGCCAAACGCACCAGCTTCCCGGATCCCGCCCAACACGTGCTGTTGTCCGATGTGCTCAGCAAGGAGCCGCTCACGCCCGCCAGCGTGAACGGCGACCCCGGTTGGGCCGATGCGGTGCGCTGGACCATCTTCGCCCTCTTCCAGGCGGAGGAAGCGGGCATCACCAAGGCGAATGTGGCGGCCCGTCTCGCCGCCGCCAAGGCCAACAGCAACCTGCCGGATGAGCGCCGCTTCTTCGGGGTTGAAGGCGATTTCGGCAAGGTGCTCGGCCTTCCCCCAGACTTTGCTGTGAAAGCGATCTCGGCGGTGGGCAACTACGGCGAGATCTTTGAGCGCAATGTGGGCCAAGGCTCCAGGCTCAAGCTGGAACGGGGTCTCAACCGGCAATGGAAGGATGGCGGCCTGATCTACTCCCCGCCCTTCCGTTGATGGCGGTCACTCCCTCCACAGCGATCAGCCCCCAGCCGGCGCCTCCCTGGTGGCGCGACCGCCGCTACCTGCCCTGGCTCGTGCAGGGCGGCGTCGGCCTGGTGGTGCTGGTGCTGATCGCCTTTCTGCTCGGCAACCTGATTCGCAATCTCACCGCCGCCGGCCTGTTGCTGAGTTGGCGCTGGCTCAACCAACCCGCCGGTTTCGATCTGGCGGAGTCCGTGTTGCCCTTCAACGCCGAACTGCCCTACTGGCGGGCGTTGCTCGCGGGCCTGGTGAACACGTTGCGGGCCGTTGTTTGCGGTCTGCTGGGGGCGACCACCTTGGGTTTGCTCACGGGAATGGCCGCGTTTAGCAGCAATGGCCTGTTGCGGGCCTTGGCCCGCGGCTATGTGGAGCTGATCCGCAACATCCCGCTCCTGGTGCAGCTGGTGTTTTGGTATTTCGTGGTGTTTCTGGCGCTTCCCGATGGTCGCGCTGCCCTTCAGCTGCCTGGGGTGGTGCTGGCCAAATCTGGTCTCTACGTGGCTGGGCTCGGTACTGGCCTGCAGTGGACGCTGCCCCATCTGGTGAATGGGGTCTGGCAGGCACCGCTGCGGCTGAGCGTGGAATTTGGCGCCCTGTTGACCGCGCTGATCATTTACTCAGGCGCCTTCATTGCCGAAGTGATCCGCGGCGGCATTGCTGCCATTCCCAAGGGGCAGTGGGAAGCGGCGGCCTCGCTGGGCATCGGCTGGTTCAGCACCTTTCGGGTGATCGTTTTGCCCCAGGCCCTGCGGGTGATCCTGCCGGGCCTCAACACCCAATACATCTCCCTGGCCAAGAACTCTTCACTCGCGGTGGCAGTGGGATACACCGATCTCTATTCTGTTGCCGAGACAACCCTCAATCAAACAGGCAGAGCCGTTGAGGTGTACCTTGTATTGTTGGCGGCCTATCTCGGCCTGGATTTGCTGATCTCAGTGATCATGAACAGCCTTAATCGGCTGGTGCAACTGCGGGAGCGTTGACCATGGCCTTGTCGCTTCAGCGCCTCCGCCGCGATCTCTTCGCCAGCCCCCTCGACACGCTGATCAGCCTGCTGTTGATCGCTTTGATCGGCAGTTCTGCTTTCGCGCTGCTGCATTGGGCCCTGCTCAAGGCCCGCTGGGCCGTGATCCAGGCCAACAGCACCCTGTTTGCAGTGGGCCGCTACCCCCTGGAGCAGCAGTGGCGGCTGTGGTTGTTGACCAGCCTGTTAACGGCCGCGGCCGGCCTCACCTGGGGGCTACTTCGGGCCTCGCCCCGGCCGGATCGCCAGGGTCTGCTCTGGCCCCGCAACGACCGGCTGGCGGCTGGACTGCTGATCCTGGGGGCAGCCTGGCTGCCTTGGGCCATGCGCCTGGCGCCTGGGCTTTCCGTGCGCTGGTGGCTGCTCAGCGGGCTGCTGCTCGGTTGCCGCTGGCTGGCTGGTCGGCTGGCCCCTCGCCTGCCCCCTCGGACGCTCCGCTCCTTTCCACTGGTTTGGCCAGCCCTCTATGTGGTTGGTCTGTGGTTGATTGGCGGCGGCCTCGGCCTGGCGTCCGTAACCCCCACCGATTGGGGCGGATTGATGCTCACCTTGCTATCGGCCAGCTTCGCCATCGCCCTCTGTTTCCCGATTGGTGTGTTGCTGGCCCTGGGGCGCCGCAGCGATTTGCCGCTGCTGCGTTGGGGCTCGGTGCTTTACATCGAGTTCATTCGCGGTGCGCCGCTGATCACCCTGCTGTTCCTGGGCCAAAACATCCTGGGTTTTCTGCTGCCCGGTGGCCTGGCGCCGGATCGGGTCTGGCGGGCAGCCTGGGTGCTCACCCTGTTCGCCGCCGCCTACCTGGCTGAGGCGGTGCGTTCGGGCCTGGCCTCCGTGCCGCCGGGTCAGCTGGAAGCGGCCCGTTCCCTCGGGCTGTCCTATCCCCGGGCTCTGCAGCATGTGGTGTTGCCCCAGGCGCTGCGGGTGGCTCTGCCCACGATGGTGGGCCAGTTCATCTCCTTGCTCCAGGACACCACCTTGCTGTCGCTGATCGGGCTGCTCGATCTGCTCGGCGTGGCCCGCACGGTGATGGCCAACCCTGCTTTCCTCGGCCGCAATGCCGAGGTTGACCTCACCCTGGCGGTTCTTTTTTGGTGTTGCTGCGCCGCCCTTGGCTTGGGCAGCCGCGCCCTGGAGAAACGCCTCGACCCCCAAACGATCCAAAGCCGATGAGCGAACCGAGCAACCACGTGATGATCGAAGCCCGGGATGTGGAGAAGTGGTATCCCAATGGCTTCCACGCCCTGCGCGGCGCCAGCCTGCGGGTGCGGCGCGGCGAGGTGGTGGTGATGATGGGCCCCTCAGGCTCGGGCAAAAGCACCTTCATCCGCACCTTCAACGCCCTGGAGGATTTCCAGAAGGGCAGCATCAACATCGATGGCATTGCCCTCTCGAACGACCTGCGCAACATCGATGCCATTCGCCGTGAGGTGGGCATGGTGTTCCAGCAGTTCAATCTCTTTCCCCATCTCACGGTGCTGGAAAACCTCACCTTGGCGCCGGTGTTGGTGCGGCGCCGGCCCCGGGCCGAGGTGGAGGAGCAGGCCAGGGCGCTGCTGCAGCGGGTGGGCATCGCCGAGCAGGCGGGCAAGTATCCGGGTCAGCTCTCGGGCGGACAACAGCAGCGGGTGGCCATCGCCCGGGCCCTCTGCATGGAACCGCGCATCCTGCTGTTCGATGAACCCACCAGCGCCCTCGATCCGGAGATGGTGCGAGAGGTGCTGGAGGTGATGCAAAACCTCGCCGCCGACGACATCACCATGGTCGTGGTGACCCATGAAGTGCGGTTCGCTCGCCATGTCGCCCATCGGGTGGTGTTGATGGCCGATGGGATGGTGCTGGAGGAGGCCGATCCGGAAACGTTCTTCACCAATCCGGCGCATCAGCGCACCCAGCGGTTCCTGGAGCAGATTCTTTAGGTCAAACCGCCAACATCACCTCAAGCCCGTGAATGCCCTCGTAGAGGAGATAGGCTGCGAACACCAGGGCCAGCACCCCCACCAGCCATTCGGCCTTGTGCTGAAGCCATTCCTCCAAGGAGGCGATGGCACCCCGGATTGAGCCGGCACTGAGAATCCAAGCCAAAGGGGGCAACAGCAACAGGGAGCTGGCGGTGAGGCCGAACAGGCCTCCCACTTCGAGATCGGCCGAGAGGCCAGGGTGGTTGATCAGCAGCAGGCTGGCTTCCTTGAGGTAGAAAACCAGGTTTTCCGGCGTCAGCAGGGCGCCGGCGGCACCGATCGCCACCAGCAGCAGGGTGTCCAGTTGGGGCAGGCGGTTCATCAGCCGCAGGGCCATGCCCTCTTCGCCGATCAGGGCCTGGGGGGTGAGTTGATAAAGGCCAAGGGCGAACAAGCCCCCGGCACCGATCAGGTCGATCAGCACCTGTTCCCGCTCGCCGTGGTCAGGGCTGAGATCCATCCGTTGGCCCAGCAGCATCAGCAGCGCCACCGCCAGCAGGTTGGCCAGGGTCCAGCCGAGCACGTAGGCAAACGAGCGGCGCAGCGGGGCCCGGCCCAGCAACAGCAAGGTGACCACGCCGATGTGCAGCGGGCTGAAGGCGATGCCGATCCCAAACAGCGAAGACTGGGTCAGCAGGGTTGGACTCATGGGCGGCAGCGGCGTGCGGGCCGGAGGCCCGTGCCTCGAACCTTACCCAGGCCTGCGGGCCGGCCGCGCCAGGGGTTGCGCTGTGGTCGGCGCTGCTGGGGCGCATTGCGCCGGTCACCCCGATTCAGTGCGTCGGGGTGGGGGGAAGGGCGGCCTGAATGGTTCTCGTGTGCGTTCGCAAGGCTCAGGTTCTGCTGCGTTCCGGGATGATCCAACAGGACCCGACATGCGTCATGGCGGTACCGAGGTCGTGAGATCCGGCCGCTGGGGAGGACTTTGAGGCAGCGCTGGGGTGGGGGAAGAAGGGAAGGGATCAGAACTGGGCCGAGTTGATCCGCTCTCGGCAAAGTGTAAGCAGCGTGGCCAATCCGGTTCAAGTCGATGGGCGTGCGCCACGGCCGCGTCCCGGTCCAAACTGGCGCCTCTGGGGACCTCCGGGTGGGCCGAGGCCGGTGTTCTGAGGTTCCTTGGAGACGCTCTGCTGCCCATCTCTAGACCCCCTTTCTCAGCCCACTGGTCCATGTCGATCCGCGTCACCTTTTGGCCGCACAGTGTGGGCAATCAGTGTCTGCTGATGCTGGTGATTGGCTTGCTTGTGGGTCGCCTGGCTCCGGCGCAGACCAGTTGGCTCCAGCCCCTGGCGACCCTGTTCCTGCAGGCTTCCCAAGTGGTGGTGATGCCCTTTCTCATCTGTGAGCTGCTGGTGGGTTTCGGGCGGCTGCAGCAGGGAGCCCCCCAGCTGCTTTGCCGCAGGGGCGGGCTGGTGCTGTTGGGCACCTGGTTGGCGGGGGCGCTGGCCGTGCTCTTGGTGCCGATGATCCTGCCTCCGCTGGTCACCTCGGAGTTCTTCCACCAGGGGATCTTCGAGCGCAGCCAGCCGCAAGATCTGGTGACCACCTATGTGCCGGACAACATCTTCTCCGCTCTTGCCGCCGATAATTTTCCGGCTGTTGTGTTGTTCAGCTGTCTGCTGGGGATTTTACTGCAGGGAATCCCGGAACGCGATCAGCTCTTGCCCGCCTTGGAGGTGATGCGTGCTGTCTTCGGGCGGCTCAACAAACTGGTAGTGAAGCTGATTCCTTATGGCGTCTTCGCGCTGGTGGCTCTGAATAGTGCTCGCATGAATGGCGACCAACTGTTGCGCATGCAAGGGTTTATGGCTGTTTGCCTGGTCAGCTTCGTGGCGCTCAGTCTGACCGCCCTGCTGGTGCTCCTCAGCCTCACCCCCCTCCGTTCCGGTCAGATCTGGAGCCTCATTAAAGGGCCACTGGTGCTCACCGTCAGCAGCACCAATTTGCTGATCGCCTTGCCCATGCTGGTGAGCAATCTGCAGGAGTTGCTGCCCACGGCTCTTGAGCGCAGTTCCCAGCGGCCGATTGCCACGGCAGCTCGGGCGGATATGGATCAGCAGCTGGCACCGTTGGTTTCCCTGGGCTATGCCCTCCCCACCCTGGGGCAGGCGGCCTCACTGATGTTCATCCCCTTTGCGGCCTGGTATGTGGACAAGCCCCTAGACCCGGGCGAGATCCTGCAGATGCTCGTGCGGGGGATTCCAGCTTCGGTGTCGGGTATTAAGGCTGTGATGCGCCAAGAATTGTTGGCCCTGGGTCTACCGATCGACCTGCTCCAATTGGTTTACATTAACGCGGATTGGCTCTACCGCTTTGAGAAGGTTCTCTCGTTGGAGGGGCTTGTGGTGCTTGCCGTGCTGTTTTACAGCCAAGGGGTGGGGGCCCTCAGGCCCAGGCCCCTGTTGGGGCTGGGGGGTCTGGCCCTGGTGCTGGGCCTGTCGGGTGTTCTGGGGTGGGGCAGCCGCCTTGGTCTGGCGTTGGCCCTTCGGGATACCTACCGCAATGACGACCGGTTGATGCGGCTGACCAGCGGCGTGAAAGCTGCGGAGCCGGTGGAGGTGAAGGGCCCCCAACCTGCGGGAGGCTCCAGCCTGGCCGCTATTCGCGACCGGGGGGTGTTGCGCATCGGTCTGCGCTCGGATGGGCTGCCATGGGCCTATCGCAACCGCAGTGGCCGGCTGGTGGGTTTGGATGTGGACCTGATGACGTTGCTGGCCGCCAATCTGGGGGTGCGCATCCAAGTGCAAGAAGCGCCGCTCGCCAGTCTGGAGCTGTGGTTGCGGCAGGGGCGCCTGGATCTGATCGCCGGAGGGATCGCCAGCAGCCCGAATCGGGCGATCAACTTTGAGCTCAGCCGCAGCTACCTCACGGTGCACTTGGCCCTGGTGGTTCCCGATGCGAAGGTGAAGCTGCTGCAAGGCGGGAAGGCTACCGGGCTGGGGCGGCCGGTGGCCCTGGCGGTCCGGGATGACCAGATCATCAGCCCGGGCCTGGAGGATCAGTTGGGCCTTCTGCTCGGCAGCCGCGACCATCCAGTGGCGGTGGATCTGCAGGTGATCGGCGACAAACAAACCTTCTTCTCGCCAGCGGGGCAGCGCCGGTTTGATGGGCTGCTGACCAATGCCGAATCGGGAGCGGCCTGGGCGGTGCTCCACCCCAACAGCTCCTTGATTACCCCATTCAACGAGGCGGTGAGCTCGGAGCTGGTCCTGATGATGGGCAGCAACAACACCAGCCTGCGTCGCTACGTGAACGGTTGGCTCAGCCAGGAGATCGCCCGCGGCGGCATCCAGCGGTTGTTCGACCACTGGATCCTGCTGAAGAGCTGACGCAAGAGTTGGTTTCGGGAGTTGCCTTAGGGGCGGCTCACCCAGTCGGCGGCGTTCAACAAGGGGAATAGGCCATCTTCACTCTGCACAGCCTCCAGCCAGCCCGCTGGCAGAGGGGTGTTGTTGTTCAGGGCATCCAGCAGCCGCCAGAAGCGATCAAGGTGGCGTTCGATCCGTTCCCGCGCCAGATCGGTGGTGGTGCCGGCCCGCAGGATGAAGCTCCAGTCGGAGCTTTGCAGCAACAGCAGCTCGCGGCCCGCCTGGGTGAGCAGCTGCCGCTGCAGCGGTGTGCCCACGCCACGGTTGACGCGGCGCACCATCGCGCGGGAAGCCCGCTGCCATTCGGGCACCACCCAGGCATTGGTTTCATTTAGCCAATAGTTGTGGTAGCCGCCTTGCCCCCAGCTGGAGGGGGAGGGCCGGCACACCTGCAGCGGCAGCTGTTGGCTCAGCACCTCGCGCAGATGGGTGAACCGCAGCCCCAGCGCCGGGCCCTGGCGGAACAGCTCCGCCAGGAAGCCGGGGCCCTCGAACCACCAATGGCCGAACAGCTCCGCATCAAACGGGGCCACCAGCAACGCCGGTCGGTCGATGGTGCTGGCCAGGGCGCTCAACTGGCGGCAGCGGCCCTCCAGATAGTGGGCGGCGTGCTCGCCCAACCGTTCCGCGGCCCGCTCGGGGTTGTAAGGCTGCTTGGCGTCTAACGGACACCCTTGGGCCGTGACCCGATGCAGCTTGAGCCCCAGGGGCCGGCGGCAGTTGACGCCGATCGCCGCCAACTGCTCCTCGCTCAGATCCCAGCCCAGATCGCGGTGGAACTCCCGGTAGGCGCCATCGCCGGGATAGCCCTGGCTGGCGCTCCACACCGGCAGCGTGGCATCCGAGTCGCGCGCGAAGAAAGCCACGCCCCCCGGGGAGCAGATCGGGGCGTAGACCCCGTAGCGAGGGCGGGGCAGGGCATGGAGCAGGCCGTGGCCATCCAGCAGGCTGTAGCGCAGCCCGCAAGCGGCAAGCTGCCGATCGAGATCCTCGTAGTAGGCGCACTCCGGCAACCAGATGCCGAGGGGACGCTCCCCTAGCAGGCGCTGATGCTCCCGGGCGGCCGTGAGCAGCTGGGCCCGCACCGCCTCCGGACTGTCCCGCAACAGCGGCAGATAGCCGTGGGTGGCGGCGCAGGTGATCAGATCCAGCACCCCCTGCTGCCGCAGCTGACAGAAGCGCGGCAGCAGATTGCCGTTGCAGGCCCGCCATTGGGCCATGACGCTGGCCAGCTCGGTCTCCAGCTGGCGTGCCGGCTCGGCCAGATTGGCTGGCGCCTCCCGCAGCAGGTTGCGCCGCAGGGCGATCCAGTCGGGGAAGCGGGCGTTTAGCTCAGGATCGCTGAGCAACGCCAGCAGGGTGGGGGAGATCCCCAGGGTGAGCCGGGGCCGCTGTTGGGGGTCGGAGGCGGCCCGCTCGAGCACGCCCAGCAGCGGCAGGTAGCACTCCTGCAGCGCCTGGAAGTACCAGTCTTCCTCCAGGGAGCCCGGTTCGCCGCTGCGGACATAGGGCAGGTGAGCGTGCAGCACCAGGGCCAGCGCACCCGTGCCCTGATCCCCTGCTGGCATGGCCAACCCCCGTTGCCCCAAATCTTAGAGGGCGTCCCTAACCTTCCCGCAGGTGGTCGGGGTTGATCGTGATACGACGCATCGTGGCCGTGGATGGGCACAGCATGTTCTACGCCCAACAGAAGGTGGGCTGGTTCTTTGACCCGTGCCGGCTGCTGGAACTGGCCCGGCGCGATCCTGGGGTGGAGCTGGACTGCGCCTTCTGGTACGCCGGCCTCAAGGATCCGAGTGATCAGCGGGGCTTTCGCGACGCGCTCACCAGCCTGGGCTTCACGGTGCGCACCCGGCCCCTGAGGGAGCTGGGATCGGGCAGTCGCCAAGGTTCCGATGGCGAGCATCGCCAGTTCGTGCGAGCCAACCTGGAGGTGGAGATGGCGATCGATCTGATGACGGTCGCCCCTCGCTGTCAGGAACTCTGGCTGCTGAGCGGCAGCCGAGACCTCGATCGCCTCGTGGAGGTGCTGCGCATCCATGGGGTGCGCATCGTGCTGATCAGCACCGATGCGATGGTGGCCCGGGAGCTGCGCAACGCCGCCGACAGCTTCGTGGAACTGACCGGACTGCGCGCTGAGCTGGAGAAGGCCGAATCCCGCCAGCAACCAGTGTTCCAGCGGAGTTCCTCGAACTGACGAACCCCTGGGCTGTGGAGCTGCGACCCGTCCACGCCGACCCGCGCGGCCGCTCGGGATGCGCTGGCGAGGACCGCAACCCGATGTGCAGGGGAAGCCGAAGGGGCGGGCCTGGAGGGCACCGCGTAGAATGGGACTAACTCATACTAATTCCGCTTAGCTGACCTCAGCGGCATCTCCCCATGGCGCGCGATCCCGGCCGGGTCCTCATCTTCGACACCACCCTCCGCGACGGTGAGCAGTCGCCCGGGGCCAGCCTGAACCTCGATCAGAAGCTGGCGATCGCCCAGCAGCTCGCCCGCCTCGGCGTCGACATCATCGAGGCCGGCTTCCCCTTCGCCAGCTCCGGCGACTTCGAGGCCGTGCAGCGCATCGCCGCCACGGTGGGCCGCGAAGATGGTCCGGTGATCTGCGGCCTGGCTCGCGCCGCCTCCGGCGACATCAAGGCCTGCGCGGAAGCCATCGCTCCGGCGGCCCGCCGCCGCATCCACACCTTCATCGCCACCAGCGATATTCACCTCGAGCACAAGCTGCGCAAAAGCCGCGCCGAGGTGCTGGCCATCACCGCCGAGATGGTGGCCTATGCCCGCTCCCTAGTGGACGATGTGGAGTTTTCTTGCGAAGACGCCGGCCGCAGCGATCCGGCGTTCATGCATCAGGTGATCGAGACCGCGATCCGGGCCGGCGCCACCACGATCAATATTCCCGATACGGTGGGCTATGCCACTCCCGCCGAATTCGGTGAGCTGATTGCCGGCATCAATCGTGAGGTGCCGAATATCGATCAGGCGGTCATCTCCGTGCATGGCCACAATGATCTCGGTTTGGCTGTCGCCAACTTCCTGGAGGCCGTGAAGAATGGTGCTCGCCAACTTGAATGCACCATCAATGGCATCGGCGAGCGGGCTGGCAATGCCTCCCTGGAGGAGCTGGTGATGGCCTTGCACGTGCGGCGCAGCTATTTCAACCGCTTCCTGGGACGGCCCGCGGAGAGCAGCGAGCCCCTCACCGCAGTGCGCACCGAGGAGATCACCAAAACCTCCCGCCTGGTCTCGAATCTCACCGGCATGCTGGTGCAGCCGAACAAGGCGATCGTGGGGGCTAATGCTTTTGCCCACGAATCCGGCATTCACCAGGATGGGGTGCTCAAAAACCGTCTCACCTATGAAATTATCGATGCCCGCACGGTTGGGCTGAGCGATAACCGCCTCTCCCTGGGCAAGCTCTCCGGCCGCAGCGCCTTCCGGGCGCGGCTGGAGGAGCTGGGCTATCGCCTCGATGGCGAAGATCTCAATGATGCCTTCTTGCGCTTCAAGGATCTGGCCGATCGCAAGCGGGAGATCAGCGACCGCGACCTTGAAGCGATCGTGTCCGAGCAGGTGCAGCAGCAGCAGGAGGCCCATTTCCTGCTCAAACGGGTGCAGGTGAGCTGCGGCACCGGCCTGCTGCCCACCGCCACGGTCACCCTCGAAACCAGCGATGGCGAAGAGCGCAGCGAAGCCCGCATCGGCACCGGCCCGGTGGATGCGGTCTGCCAAGCCCTCAACGCCCTGGCCGGGGTGCCGAACGAGCTGGTGGAGTTCAGCGTCAAGTCCGTCACCGAGGGCATCGACGCCATGGGGGATGTCACGATCCGGCTTCGGGCGGATGGGGTGCTCTATTCCGGCCACTCCGCCGACACCGACATCGTCGTGGCGGCCGCCCAGGCCTTCGTGAACGCCCTCAACCGCCTGGTGGCGGGCGGCCAGCGGCAGGCCATCCATCCCCAGCTCACCCCCCTGCCCCTGGCGGACCTGCCCCGGGTCTGAGCCGCGACCGGCACGGCGGCGCCAGGCCAACCCGCCCGGCATTGGCGCAGACTCCCCCCCCCCGCGGCGGGGCCCAGCCTCACCCCCGCCATCGCTGACCCCGCCAGCCCCGTCTCCCTGCCCCTCCCGCCGATTGCCCGCCATGGCTTCCACCGGTCCTCAGCTTTGGTTGCTGCGGCACGGGGCCACCGCTTGGGCGCGGGACGGCCGCCATACGAGCCGCACCGATCTACCGCTGCTGCCGGAGGGGGAAGCGGAGGCCCGCGGCTTGGCGGCCCTGCTGGCCCAGCAGCCGTTCCGTGCGGTGCTCACCAGCCCGCTGCAGCGGGCGCGGCGCACCTGTGAGCTGGCGGGCCTCGGGGAGCGGGCCGAGCTATCCGACGACCTGCGCGAATGGGATTACGGCGCCTATGAAGGCATCACCACCGCCGAGATCCGCCGCAGCGTTCCGGGCTGGACCCTCTGGACCCATCCCTGCCCGGCGGGCGAGAGCCAGGCGGAGATCGCCGCCCGTTGCCAGCGGGTGTTGGATCTCGCCTTAGCCCGTGCCGGCAGCGATGGCTGCGTCGCCCTGTTCGCCCACGGCCACATTCTGCGCAGCCTTGCGGGCACTTGGCTGGGCCTGGGGCCGGCGGGCGGGGCCCTCCTGGTGCTCAACACCGCCCGGGTTTCGGTGCTGGGCCTGGAGCGGCAACAGCGGGCGCTGTTGCGCTGGAATTCGCTGGGTTGAGGCCTTGGCGAACCAGCTCAGCTCACGAGGCTCCGCTCAGATCACGAGGCTCCGCTCACGAGGTTGAAATCACGCATGAGGGCCGTGGAGTTCCCCTTAACCCTGTTGCTGATCTCCTCCTTGGTGCCGGCCAGATCGCCGAAACGACGCTTTGGAGTGCCTCCACATTTTGCAACCAGCCCTGGAAGGAGCTGATGCCAGTGACCACAGGATCGAACAAGAGTTCTTCCCGCCCATGTAGGCGACCACATGGTGGTAGGGATAGGAGAATTGACATGCCGATGCCTTGGAATCCAGATGCTACTGCTGGGGGATTGGCGTGGGGTTGCGATGTCAACATAGGAATCCCCTGACCATGGCCAGCCCGGGGCGTTTAGCTTCTTGGTGCGTTGGCCACCCGTGCGCCCCATGCCCCCTGCCGTCCGTGCCGCGCCGGCCTCTCCCCTGGCCCGGGGCCTGCAGCTGATCGGCCTGCTGCTGCTGGCCCTGCTGCTGTTGCTGCCCCTGCTCTGGCTGGTGAGCACCTCCCTGAAGGGCCCCAACGAAAACATCTTCACCAGTCCACCGGCCCTGCTGCCGGCCGAGCCCAGCCTGGAGGCCTATGGCCGCCTGTTTCGCGACCATCCCATGGGCGACTACCTGCTCAACAGCACCCTGGTGAGTGGCGTTTCGGTGCTGGCCAGCCTGTTGTTCTGCTCCCTGGCCGCCTATCCCCTGGCCCGGTTGCGCTTCGCCGGCCGTGGCTTGGTGCTGGCCTTGGTGGTGGCCACGATCCTCATCCCCTTTCAGGTGGTGATGATTCCGCTGTATCTACTGATGGTGCAGCTGGGTCTACGCAATAGCCTCTGGGCGCTGATTCTTCCCCAGGCCGCCACAGCCTTTGGCATCTTTTTGCTGCGCCAAAGCTTTCTGTCGGTGCCAGTGGAGCTGGAGGAGGCCGCCCGCAGTGATGGCTGCACGCCTCTAGGGGAATGGTGGAATGTGATGCTCCCCGCCGCCCAGGCCGACCTGGTCACCCTGGCGATGTTTGTATTCATCGGCACCTGGGGCGATTTCCTGTGGCCATTGATCATTCTCGACGAGCCGCGGCTCTACACCCTGCCTCTGGGCCTTCAGCAACTGGCCAGCAGCTTCTCGCTCGATTGGCGCCTGCAGGCCGCCGGTGCGATCGTTTCGATTTTGCCGGTGCTGGCCCTGTTCCTGTTGCTGCAGCGCTTCATCCTGCCCAGCGCCACCGCCGACGCCGTCAAGGGCTGACCAGCAGCGCTAGAGGGGCTCCTCGAGCGGCAGAGCCGCCTTTGCCTGCGGCGGCGCGTTAGGGGGTGACCTCAGCCGGGGGACGAAGCATCCCCGGGGTCGGGGCTTCGGCGCCGCGCTCGGGGCGTGGCGCCCGCAGGCTGGTGGGTCGCTCCCGGGACAGCGGCGCGGCCGGTAGCACCAGGGGTGCGGCATTGCGGGGCAGCTGCTCCTGCTGTTCCGCCAGAGCCCGCAGCGCCTCCAATCGGTCGGTCAGCTGCTGGTACCCGCCTTCCACCACCTGCAGCCGGGCGAGCAGCTTGCGCAGCTGGGCCTCCAGCGCCGAGGCGCGCTCCAGGGAGCGCATGTTCTCGAGGGTCTGCAGGCGCTGCTCCAGGCGCCGCAACTGCTGGCTCTGCTCCTGGGTGCGATGCAGCATCACGCCAAACAGCACCAGCAGGGCCGTGCCGATCAGGATTTGGCTCAGCGCCACCCAGGGCACCGTGCCCACCTCCCGCGGGGATGGGCCCCGGCTTCCCTGGGGGGCACGTGCCGGGTTAGGGCTGGAGACCATCAGGCGTGGCCGGAGGCAGCCCCACGATCCTGGCGCCAATCCAGGCCCCTGGCCAAGGCCGTGGCTGCCAGGCCATGGCACAACCACGGCCTGGCAGCCACGGCGGGGGTTCACGGCCTGGGTTGATGGAGCCCGTTCATGGAGCCCGTTTCCGGCGCGCGTTTCCGGGGCGGCTGGGGCAGATTGGCTGTGCCGCAGGCCTCGTGTTGCCCCACCCGCTCCCGGTGAACCTGCTGGGGTATGCCGCCGCCAGCCTCACCAGCCTGAGCTTCTTCCCCCAGGCCTACAAAACGGTGCGCAGCGGCGACACCCGGGCCCTGTCGCTGCCGATGTGTCTGCTGCGCACCACGGCCCTGGCGATCTGGCTGGTCTACGGGATGTGCAGCCACAGCGGACCGATCATGCTGGCCAATGGCCTTGCCCTGCTGCCGATGGGCCTGGTGCTGGAGCGCAAGTTGCGCCAGCGGCAGCGCGAGCCGCTGAATCCTGGCCCTGGGGCCTGATGCCCCCCGGAGACCGGCTCGACGGATGCCACGGCCCGCCGGGGGGGCCAGCGGGTGACGCCCGCGCTTGGCCCGCTGCGCTGGGTTGAGGGGCCGGTGCGGGCCCGCCGCGCCGGCGCCACCGATGCCCTCACGGCTCAGCCCCCAACGCGATGAACCGGCTCGGCTGCCGCCTGTCCACCGCTCCAGCCCGGCGCGGCGGCGGGCAG
Source organism: Synechococcaceae cyanobacterium (assembly GCA_046319055.1). GTDB lineage: Bacteria > Cyanobacteriota > Cyanobacteriia > PCC-6307 > Cyanobiaceae > Cyanobium. Next base: position 14,447 of record JBKCTK010000260.1, read on the forward strand.
AGTGCTGCCAGATCTTCCCGTTCCTCCCATGGCCCACCCGCTGCCGGTGACCGCGCTGGGCTATTTCGCCGCCAGCCTCACCACCGTGAGCTTCTTCCCCCAGGCCTACAAGACCGTGCGCAGCGGCGACACCCGGGCCCTGTCGCTGCCGATGTGCCTGCTGCTGACCTGCGGGATCAGCGCCTGGTTCATCTATGGCCTGCTCACCGGCGACGGGCCCTTGATCATTGCCAATGCGATCACCTTTCTGCCCACGGCAGTGGTGCTGGAGCGCAAACTGCGCAGCCGACCCAGCGAAGGCTTGCGCCTCTGGAGGGGCTCATGAACCCGCCGCTTGCCGGCGCCACGCCGGGTGGCCAAGCGGCCCTGCTGGTGGCGATCGGAGCCGTTCCAGGCGCCTGGCTGCGTTTCCGCATGATCAATCACCTGGAGCCGCTGTTGCCGCGGCGGCACTGGGGAACGTTGTGCGTCAACCTGATCGCCTGCTTCAGCCTCGGTCTGCTGGTGGGGCTGGAGTCGGGCTGCGGCGCCGGGGCTGGCCGGCTGATGCTGCTGCTGGGCACCGGCTTTCTAGGCAGCTTCAGCACGTTCTCCACCTTCCTCGGCGAGCTCTGGGGCACGTTGGTGCGGCGCCAGGCTGGTGAAGCGCTGCGGCTTGGCCTGGGTTCGTGCCTGGGCGGCCTGCTGGCGCTCCGGCTGGGCGTGCTGCTCAGCCACCCCTGAACCACGATGTCATCGCCCCGTCGCCAGGAGCTGGAGAATCTGTTGCTGGTGGCCTGCGGGGCCGTGCCGGGCGCCCTGCTGCGTTGGCAGCTGCCAGAGCCGCGCAGCGCCAACCTGTTGGGCTGCCTGCTCCTCGGCCTGCTGTTGCCCCAGGGCAGCCGTCGGCCCCGGCTGGTGCTGTTGGCCGGCATCGGCTTTTGCGGCTCCCTTACCACCTTCAGCACTTGGATCTTGGGGTTGAATTCCAACCTGAATCGTGGAGGGCTTCCATCCTTCGGCCAGCAGCTCAGCATGGATCTGCTGGCGGGGCTGGCGGCCTTGGCCTTTGGCTTGGCGCTGGCTCGACTGCCGTCGTTGATCAGGCGCTGAGGGCTTTGCGGGATCAGGCGCTGAAGGCTTTGCGGGGAGCGATCGGGTAAGGAATTCGGCGATGGCGCATGCGCCGCCAGACCCGCACGAAGGCCCGGATCACCAGTTCCAGCTCCGCTCGACTGAGACCACTGGCGGCCAGCTGGCCATCGCTGAGGCGGGCCTCGACCAGTCGCCGCACCATGTCCTGGGCCTCGGCCTTGGTGGTGTTGGGCGGCAGGGAGCGCAGGGCCGCCTCGCAACCATCGGCCAGCATCAGGATCGCCGTTTCGCGACTGCGGGGGATCGGCCCGCGGTAGCGGAACCGGTCCTCGGGGATCGCCGCGTCGCGCTGCCGGGCCTGATGCAGGAAATAGCCCATCTTTAGGGTGCCCTGATGCTCTGGAATGAAGTCCGCCAGGGGTCTGGGCAGGTGATGGCGCCGGGCCAGTCGCAGCCCTTCATCCACATGGGCCTGAAGAATCGCGGCGCTGCCGAGGGGGTCGTCGAGCTGATCGTGGGGGTTTACCCCCTCCTCTTGGTTCTCGATGAACCATTGGGGACCATGCAACTTGCCAACGTCGTGATATAGAGCGCCCGTGCGAATCAGGTCGACATCGGCCTGAATGGCCCGGGCCCCCTCTTCCGCCAGGCCACAGATCATCAGGGTGTGCTCGAAGGTGCCGGGCGCCTCGGTGGAGAGGCGCCGCAGCAGCGGCCGTTCCAGGTCGGCCAACTCCATCAGCCGCGCGCGCGTGAGCAGACCGAAGGAACTCTCGATCAACGGGGAGAACAACAGGCCTGCCAACAGCAGACCCACCACCAGCAAGGTCTCGGAGACCATCTCCGGTCCGGCGGAAAGGCTGCCGCCAGCGCCGTTGAGCAGGCCGAGTTGCAGGGCCAAGGCCTGGAGGCCGCCAGCGGCGAGGGGCAACAGCACGGCCAACTGCAGCAGCTGGGCCCGGTTGCGCTGGCGGCCAGCCAGCAGGGCCGCCAGCGCGGCAACGGCGGCGGCGATCTGCAACCGCACCTCCAGCGAGGCGGGCAAGCCGTAGGGCCAGAGCAGGCTGGCGATGGCCAGCCAGGCCAAGCCGGCCATGGTTCCCAACCCCTGGGCGATTAACAGGGTGGGAGGCAATAGCAGGGCCAGCGGGCTGACATGGGGGCCGAGCTGCAGCTTGACCGCCTGAACCACGAGCAGCATGGCCAAAGCCAGCAAGGCTTGGCGCGGCTCCAGGCTGGCCCGCCAACGACGCATCACCAGCACCATCACCCCGCAGGCGACGGCGGCGTAGAGGAAAGCCCGAAACCACAGAAACGGCCTCAGGCGGCGGTTGCTGAGGCCGAAATAATCGAGCACATCCAGGGACTGGGAGGAGAGGGGCTCCCCCTGGTGGGCGATCAGATCGCCGTGGCGCACATGAATTGTGGGCAGCCCGCGCTGGCTGACGATTTCCTCCAGCCGCCGATGGCTCAGGAGCGAATCGGGGCGCAAGTTGCTGCGACCCCTGAGGCCATCGGCCAGCAGACGGGCGCCGAGGCTGCGGCCGGGCTCCCTGAGGACCTCCAGCTGCATCCTCGCCGCCTGCAGCAGAACCCCGTCGGCGAGGGTGCCGTTGAGGCCCTGGCCCAGCATGCGCCGCTGGCCCTGCAGCACCTCCCGCTCCCAGTCCTGAAGCCGCTGGGGAGACAAGGCGTTCAGCCAAGCGCGTTCGGCGGGGCTGAGGTTGACGGGATCGATGCGGGGCTGGAGGCTGCTGCGCTGCTGCCGCACCTGCTGCAGGCGCCGCTCCAACTGGTTGCGCAGCTGCAGGTTGATCTGGTCGTCGACCACCTGCACCTGGGTGCGGGGGATGCTCTGGCTGCGGCGCAGCTCCAGCTCGGCGCTGTCGACCACCAAGGCATCCTTCGGGGCCCGCAGGGTGAAGGGGGAAGGGCCGCCGACCTGAAGGCTCGGTTCGATCAGCAGGGGCCAGCTGCTGATCGCCCCCACCAGCAGGCAGGCCAGCATCACGCCGATCAAGGCATTGGTGCGCCAGCGAACCAGGGCCTGACAGGGCCGCTCCCAGCGGAGCAGCTGCCGCCAGATCAGTCCCAGCCGGCGAAACGCCCGCAATGATCGAATGCGTCGACGTTGAGGCTAATCCTGCCCCCCGTGGCGCTGCCTGCGAGGGGCCCCGGGCTCCGGCTGGCTCCGCAACGGAACCGGCACCACCGAAGTGTTGACACGGCCGCGGAGGATCATGCTGGATCGAAGACGGGTCATGCTGGATCCAAGAAAGTGCGCTGGCATGGCCACCCTTCTCGACGGACGACGATTGGCGGCGGGCTTGGAGCAACGCCTGGCGACCGTGATCGCGGCGGTCCGCGCCGGCCACCCCGACCTGCCTCCGCCGGGACTGGCGGTGTTGCGCGTGGGCGACGATCCCGCCAGCGGGGTGTACGTGGCCAACAAGGAGAAGGCCTGCGACCGCGTCGGCGTGCGCAAGCTGGGTGCCCATCTGCCGAGCGGCAGCTCTGGTGAGGAGGTGCTGGCCCGCATCGCGTCCCTCAACGCCGACCCGGCGGTGGATGGGATCCTGTTGCAGCTGCCCCTGCCGATGGGGCTGGATGAGCGACCCCTGCTGGAGGCCATCGATCCCGACAAGGATGCCGATGGCTTGCACACCCTGAACCTGGGGCGCCTGCTCAAGGGGGAGCCGGGTCCGCGCAGCTGCACCCCCGCCGGCGTGATGGCTCTGCTCGCCGACGCGGGGGTGACGCTCAGCGGCAAACGCGCGGTGGTGGTGGGGCGCAGCATCCTGGTGGGCCAACCGATGGCCTTGATGCTTCAGGCCGCGGACGCCACGGTGAGCGTGGCCCATTCCCGCACCGCCGATCTGGCCCAACTCACCCGCCAGGCCGATGTGCTGGTGGTGGCGGCGGGCCGGGCGCGGATGATCGGCGCCGAGCATGTCAGGCCCGGAGCTGTGGTGGTGGATGTGGGGATCCACCGGCTTGAGCCCGCTGCCGCGGCCGAACCCGGCACCAAGGCTCGCCTGTGTGGCGATGTGCGCTTCGAGGAGGTGGAACCGATCGCCAGCGCCATTTCGCCGGTGCCTGGAGGCGTGGGACCGATGACGGTGGCGATGCTGTTGGTGAATACCGTGGTGGCTTGGTGTCAGCACCATGGGCTGCCCCACGGGCTTGAGGATCTGGTGCCTTGATCCTTGGCCGCCTCCGCCAGCGCCTTCAAGTTGGCGAGGGATCCGCTGCGGGATCGAGCTTTCCCCCAGCCGCTGGGGTTGGGCAGCCGCCTGCTCCTGGCTGAGGGGTTGGGGCGGTCTGCACGCTGACGCTGGAGCCCGCCTGGGGGGGCAGGGGAGACCACAGCGATCACACCCTGTCAACGTTCGCGTCACGGGAACTCCCAGAGGCCGCAACACATCCCAGGAGCCATCAGCAAGATGTGAAGGACTGTCGAAACCACGACCTTCCTGCTCGTGGGCATGGGTAAGCCTGGCGCTGGGTTCGATCCCGCCGGCAGCGCCACCGGTGGCCTGGCCTCGGCTCGCTGCATCGCAGCCGCGGCGATCGGCGGCGGTGTTGGCTGTCGGCCCGCCGTTTGGGGGATGGCTGCTGGCGACAGGCCGGCCTGAGAGAATCCCGCCGATGTCCCACACGGCCCAGCCCCCTCCCCGATGACCGCGGCGCCGACAACGGCTGACAGCTCCTCCCCGAGGGACCCGAGCGCCTTTGAGTTCAAGGCCTACCTGCTGCAGACCGCAGCGACGGTGGAGCAGGCTCTGGAGGCTTCCCTCGGCCCCGAGCGTCCCGAGCGTTTGCGGGAGGCGATGCGTGACTCCTGGCTGGCGGGGGGCACGCGCCTGCGGCCGATCCTCTGCCTGGCGGCCTGTGAGCTCGCCGGCGGCGACAGCAGCCTGGCCCTGCCCTCAGCGGTGGCGCTAGAGATGATCCACACGATGTCGCTGATCCATGACGATCTGCCCGCCATGGACAACGACGACCTCCGACGGGGCCGCCCCACGAGCCACAAGGTCTTCGGTGAGGCCAATGCCATCCTGGCGGGGGATGCGTTGCTGACGCGGGCCTTCGAGATGGTGGCCCTGCGCAGCCCGGGGGTGCCGCCGGAGCGGCTGTTGGCGGTGGTGGGCGAATTGAGCCTCGCGGCTGGAGCGCCCGGGCTGGTGGGCGGCCAGGTGGTGGATCTCGAGAGCGAGGCCAAGCAGGTCAGCCTGGAGACGCTGGAGTACATCCACCTGCACAAGACCGGCGCCTTGCTGCGGGCCTGCGTGCTGAGCGGGGCCCTGATCGCTGGTGCTTCGGAGAGCCTGATCACCGCCCTGCGCACCTATGCCCGCGGCATCGGCCTCGCCTTCCAAATCATCGACGACATCCTTGATGTGACAGCCAGCAGTGAGGTGCTGGGCAAGACGGCGGGCAAGGATCTCAGCGCCAACAAGACCACGTATCCCAAACTGCTCGGCCTGGAGGAATCGCGTCAGCGGGCTGATGCGCTGGTGGCGGAAGCCAAGCGGGCCCTCGAGCCCTACGGTGCCAACGGAAAGGCGGCGCCCCTGCTGGCCCTGGCCGACTTCATCACCAGCCGCGACCGATGACCCCAGACCCCACCTGGCCGAGCCTTCACGTCAGCCAGCCGCTGCTGGCCTTGCTGGATAACGCCGTGTTGTGGTGGGGCCTGGCGGCCTGCGGTTTCGCCCAGCTCTCCAAGCTCGGTGTGGAGTTGGTGGTGCATCGGCGTTGGCGCCCCGCCGTGTTGGCGGAAACCGGCGGCATGCCCTCCAGCCATTCGGCGCTGATGACCGGCACAGCGGCTGCCCTGGGATGGGAACAGGGATATGACGATCCCCTCTTCGCCCTGGCGGCTAGCTTGTGCTTTATTATTCTTTATGATGCCAGTGGCGTACGGTTAGTGGCCGGCAAGATTGCCGCCCGAGTCAACGCTTTGCCGACGGATCTATGGCCGTCCCAACCGGGGGAATTGGTGTTGCCGCTCAAGGAAAACCTGGGTCATACGCGCTTGGAGGTGCTGGTGGGCAGTCTTCTGGGGCCCGCCGTGGCCCTTCCCGGACTGGTCTGGCTGGGATCGCCGCTGCAGCTGTTGCACCGCCTTGGCGCCTTGGGGGGCTGAGCCCCAGGGCCGGGCTGGCAAGCTGATCTTGGGATGCGAGGGGCATCAAGGATGACAGAGCAGTTGGCTAAGCCCCACCGCCGCGGCGACTCGGCGCTCGCCCATCCGTACCGTCGTCTGGGGCCATGGCGCTGTCCTGATTCCCCTGATGGCTCCATGCCCCGCTGCTCGCCCGCCTTCACCAAAGGGCGGGCAGGTCGCAACGCTGCTGCGGCACCGCCAAGGGAGGGAACTGATGGGTGAAGCGGCTGATCTCACCCGCGATCAAACAGCCGCTCTCAGCGCCTTCCTGGCCTGGCTTCAGGGCCCCGCGGGGAGCGGCTGCTTTGTGTTGCGCGGCTATGCCGGCACGGGCAAGACCTACCTGGCGATGCGGCTGTTGCAGCTGGCGGATCGGGCTGGTCTCTGCTGGACCGTGGTGGCACCGACCCACAAGGCCGTGGCGGTGCTGCAGCGCCAGCTGGAGCAGGCATGCCTGCGACCCACCTGGTTCCCTTCCACCTTGCATCGCCTGCTGAGGCTCAAGCTGCGCCGCGAACGGGATCAGGAGCGCTGCGAGGAGACGGCCCAAACCGCCTTGGCGCTCGAGCATCTGGGCTTGGTGCTCATCGATGAGGCCTCGATGGTGGATAGCCAGCTGCTGGAGATCACGCTGCGGGCCGCCCATCCGTTTCAAACCCGGTTGGTGTTCGTGGGCGATCCGGCCCAGCTGCCGCCGGTCGGGGAAGAGCAGAGCCCGGTGTTTGCCTTGAAGCGGGCGCAGGCCGCCAGCTTGCGGGAGGTGGTGCGCCACCAAGGGCCGGTGTTGCGCTTGGCGACGGGGCTGCGCCAGGGATCCCTGCCCTGCCGTGTTCCGCCAATCCTGGAACCGATGCGCAGCTCCCAGGGGGAGGTGGCCCTGCTGGATCAGCGGAGTTGGCTGCGGGAAGCCCAGGCCGCCCTGCGGCGCAGCGCTGAACAGGACAACCCCGATGTGGCCCGTATTCTCTGCTACACGAACCGGATGATCGAGCGGCTGGTCCCGATCGCCCGCCGGGCCCTTCATGGGGAGATGGCAGATCAGGTGCCCGTGCTGCCGGGGGAGGTGCTGCTCACCCGCCAGGCGGTGATGGCCCCGGCCTGCCACGCCGGGCAGGAGCTGGCCGAGGAGCCGGATCTGGTGCTGGCATCCAACCGGGAGTTGCTGGTGCGGGATGTGCAGCCGGAGCGCTGCGATTTGGCCGCGTTTGGAGCGACGAACGCGGAAGCGGTGATCGAGACCTGGCAGGTCACCGTTGATCACGGCACCCACCAGTTGGTGCTGCGGCTGCAGCCACCGATCGGCACGGCCGATCGCCACCATCTGGACCAGGCTCTGCAACGCCTGCGTCAGGAGGCGATGGCGGCGGGCAAAACCGCTGGCCGAGGGCTGTGGCGCCGCTTCTTCCTGCTGCGGGATGCCTTCGCCGCCCTCGGACCGGCCGCCGTGCTCAGTGTGCATCGGGCCCAAGGCAGCACCTTCGAGGAGGTGTTCGTGGCCGCCGATGTGTTCCGCCCCGCCGATGAGCGCTTGCGGCAACAGCTCGTCTACGTGGCGGTCAGTCGAGCCAGCCGCCGGGTGGCGATGGTGGCGGAGCCGGGCTCGGCGGCGGAGCAGGCCCTTTGGCTTCAAGGCATGGCGGAGGCTTCGGGGGGGCCTGGCATCTGAACGCCGGAGGGCTGCTGGAGGGGCTTAGGATGAACGGTCACCCACCGGTCAGGGACGCGGCGGGGCGGACCCTGGTGGAAGGTTTGGGGGCGCGGGCGACACAGGGCTGTTGCGTGCGCTGGACGTGCGGCATGATGCGCCCACTGATTGGAGCAACGCAGGTGGGAGGAGCACGCACCAGAGCAGAGACCCGGCGTAAAAACACAACAGCGCCAACCTTCCAGAGCGATTTCAGCTAGAATCGAAACCACCTTGTTCTGATGCAAATCCGCAGCGTCGCAACAAGGTCCAACGGTGTCATAATCCATAAATCAGCCTTTTCGCCTTAATTTCCCTCCCCACCTTCAATACCCTCTCCTCGGTTCAGTGCAAACACGGCACCCCAAGTCCCAACCTGCAAGTGACAGTCCCACTCAATTGATGAATGGGATCGCCCGAGCCTCCCAGCAAGCCAAGCTTCCACTTATTGGCGTTCCATTTTTAGCTTAATTCTTTCAGCAATCGTCGACACGCCATGTTGGTTCAGCCGACCCCGATCGCGCAAATCCCAGTGGTGCCGTTGCCGCCGGCACCGATCAGGCCCGTGGGACGCGATGCGGAACCCAACCTGATGCTTGTCAGCGCTCCCTGGATTGGCGCTGGCGCGGTGCTCATCCTGATTGCAGTGATTCTGTTTAGGCTCTGGATGAAAGCAACTGGCCCGGGGGGCATATCACCCTTGGCATCGCTATCCCATGGGCCCCAGGTGCGGCCGGTTCGCGACCCCAAATATTGGAAGCTTATGCTGGAAGGTGAGCGGGAGTCAAAGTCAGCTTCTCGCAAACCGCCCGCCACAACACAACATCCAGACTCTAAGGATTCGTCCGATCCTCAAGAGTCGTTTCGCCGCACGGGATGATGTCTCCCTCGCCTCCTCCATGAACACCCCAGAAGGCCCTGTTGCATTCCGCCGCCTGGAGACGGTCATCCATCCCACGGAGCTGCAGTAGGTTCGTACGCGCGGCCAGCTATCTGCACCGCTGATGCCTGGGAGCCAGCCAAGCGAGCTGTGCCTCGGTCTTGCTACTGGTTAGAATAGACTAAGGCAATTTCTGGAATTGTGTTGACGCCCGCGCCCCAGTCCATAGGCTATGTGGTGGCACCACTGATTTCGGTGCCACTGATTTCGGTACTACTGATTTCGGTGCCGCCGAGTTCATTACTCATGGTTGCTGCGGGCCTGGCATTAATGCCGTCTCCATCTCCCTGACACCGCCATTATGCCAACAGAAAGACCTACCAATCTTGGCACTGTCGAGCTGCCCTTGCAGGCGGCACGCTCCAGCATCGTCGAATCACTCGCATCGTCGGCCCCCTGGCTGTTTGTGGGGGCGCTGCTCCTTACCGTCGCCCTGCTGCGGCTGTTCCGTAGCGGCCGCAAGAGCGCCAGGCGATCGATGCGGTGGTTCCTGCGCTATTGGCAATCCTTCTTTGGGCTGAACTACAACCCCTCCACAAAATCAAACCTCCGCAAACGGCATTCCCGTTCTCGCGATAGCTGAGCCCCATTGGCCACCATCAGCCCAGCAAATCCTCCACAAACTCTGAGCAGGTGGTGCCGCTGGTGACCAGCAGGTGATCGCGAGCACGGGTGCAGGCCACATAGAGCAGATGGCGCTCGGTGGCCACCACCTCGTCAAGATCGCTGTCGTCGGTGATGGCCTTGATGCGCTCGGCCTGGGGGATCACGTCTTCATCGCAGGCCATCACGATCACGGCGCGGAACTCCAGGCCTTTGGCGAGGTGCATGGTGGAAAGGGTGGCCTTGCCGCCGAGCCGCATGGCGGCAGGCTGCAGCCGCTCGTAGGGCAGCTCGGCCAGCTGCAAGGCCGCTTCGGCGCGGCGGATTTCGGTGTCGCTGCGCACGAAGATGCCGAACTCCCTGGGGGTCAGGCCTTCGCTGCGGCGCTGCTCAATCCAGGCGGCCACTTGCTCGGTTTCACGATCCAGGTCGTCGCATTCCCGGATCTCGGGCTCTGGGCCATTGAACACCGAAATCGCCCCGCGCCGATCTTGCACGTTGCCATCGAGGTCGCGGGATTCGGGATCCAGCAGCAGATCGGCCTGGCGGCGGATCTGGTGGGAGGTGCGGTAGTTGATCCGCAACGTGCGCGAGCGGCCGCGGAGGTCGACGCCGAGTTGGCTCCAGGAGAAGGGCTGCTGAAAGATGCGCTGGCCGAGATCGCCGGCGAAGAACAGGGCATCGGTTCCGGTTCCGGCCAAGGACGCCAGCAACCGCAGCTGGGCGGCGCTGATGTCTTGGGCTTCATCTACCACGATGTGGTGGTAGGGATGAGCGCCGCTGCGCTGCAGCTGGTCCGCCGTGCGGTGGAACAGCTGGTGTTCGCTGATCAGGCCGAGAGCCTCGAGCTCGTGAAGCACCCGCTCGAAACCCTGCCAGAGCAGGCGGCGTTTGGCTTCGTTGAGGCGGCTCTTGCGGCCGAGGCGGCGCACATCGCGGTAGCTGTCCCAGTCGCGCAGACCGAAGGCATCGACAATCTCGTTGAACTCCTCCACCACGAACGCCTCGCCGTAGACGCGGCGAATCTCGGCCGGGGCATAACGCTGAATCAAGGCTTGCAGCGGATCCGGAGCGATGAGCTGCGGTTTGCCGAGCTGGGCGGTGTGCATCCGCTCCCCCAGCGCGTGCAGGTCGAGCACATCGAGGCGCTCCAGCAGGGAGGGTTCCGCTGCGACCAGGCGATGCAGCTTCTCCTGCAGCAATGCCGCCAGCGGTGCCGAGATGCTGGTGAGCAGCACGCGCGCCTGCGGGTTGGCGCGGGCCAAATGCACGGCGCGGTGCAACGCCACCACCGTCTTGCCGGTGCCAGCGGAGCCCTGCACGCGGGCGGGCCCATGGAAGCGGCGCGTCACCCAGTCGCGCTGGCTGGGATGGAGGAACAGCATCCAGCGCTCCCAGGGATAATCGAGCGCCCGGGCCAACTCTTCGGTGCCCGTGAGCACCCGGAAGCGGCGCTGGGCATCGGGATGCTCATAGGGATTGCCCTGTTCCTTGGATCGCACTTCCGGCTTGGGCGGGGTGGTGCCGGTGGCCAGATCGATGATGGCTTCAGCGGCTTCACCGGGGAGGTGCGAAGCGATCACCAGCAGCAGATCATCGTCGGCGGTGCGCACATCGGGGATCCATTCGGCGGGCACGCCGAAGGAGAGCAGATCGGCTTCGCTGAGCTTGGAGAGGGGCCGATTCGGGCTGGGTGTAGGCGAGATGTCCTGCGCTAAAGCTCTGTGGATTTCGATCTCACGAATGGTTTCGCGGATCTCAACAATCTGGGCGGCACCGGTGACGGGATGGGTTTCAATCTTGCGCCGCGAGGCCCAGTCGTAGGCGGGGTCGTGATGGTCGACGTAGCAGAGCATCACGCTGCTTTCGACCCGATGGAAGATTAGCCGGAGGTCACGGCTGGCACGGGCAGACCAGAAGTTCTTGTCCTTGATGTTGTCGAGCCGAGGGCATTGCAGCCCTGGATTAGCGGGATTGATCTGCAACTCGAAAGCGGCGAGCTTGGCGGCTTTTTGCTCCTCCCCGTTGAGTTTCTCCAGGCTGGATTGGAAGCTATCGGCGAGGAGGAAGGGCATGGGGATCAAGCGAGAGCGATCGGGCGGTTACCAAATGCAGTGGAGTTCAGGTAAAGCACGTAGTTTTTCATCGGCTGTGATCAGCGGCCAGCGGCCATGGATAGCGGTGGCGGCGATGAGGCGATCAGCTGGATCCCCGTGCTGAAAGATGGAGCTGCGGGAGAGAACAGCGATTTCCGCGGTGATCGGCAACACGTGCAAGCTCAGGGCCCGTAGGAGACGAGAGATGTACACAACGGGTGGCACATCGCCTGGAAGCCGAAGGCGGCCGCGTTCGTGCAGGAGGGCGAGCTCCCAAAGGGAGATGTCGGCGATGGCAAGCTGTCCGTCTTGCCGGCCTTTGTCGAGGGCTGCGGTGGCGCTGCTGCTAAGCCGTGAGGGATCGTTGGCCCAGAACAGGGGGATGTGGGTATCACAGATGATCCGCATCGCCACCCCACTCCACATCTGGGATTCCTTGAACAACATCACCAAGGGAGACGCGATCACGCAAATCCTGCAGCCACTGGCGGGCCTCGTCGGCAGGGTCCCGCTCCGGAGCGATGCGGGCAATGATTCGTCCGCGCGATGTCACCTGCAGCTCTTCCCCGGCCTGAACCCGCTTGAGGAAAGCTGGCAAGTTCTGCCGCAAATTGGAAACGGAGACAAGGGTCATGCCCAACACTCCTTTCTGTACAAAACTATTGTACCTGAGCGGCGTGGTGATGGTCTGTTGCGAGGGGGTGGATCAATCCTGACCACGACCCAGCTGGCCCGCTTCCGCCAAGAGGTCTTCGAGGCGACCTTGGCGGAGCAGATCGAGGGGAGTGGAGCCGCCGAACAGCGGATGGGGCTTCTGCAGCCAGCGGGCCTTGGCCAGGTTGGAAACCTGCTGGGCCTGCAGCACCTGGGCCAGGCCGTTGATCACACCGTTAGTCTCTCGGCGTCGAACTGCCAGAGGGGGAAGCGCCATTTCCCCTGATCCAGGATGCCCAGCAGGGTGCCGGCCTTGAGTCGGTCGCGCAGCGTCTGGCGGCTGCCGGTGGCAAGGAGTTCGTTCACCTCGGCTGAGCCGATGGTGCTGGCCAGGAGCTGGCGGCGTAGGGCAAAGCTGCGCCGGAGTGCCTCGAACTCAAGCTGGGCGGCATTGGCAGGAGCCACTCCCAGCCATTCCGTGAGCGGCTCCTCCTCGTTGAGCCTGGCTGCCTGGGCGGGCTCGGCCGCTGAGGAGAGGGCCTGCAGCAGGGCCTCCTGGCCGATGTCGCTGGCTGGTGGCGCAAGCTGCAAACAGGATGGTTCTTGCCTAGAGTCTCCCTACTCGGGAGGTTCGTGATGCCAGCGCGAGCGCTGAAGGAGCTGGAGACCAGCGATGTCAAGGATATACTTGACAATAAAGAATGGGACCCTCCTTTCTACTCCATTCGGGTAGAGAGCGATCTTGATTCTCTTGGTGATCCGGCACTTTGGGTTTGGGTTGTTTACGATGTTAAGGAAGTCGATTTGGAGGCAGCGCATCAAGTCGGCAGAAAGATTCAAAGCTTGATCTCTGAGGCCGGAGATGAGCGCTGGGTCTACGTCAGATTTCGTACTCGCGAAGAGGACGAATGGGCAAATGAAGACGATGAGGATGATGAAGAAGGCAGCGCTCTTTGCCTAGATGATCCCCAAGAGCGTGCGTCCAATACGAGCGACGATCCATGAGCTTGCCCCAAAACCTCCTCGACCTAAGCAGGTCTCTCCTACCCAGTGACAATCAGCGAGGGCGGCCTAATTCTGCTGCGCTAAAGCGGTGCATCTCAACAGCTTATTATTCCGTATTCAGCCTTGTTGTCCATGCCGGCGCCACCATGCTGGCAGGGTCAGGTTCAGATCGAAAACTTCTGCGGGGATATGTTGCAAGGGATTTTGAGCATGGTGTAATCGCAGAGGGTTGCAAAGGCTTTGCTGCCGGAAATCTCAATAAGAGGCTCAAACCATGCTTGCCAGTCGTGTCGGCTTCACTGATAGAGTTTGCCAAGATACTTCTGGAGCTGCGTCAATCGCGTCATGAGGCCGACTACAACATCCTTCAGAAGCCAACCAAAACTGAGGCGAAAACTGCTGTGGACTATGCTACTCGTGCTTTTGGCCTTTGGCAGACGATCAAAGGAACCGCAGAGGAGCGAGTGTTTCTACTGGCTGTGTTAATGGATGATCGATTAGGTAAAAAAGGACGGTGATCTTACCCGATACACCTTCATCACCTCATCCCCGAGGTGGTTGATCACCTTCACGGCGATGCGGCCGGTGGAGGGCTTGGCGAAGGGTACGGAGGTGTCGCTGTTCAGAGACTCCCAGGCTTCTTGGTCGATCTCGGCCTTGAGGGAGGTTTTGAGGCTCTTGTAGGGATCGTTTTGGCCGAGGAAGGAGGCCTGGCGCACGAAGAAGCTTTCGCCGTTGTCGTCGCTGTCGATGAACCAGCAGGCGATGGTGGCGGCTGTGGTGCGCATTCTTGGGATCAATTTGGCGGGTATGCCAAGCTTATCAGCGGCGCTGAGTGGATGAACTGCCAGGCGCCTGGCGCGGTGGCTAACAAAAAAACTTGGCTTCCCAAAGATTGTCCATTATGGGCAACTTGGCGCTTGAAGCCCAGCGTTTTGTGCTGCCCGATGCAGATCCTGCTTGAAGACCGAAAAACTCGGCATATCAATGCGGCCAGGGTCAACTTTTCCATTTTTCACCCAGTTGGCTTGCGTTTCGGCAGAAGGGTGAGAGCCACCACACAAGGCCTTCAGCTGATCCTTGAGTGAATTTGGGCTATGGTCGTTGCCGGATTGATCTTCAAGTGATGCGCAGTTGGTGTATGGGGGATTGCGAAGTGCGCAAATCATCCAAGCTTCAGACTTAGGGTTGGGAACCATCGGCACCCCCGTCAGAAATTCCTGCGATGCAAACCCCCTGCGCATAGATTCGACCTTTTTGCTCCACTCCTCCTTGGAGTTTGTGCCATCACCGTCCCGAAACAAGACGGCGATCACGGGGATTCCTGAGTCCTCTTCAGAGACCTTTTTTGCGTGCAACGCGAGGCACTGGGCATTGCGGGTAAAGAATGCATTTTCCTTGCCATATTTGAAGCCCGGTAACAACGTAGGCCCTTCTCCTCGGCATGAAATGAGCTCGCGTTTGCCAACGTAAATCACACAGTTGCCTCCAGCCTGATGGACTTCCAGTAAGCTGTATGCGGTGTAGTTTACTTCTAGTATTTTATCCACAATCCAGGCCATTGGGCCAGGAACGAACTCCCATTTACCAGCAACAAGCTGAACGCTGCCAAGATCCGTAGGCCCTTCACCTGAAAGAATCAACTTCATGGCGCATCGGCGTGCAAGCTGTCAACAGCCTCTCTCGTGAGCGTCTCGAGGTTTGAGTCAACATAAACTTCGCCGGGTCCGAGAAAGTCGAGTTTCTCGCTTGTGCTTGCCAGATCAAAGAGTCTGACTGAACGCGTGTAGCCAGAATTGTTTCTGAACAACAGAATGACCGCTTCTTTTGCAGTTTCGTCGGGCAGATAATTTAGAATCAAGGGGCTATGTGTTGTAGCAATGATCTGTCGCTTGGATTGCAACAGATGTTGCACGAGCTTGCCCATGAGCTCGGGGTTGATCCCATTTTCGATTTCGTCGAAGAGAACACAGCTGTTTGCCGCAGAGCTATCCGCGCGGCTCTGACCTGGGCCAATCTCAGCGAGGACTGCCAAGATACGCAATAAGCCATCATTGATCTGACGTGATCTGGATTCGAGCCGAACCGGCTGACCGGGATCCTTTGCATAGTGTTCGATCACTTTAAGATCTTTCCAACCCGATCGCAAAGAAGTTGAGCTGAGTTCAGCCAAATGTGGATAGAACCTTTGGAGGCCGGAAGTTAGTTCTTGCTTAGCCGCGCTCGATAGACCGTGAATATATGCGCTCAGCCTTTCACCTCCATAGCCAATATCTGTGCCATCCTTTGCTCGGCGACGCATGGCCTGAGGTGATAAAAGATCAAGAGAGCGCAGATTTGTCGCAACAGACTTTAGGATGCCGATTGCAGGATGAACATCCTTAGGGTTGATGAATGAGAGGCTAGAACCTTCATAGTTCATGGCCCTTAGTGGATAGTCCACTGTGGCCGTGCCCTGGCGTGGCGATACGGACAGTTGGCCATCTTTCAGATGTAAGACCTGGCTGTCGTTATTGAGGACAATCGATTCCCATGTGCAACGAAATTCTATTGTATTGAATGACCCACTCCAGGAGATCAGGCCTGCCTCTGGATGCTCGATGAGGATATCAAACGAGATGATTCTCTTCTTAAGTAGCTTGCTTGTTAAGTCTGCTGATTTCCATTCACGCTTCGCCAGCCAATGGTTTACCTGCCCATTGGCAAGGTGCCCCACGAAATCAAAAGCTTGCAGGACGGTGGACTTGCCGGCGCCATTCAAGCCAACCAGAACCGTGAGAAGCCCGAGCCGATGTGATTTTGGCGGCAGTTGGAAATCAACAAGTGACTTAAAGTTGTCAATCGCAAAGGATCTGATCATGGCTCTATCCATTCGTGGCCAAGCAGACGGCGTATGCTTTTGATGGCAACCGATGAATAATCTGTCCGATTATAGCATCGAGAAGCTTGCTGGAGTAGCTCAGCATCAACTCGTCACCCGATACACCTTCATCACCTCATCCCCGAGGTGGTTGATCACCTTCACCGCGATCCGGCCGCTCGCTGGCTTCGCGAAGGGCGGTGATAGGTCGCTGTTCAGGGTGCTCCAGGCTTCTTCGTGTCTCTCGGCTGTGGGG
>JBKCTK010000261.1:0-15467 GCA_046319055.1 Synechococcaceae cyanobacterium
CATAGGGGGGCAGCTGATCCAGCAGCAACAACAACAACGCCCCCAGTCCCAGCCCGCCCAGGCCCATTGCGATGGCGCCCCCCCGCCCCCGATGCCAGCGGGCCCGGCGCAGGGGGGTCTCCAGCCAGGCGTAGGACGCCATCGCCAGCAGCAGCATCAGCGCCAGCAGCAGGGGCAGCGTGCGGCCGTTCAGCCCCACGGTCCAGCGGGCCAGGCACCGCACCACCCAGTGCCAGAGGTGGAGGGCATAGGAGAGCAGGCCGATGGAGACCAGCCGCGGCCGGCTGAGCAGCCGCTCCGCCAGCGTGCCGGCCCGCAGGCTGCCCAGCAGCAGGGTCGTGAGCAGCACACAGGCCACATGGGTGCCCACCCCCTGCTGCCGGGGCAGGGCCAAGGTGGCCAGCAGGGCGAGCAGCAGCGGCAGCGGCGGCAGCCCCACCAGCCAGCGGGGCGCCCGCGGGCCGCGCTCCTGGGCCAGTTGCAGCAGGCAACCGGCGCCAATCTCCCAAAGACGGGTGGGCATCAGGAAATAGGCCGTTGAGGGGGAGGTCCCCCACAGCCAGGCAAAGGCCCCCAGGGAGGCGAGGCTGAGCAGGCCGATGGCCAGGGCCAGGCGCCTGGCCCCGCCGGCGCGGCGGCCGAAACCGCAGCTCCACACCAACAGGGGATACAGCAGATAAAACTGCTCCTCCACCCCCAGCGACCAGGTGTGGGTGAACACGTTGAGCTGGGCGGAGCGGGCGAAGTAATCGGTGGCCTGGGCGAGCAGTTCCACATTGGAAAAGCCCACCACTGCCGCCAGTCCGGTGCGCAGCGAAGCGTGGGGGCGGGGATCCACCAGGCAGATCAACACCGCCCCCAGCACCAGCATCAGCAGCAGGGCGGGCACCAGCCGCCGCAGCCGCCGCGCATAGAAGCCGGCCAGCAGGTCCGCCAGGCTGCCTCCGGGTTGGCGGCCCAGGGAGGCGGTGATCACGCAGCCGGAAATCACAAAAAAGATGTCCACCCCCAGGAAGCCGCTGGGGAGCAGGCCGAGATCGAGATGGTTGACGATGACCGCCAGCACCGCCAGGGCCCGCAGGCCATCGATCGCCGGCCGGTAGCCATGGCCCGCGACCATCTCCTTGGCCACGGCGCTGGAGCTGGAGCTGGAGCTGGAGCTGGAGCTGGCCCCACCGGATAGGGGCGGGCTGACGGAGGCAGCCACCTAGGGGGACGGGGCGCTCGGCGTTGTTCCGGGCGCCGCGGGACGGGGGGGATGTTGGGCCAGGCGCAGGGCTCCGGGAAGATCCAGCGCCAGGCCATGGGCCACCGCCCGCAGGGTGTGCACAGTGGGGTCTTGGGGCGCGAGGGCAGCGGCCCGATCGAGCGCCCGCCGCGCCGCGCCGGGATGGAAGCGATAGAGATTCACCACGCCGAGCCCCATCCACGGCCGAGAATTGCGGGGATCGAGCCGCGTTAGCTGCTCCAGGCTGGCGGCCGCGGCGTCGGCCTTGCGCTGCAACGCCTGGGCCAGGGCCAGCGCATAGAGATCCTCCACCGCCTCGGGCTGCCGCCGCAGGCGGGCCCCCAACAACTGTTCGCCTTGCTGGAGATAGATCTGCTCCGGATCCTGCTGGTTGATCTGCCCCAGCCCGGCGAACAGGGGATCGAGGGGACCAGCCCGCAGCTGGCGGCCCATCTCCCGCAGCTGGGCGATGCGGTTGGGCAGGCCCAGCGGCGCTTCGCCCAGGGGGGCCGGCAGCGGCGGCCCCAGCCGCGGCTTCAGGCTGCGGCCATCGGGGAGGAGCAGCAGCACCTCCTGGTCCGCGGCGGGCTCGGGCGGGGCCGGCCGATCGGCGCCGGGGGAAGCCTGCAGGGTGTCTCGCACCCGCAGGCAGCCGTTGCCCTGGGGCCGAAGCAGCCCCTGGCCGATGGCGTGGTCGGCGCCGGGGGCGAGCAGCAGCGGACCCTGGCGCAGCAGCGCCGCCGGCGCCACCAGCTCGCTGCGCCGCAGGCCCCCGGGCCCCACGGGCGAGAGGCGCAGCTGCGGTTGGCCATCGGCGGGGCAGGGGGCAGGCTCGACCGCAAGCCCCGGCAGGCGCTTCTGAAACAGCTGGGCGCGGCTGCCATCGGGCAACGGCCAGCTGGCCACGGGCCGCAGGGCGCGGGACCGTTGCACCAGGGAGGTGAGCAGCGCCTCATTGGCTTGGCCAGGCAGGTTCCCCTGCAGCAGGAACCAGTCGAAACCGGCCAGCTCAGCCGCCATCTGCTCGGCCGTGGCCACGCTCTGCCGCGCCGCCACGCTGAAAGCTTGGCGGCGCCCCTCGGCATCGAGGTTGAAGGGGTTGAGGTGGATATTGCTATCGGGCACCACCACCACGGTGGCCAGCTGCTGCGGCGCACCCTGGCGGATCTGGGCAATGATCTCGGCCAAAGGCCAGTGGCCGGCGTTGCTCGGAGGCCGGGGCGAGAAACCCGAGGTGTTGGGGGCAAGGCCGAACTGACTGCCCAGCACGCCCCAGATCCCTACCGCCACGACGGCGAGCCGCCACGGCGCCGCCCACGGACCGCGCACGTTGGCGAGCACCAGGGCCAGGCCCAGGAGCAGCTGGGGCAGCAGCGGCAGGCCGAAGCGGATGTTCTTGGTGGTCATCAGCGTGGCCAGCAGCAGGGCGCCCAGCGGAAAGCTGAGCCACCAGAGCAGCGGCCACGGCCGGTGGGGCCAGGCGATCGGCGGCCGGCGGCTCCCCGGCCGCCACGCCAGCAGGCCGCCCGCCAGCACCACGGCCACCATCAGGGCACCCGCCATGGCCGGCAGCATGCGCGGATACCAGAGCCAGCCCTGGAGGGTGTTGGCCTCCAGGCCTTCCTGATACACGGTGCCCCAGCGAAGGGCCATGTTCACGCTGGTGAGTAGCGTCAGCCAGTTCTGGGCGATCCAGGGGGCGGCGACCAGCAGGGCGCCGGTGGCGGCCAGCAGGGTCTCCAGCAGAGGCCGCCCCTGGCCGCGGCGCAGTGCCGCGGCCAGCCGCAGCGCCAGCAGCAGCAGCGGCAGCCAAAGCAGCAGCAACCCGGTGGCGCGGGTGAGGGTGATCAGGCCCAAGCTCACGCCCACCAGCAGGCTCCAGAGCCAGCCGGGGCGCGGTTGGCGCAGCACCCGCCAGCTCAGCAGCCACCAGCTGGCGCTGAGCACAGCGGTGAGGCTGAAATCGATCAGCACATCGCTGCGCTGGTTGAGCAGCGCCGGGGCAAGACCGGTGAGGGCCGCGGCCCAGAGGCCAACGCGACGGCCCTGGATCAGCCGGCCCTGCCCATAAACGCTGAGCATCAGCAACGCCTGGAACAGGCTGTTGGCGAGCACGGCGCCGTTGTAGCTGGGCCCCAGCAGCTGCAGCACCGGCGCCGTCACCAAGCCGGTGAGGGGTCCGCGGTAACTGGGGGCTTCGGCCCAAAGGCGATGCCACCAGGCTCCCGACCAGGGCTCCGCTTGCTGCAACACCCGCAACAAACCGAAGGCGCGGCTGAGATGGTCTCCTTGATCCCATGCCGGCGGCACGGTGTTGAAGTGCAGCCAGAGCAGATCGAGCCCTACACCCGCCAACCAAAAGAGCAGCAGCCACAGCCCATCGCGATGGCGGCTGGGGCTGGCCATGGAGGCGCTCGCATCGCCTGAGACCCTACTACCGCAGGCCCCTGCCCCCCCTTGGCACACGAAGGGCTGGGGCCCCCGAAGGAGCAAGCCTGCAGGGCGCAGAACCGCCGAGGGCTCAGCGCACCATGGCGGGCACATTGCCACCGTCCACGGTCAACAGGGCTCCTGTGGTGCGCTCCATCTGGGCCAGGGCCACGAAGGCATCCGCCACGTCGTCGGCCCGCACCTCCTGACCCAGCAGGTTGCCCGCCATATAGCCGGCCTCGCTCGTGCCCCGGGCGGCGGCCCGCTCCTGGATCATCGCCTCGGTGAGCAGGCCGGAGCGGATGCGATCGGCGTTGAGGCCATTGACCCGGATGCCGTGGGGGCCCTCCTCAAGGGCGTATTGGCGCATCAACGCCAACAGGGCTGCCTTGCTGATGCCGTAAGCGCCGAAGTTGGGGCCGGGGTTCAGGGCCTGCTTGCTGATATTGAACAGCAGCTGGCCGCCCAGCCCCTGGGTGTGGAGCACCGCCACCGCCGCCTGGGCCACGGCCTGGTGGGAGAAGAAATTGAGCTCAAAGGAGGCCCGCAGATCCGCATCGCTGAGGTTGGCCATGGCGCCGGTCCAGGCGGCGCCAGCATTGCTGATCACGATGTCGAGTCCGCCGAACTGGGCGCAAATCCGATCGATCGCCTCGCGCACCTGGGCGGGATCGGTCACATCGGCGCTGAGGGCGAGGGCCCGCGGGCCGCAGGCGGCGGCGGCGGCGGCGGCGCTGTCCGCGTCGCGGTCGAGCACCGCCACATCGGCGCCCTGGCGGGCGAAGGCGCGGGCGGTGGCGGCGCCGATGGCGCCACCGCCACCGGTGACCAGCACCACCCGGCGGGCCAGAGGCTTCTCCACGGCCTTGCCGAGCTTGGCCTGCTCCAGGCTCCAATACTCCATGTCAAACGTGTCGTCCTCGTTCACCGGCTCGAAGCGACCGATGCTCTCGGCGGCCAGAAGTGTGCGGGCCCAGGCTTCGCCGATGTCGGCGGTCACGGCCGCATCGGCGGCGGAGCGCCCCACGCCGATCAGCCCCAGGCCCGGCACGGCCAGCAGCCGCGGCAGGGGGTCGAGCATGCGCTTGTGGCCGCCCACGCGGGCGTTTTGCCGCTCAAACATGGCCCGATAGCGGTCTTGATAGGCCTGCAACGCCGTGGCCACCGCCCCGTCCCAGTCCTGCCAGCCGGCGGCGTGCTCCGGCGCCGGCGGCAACACACAGGCACTGGCCTTGGTGCGGATCACGTGGTCGGGGGTGGCGACGCCGCGGTCGGCCCAGTCCGCCAAGCGGGCATCCTTCACCACGGCCAGCGCGTTGGCGTCTTGGCGCAGGTCGAACAGCCAATGGCGCGCACAGCCAGCGCTGGCGGCCGCCCGTCCCAGCGCACCCCGCAGCCGCGGCATCAACGCCGCCGCCGAGGCGGGGTTGGCGGGCAAGGCCGCCGCCTGAAACTGGCGGCGGCCGCTGGCGAGATGGCCCTCGGCCTGCCGCACCAGGGCAATCATGCGGTCGTAGCTCTCGCGGGCGGTAGCGGCAAAGGAGAACACGCCGTGCTTGAGCAGCACCAGCCCTTCCGGTTCAGGGCCACCGGCGGCGATCGCCGCCTCAAAGCGCTCAGCACAGGCCTTGGCCAGGGCGAAGCCGGGCATCACGTAGGGAACCACCACCACCCGATCGCCAAACACCTCGCGGCAGAGGGCCTCAGCGTCGGGCTGATCCGCTAGGGCCAACAGCGAGGTGGCGTGGGTGTGGTCGATGAAGCGGTGGGGCAGGAAGGCATGCAGCAGCGCCTCCACCGAGGGGTTCGGGGCGGCGGGATCGATCAGGTTGCGGCGCTGGGCGGCCACCATGTCTTCATCGCTGAGGGCGTCGAGGACCCGCAACGCCCGCAACGGTTTGAGCCGCACGGCCGGATGGCCCGGCGGTTCGATGCTGCCGAGGTCCCAACCGGACCCTTTCACGCACAGCACCGGGATGGTCTGGCCCAGCAGATTCGTGACGCTGGTTTTGACGGAGGTGTTGCCGCCGCCGTGCAGCACCAACTCCGGATCGGCCCCCAGCAGCCGGGCGGAATAGGTGCGCAACGCCAGCTCCTCCGACACGCCGCTCTGGCCATAGCGCTGCACAGCGGCGTGGGCATCGGCGTCCGACCAGCGGTGTTGCACGGCCATGGCGGCTAGGGGCGAAGCGAAACACTCGAGCTGAGCGGGGCTGAGCTGAGCGGAGCGGCGGGCTGAGGCTAGGAGCTGGAGGCGAAGGCCCTGCAGCGATGGGGGGATTGGCGCGGCCCCGGGGCTGGGCCAGGATCCAGAGGTGCCCGCCGCCAGGTTCCATGCGCGCCATCCTTGCCGCCCCGGCCGACGCGAACCATCCCCACGGACTGCTGCTGGAGCGGCAGCTGCCGCTGCCAGAGCCGGGCCCCAGGGACCTGCGGGTGCGCATCCAGGCGGTGGCGGTGAATCCGGTGGATCTGAAGGTGCAGGCGGGGCTGGCCAGCGATGCCGAGCCGAGGCTGCTGGGCTGGGATGCGGCCGGGGTGGTGGAGGCGACGGGCGAGGGGGTGACCCGGTTCCGCTGCGGCGATGGCGTGTTCTTCGCGGGGGACATCAGCCGACCGGGCTGCTTCGCCGAGCAGACGCTGGTGGATGAGCGGATCGCCGGGCCCTGTCCCCCCAATCTCTCCTGGGCGGAGGCGGCGGCGCTGCCGCTCACCAGCCTGACGGCCTGGGAGGCGCTTTTCGAGCAGCTGGGGCTGGATCCCCAGGGGGGCGACGCGGGCAAGCCGCTGCTGATCATCGGCGCGGCGGGCGGGGTGGGGTCGATCGCGATTCAGTTGGCGCGCCGGGCTGGCCTGCGGGTGATCGCCACGGCGTCGCGGCCGGAGAGCAAGGCCTGGGTGAGCCGGCTCGGGGCTGAGGCGGTGCTGGATCACGGCCAGCCGCTGCTGGATCAGCTGCGTCAGCTGGGGCTTGAGGGGGTGGGCCACCTGGCCAACTTCGCCGACACGGACGCCTACTGGGAGGCCATGGCCGAGCTGCTGCTGCCGCGCGGCGCCCTCGTGGCGATCGTGGGCAACCGCAACCCCCTGGACCTGGATTTGCTCAAGGCAAAGAGCGCCAGCTTCCACTGGGAGTTCATGTTCACCCGTCCCCGCTTCCAAACCGCCGACATGGCGGAACAGGGTCGAATCCTGGAGCGGGTGGCGCGCTTGGTGGAACGGGGCGAGCTGCGCAGCACCTTGTCGCGCTGCTTCGAGCCGATCGCGGTGGAAACGCTGCAGCAAGCCCATGGGCTCCTGCGGCAGGGCCGCACCCTTGGCAAGCTGGCGCTGCGGGGCTGGGATCGGGGCTGAAGCGCAGCCAGTGGCTCCTGCCGCCCGTTTCCAGCCCACTGGGTGTCCCCAGGGGGCGCGGCAGGAACCTGTCGCCCCCTGCAGGATTGGCGAGCCATGGAAACTTCAGCCCGCCAGCCCTCTGCGGCGCGAACTCCCCCAGACGATCAAGCCAACCGCGGGGCCAGAGCGATGACCATCTGGTTGAGCGCCGGTTTCGCCCTGGCGACGATGCATCTGGCCAGCAGCCCACGGCCTGCACGCCATCCACGCAGCCCCCCAACGGGGCGTGATGCGCAGCCTGAACTTCGTGCGCTATGCGTCCAGCGTGGCGGATGTGGTGGGGGTCAGCATCCTGCGGCCGCTGCCGGCGCCAGCGCAGCGGAACGCTGATGCGGGCAGGAAAGCCTCACGGCCTTAACCGCGTCGCGGCATGTGCCCTGGGCTGGCCGTGATGGCCTCTGCCGCGTCCCGTGCCAGAACAGCGGGCGCCGCAGCGGGCGCGAGCCGTTAGAAGCTCGCTTCCGTCTGGCCGGCGAAGCATCCCTCATAGCGTTCATCGCCCTCGAGCTTCTGAAACACGAACTGACAGATGGGGGTGCCTGGATAGACAGCCAATGGCGCGGGGCCAAAGTTGCTCATCTCCAACACCTGCTGACTGTCGATGCCGGGTCCCATGAAAGGAGCACTGATATGCACCATCAGGCCAAGCCGGGCAAAGCGGCTGCGCCCCTCCAACCAGCCGCAAAGGCCAGGCCCCAGGCGCAGGCGCTCCATGGTGATTCCAAGGATCGTTTCACCAGGCATGATCAGGATGTGGGCACCGCTGGGCAGCTCCAGCTTGTCGGTCAGTTCCCGATAATCAGTGTTCGGCCGCACTTCGATGACCTGATGCACCTTGCGAAACACGCGAAAGGTGTGGGCCAGGGTGAGATCAACCGAAGCCGGCCCCACCAGCGCTGGATTAAAGGGCGTAATGGCGATGCCGCCCTGCTCGATCGCTCTCAGAATGGCTTGGCGGCCGAGCACAGACATGAATCTCCGGGATGTTGGCGCCGTGGCAACGGAGCAGCGAAGCCGGCGCTGCGGCGACAACACGTGAATCGTAGAACTCATGATCCTACAAGCCTGTGGGCCAGCCCCTAGCCAGGATGGGTTCAACCAACCGCAGCAAGGTTCACCAGCTCTCATCTCAGCCAGCGGCTGCGACCCGCTGGGGGCTTCGCCATCGGAATGATCTTGATGCTCTGGATCAGGCCGATCTCTGGCAGAGCCAGACAGGTTCTCCGGACGCCGAGGGATAGGTATGGGAGTCCCCCTGGGCCGCCGCAGCGAACCCTCCGGCAACCCACCGGCAGCCCAGGGGTGCAACCAAGCGCGCAGTCCAAGGGATGGCGGCAGGGGCGCGGCCGACTCGGCGACACGCTGGGCGCGGCCAACGCCGCTTTGCTCAAGCCAGCGGCCACCACGCCCCGGACCATGGCGGGATTCTGCCGATGCGCTGCATCTTTGCTGCAGAGCGTTAGGGGAGGGGACAAACCAAGTGGCTGCGTCACTATGCTTCTCATTGCCTTTCTGCCCGGCAGCCAACGGCAACAGCCGCCCATTCGCGCCGGCGCTCAAATCAACTTTTACGAAGCAGATCTACCGGCATGGGAACCATGCATATCGTGAACAATGTCCCAGCAGGCAATTCCAACATGAGCGAATCATTGATGATCCCCGGTATGGGCTGGTTGCCCGACTATCCGGACATCCGCGACATCACCGCCCATAGCGATGTAGCTCCAGCCAGACTGAAAAGCCTGGGGCAGCCTTCGGTGAAGCAAATGCTCAGCAAGGTGGGCAAAGCTGGCGTGACGGCGCCGGCACCATCGCTGCCCACCAGTGTCGACCTGCGAGCCTGGTGCTCCCCGATTGAGAACCAACAAAATCTCGGCTCCTGCACGGCCCATGCCGGCGCAAGCCTGGTGGAATACTTTGAACGCCGCGCTTTCGGGAAGCACACCGACAGTTCGCGGCTGTTTCTCTACAAGGTGACCCGCAATCTGCTGCACTGGACGGGCGACACCGGCGCCTTCCTGCGCTCCACCATGTACGCCCTCACCCTATTTGGCACACCGCCCGAGGAATACTACCCCTACATCATCGCCGACTTCGACAAAGAGCCATCGGCATTCTGCTATGCCTTTGCCCAGAGCTACCAGGCCATCTCCTACTTCCGGCTCGATCCCCCCGGCACCCGCCCCGCAGATCTGCTGGCCCAGATCAAAACCTATCTGAATGCTGGCCTGCCCTCGATGTTCGGCTTCACGGTGTACAACTCGATCAGCCAGGCCGCCAGCAATGCCGGCAAGATCCCGTTTCCAGCTCCCGGCGATCGCACCGCTGGCGGCCACGCCATCACCGTCGTGGGGTACGACGACAACCTCAAAATCAAGAACACCAACCCCGGGGCCACAGAAACCACCGGTGCCCTGTTGATCCGCAACTCCTGGGGCCCCGCCTGGGGCAGTGGGGGGTACGGCTGGTTGCCCTACCAATACGTGCTGGCGGGCTTGGCCACCGATTGGTGGTCGCTGATCAAGAACGAATGGGTCGACACCGCCCAGTTCAGGTGAGCGATCGGCTCAGCTGAGCGAGACTCCCACCCAGACGCCAGGGCAATCCTGGCGTCTTTTTGATGCCGCTTTGCGATAGCTCCCATCAAGCCAATCGCGCTCCAAAAACCATCCCGCTGCATTGCCCCGGAGACAGGCTGGCTGGTCGCGGCTGGGTCGCAACGGCCAGCGATCCTCCCTGGGGTTGCCCTCCAGCATCGATCCCTCCGGCGTCAGGCCTCCGCCGCGTGGCCTAACTCCAGCAACCGCTCGATCTGATCGAGCGCATCGTCCAGGGGGCTGATCGCCTGGCGTAGCGCCGCCGTGTCGCCCGCTTGGCTGGACCATTGGCGCTGCACCTGCCCCTGCAGCTGGCGCAGTCCGCCATCGATCCGCTCCAGCCGGGTGGAGAGGGCCAGCAGGCGGGCATCGCGCTCATCCATGCCGAGCTGGGCGGCTTGGAGGTTGCGGCGCAGCTGGTCCACCAGCCGACGCCGCTCGCGGCGCAGGCTGTCGTTGCGCTCCTGTTGCAGGGCCTGCTCCTCCCGCTGAAGCCGCTCGGCCAACTGCTCGGCCGACAGCAGCACGCCACCGCCCGATTCCAGCAGCGACCGCCGCTCGGCGATGCGTTGCGGCAGGGCCTGCAGGCGCTGGCAGCAGAGCTGCACCTCCCCCAACTGCTCCAGATGGTCATCGGCCTGAAAGCGCGTCAGCGCCTCCGCGGCCACGGCCTGAGCCTGGGCGGCCAGCTGCTGACCGCGCAGCAGCGCCGCATCGATTGCCGCCGCCACGCGCCGATCCCGCACGGTCGCCGCCCGGCCGGCCCTGTCGCGCCCCCAGGCCAGGGCAAAGGCGACGGCGCAGGCGCAGGCGATCGCCAGCGGCAAGGCCAGGCCGAAGGCCAGCACCCCGGACTGACTCAGCAGCACCAGCAGCAACCCCGCGACGGCCACCGCCAGGGGGTGATCCAGGGGATTGGGCCAGCTGGTGGGGCGGGACATTCCAGGCGGGGGCTGAGGGGGAGGTGATCAGCGGGGGATCAGAAGGCCTGCTGAAGGTCCTCCATCCGCCGCCGAACGCTATCGGCGCTGCCCTCGACATACTCTCCACCATTGCTTTCGGCGATCTGGCGCAGCACAGCCGCATCGAATTCGCTCGACTCGCCATAGCCAAGGGTGAACACGCCGATGCGTTCATCGCCGCGGAAGCCACTGCGGACCAGCTCCTGCTTAAGGCTCTCCAACTTCAACCGGGAGCCGCTGTCGACGCCATCGGTGAGCACCAGCACAGCCAGCAATTCTCCGGGGCGACGGCTGCTCCGCAACCAGTCGCGGGCACGCAGCACCGCGTCGTACAGGAGGGTCGCTCCATCGGCTCGCAAGCCCGCCACAAACCCAGCGGCCTTGTCGCGATCGAGGCCGCCGCCCCGCACCACAACCGGCGGTTGGATGCGGGAGTCGAAATCGATCAGGCCCACCACATCGCGGGGGCCGATCTGGTCGAGATAGACCTGCAGGCTGCGCTGCACCGCCGCCAGCTTGACCCCCTGCATCGAGCCGGAGCTGTCGACCACTAAGGCCACCCTGGAGGGTCGCTTCACCAGGTTGCGCCAGGTGCTCACGATCTCCTCCACCACCTCCGGCCTGGGCGCCCGCAGGCTTTCATAGGTGGCGCGGGGATCGACCCCATTCGCCGCGGTAACCCGGCTGGCGGGCACCGCCGGGTTGGCCGGCCGCAGCCCCTGGTCCGCCGCCAGCCGCTGCAAGGCCGGCTGCTGCAGGCGATCGATCAGCAGCTGGGCCGCCTGCCGCTGCCGCGACGACACCCAAGGCGCGTTGGGCAAAATGGCCCGGCTCGTGCTGGTGTAAGTAGCGCGGGGATAGACCGCCACCAAACGCTCTTGATCTGGGCTGCGCTGGCTGTTCACCGCCACCACCGAAGACTCATACACCGACCCCACCGACGCCCAGAACGGGCCATTGCGCTGCATGGCCCGGGCCAGCTGGGTGGTGGAACTCCCGTAGCGGGTCACGTGCCGCTCCAGCGCCGCCAACCCCGGGGCGTGGGCCCGCACATCCGCCAGCGTGAGCTGTTCTGGCGGTTTGCCGCTCAGCTCGCTCACCATCGCCACCACGGTCTGCAGGCCCGAGTTCGAGCGGGTGGGGGCGGTGTGCACGAAGCGAATCGGCTGGGATGGCCCGCTCGGATCCAGTTGGCGGTGGTTGCTGTTGCGGGCCAGGGAGCGGAAGGGATCCGGCCGCCGCAGGCCCTTCGCCAAGGCCGGTGAGGTCATCAGCACCATCGGGCTGGAGGCCAGGGCCGGAGCATCGGCCACGGCTGGAATCAGCTGGCGGCTGGGAGCAACGGACTGCAGGCGCTGGCGCAGCAGCTCGTGATAGATCTCACCATCGAGGGAGATCAGGGTGGGAATGCGGGGATCGGTCGGGCTGCCGCCCTCCCGCAGCACGGAGCGGGCATGGGTTTCCAGCTCCTGCACCACGTCGCCGCTGCCGGCACTGCGGCAGCGCAACAGCACCCGGGTGCCATCCGGCAACCGCGGCGGGTCGCGCTCGATCGCCGCGGCGGCCTGGGTGCAAAAGTCCGCCAGGGCGCTGCCCACCAGCATCGTGATCGGCAACGTGGGGCCGGGAAGCAGCTGACAGCCCCCCAGGAGCAGGGCGCCAGCGATCGGCAGCAGGGACAGCCGCGCTGAGCGGGGGTCGGCCCGCCAGGTGCGGATGCCGATCGGGCCCCAAACCCCGCAGCGCCCCCTTAGCGCAAGCCATCGAGGAGCGCGAGGCGGATGGGGGCAGGCCATCGCTATCTGGGGGTGCTGCGCGCGGGCCATCGGCATGATTCTTCTACGATTTCTACAACGATGGCCGCGGCGGGGGAGGGTGATGAGCGGGTCCAGCAGCGCCGCTGGCGGTCCGAGTCTGGGCCGGCGTCGCCTGCTGTCCGTTGGCCTTGCGGCTTCCGCCCTGCTGCTGGCCGCCGCCCCCCTGCCAGGACTGCGCCGCCCCTTGCTGGTGAGCGTGGGCTCGGAACTGGAGCCGAGCCTGCGGCGCCTTGAACCCGAATTCGAGCGCCAAGAGCGGCGGATCGACCTGCGCTGGCAGGTGGAAGGCTCCCAGGACATGGTGAACAACACCCTGGAGCCCTCGCCGCGTCGCGCCCGGGTGCTGATCCCGGCCAACGACCAACTGCTGCGGGATCTGGCGCGACAGGCCCGCGCCCAGGGCCAGCCCGACCCGTTTCTGGCTCCCCCGACCGTCGTGGCAAGCACGCTGCTGGTGGCGGTGGCCTGGCCGGAGCGGGCCAAGGCGCTGTTCCGCGATGGGCGCGTCGATTGGAGCCGATTGCGCCAGGCGGTGCGGGCCGGCCGCTGGCCGTCCCTGGGGGGCCCAGAGAGCTGGGGGACCTTCAAGCTGCGGCTCAGCGATCCGTTGCGCTCCAACTCCGCCCAGCTGGTGCTGGACCTCTGGAGTCGGCCCCCCAGCGACGACGATGCCCTGCACAGCCTGCGCAGGGCCGTCTACCGACCCGCCCGCTCCACCGACATCCTGCTGCGGGAGTTCATCAGCGGCGGGCCCAACGACGGCGACCTGGCCTTCGTGTACGAGGCCGGAGCCCTGCGGCGGGCCGCTGAGGCGCGGCAGCGCTGGCCCGGGGGCTATCAGCTGCTGGTCAGCGATCCCAGCATCGCGGTCCAGCTGGCGGCGGCGGTGCTGCGGGGCCAGGCCGAGGGGGGCGAGGCTGAGGGCGAACGATTCGTGCGCTTTTTGGCTGGCCCACAGGCCCAGTCCTTGCTGCGCCAGGAGGGCTTCCGCGATGCCTCCGGCCGGGGCGGCAGCGCCGCCGGTGATCGGGTCCGCCAACTGCCGCCGCCGCCGCCCGAGCGGCGGGAGGAGCTGCTGCGTCGCTGGCATCAGGCCGGCGACTGAACGGCGCCTGGGTGCCGGCCGACGCGGCGCCGGAAGCCCGTTCTTGCCATGGCTGATGAAGCATTTCTCCGATGCGGAGCTTGGTGCTGATCAGCAGCCAATTTCTGGGAAAGCGGCCGCGTCTTGTCGGGGCAGCGGATCGGGAGGTCCGACACGGCCACCGCATCACGTACAGCCCGCAATCCCCACGAGCTCGGGGCCCATCCGCAAGACCTGGCGCTGCCCTTGTCGGGTCGCGGGGCGATGGCCAAGGGCCGCCGCGACGCCACACCGCTTAAGGGGAACCCAGCAGGGCCAGCTCGCGACGGATCTGCCTGACGGGCAGCGATTTGCTCCCCGTCAGCAGGTTTTGGCATGCTCCATCACGACTGAAAGCGATAGAGCATGAGCGCGTCTTGATCCGTAGACAGCCCACGGCTCGCCGCAATGCCAGCCTGCACTTCTTAATATGAAATTAGACCTTTCGTGTGCCCGATAGGATTATCGCTAGAGGCGCTGGAGATTCGCTCATCGGCCCATCCCAAGACATCAGATTTTCACAGACATTACCCCGACATCGCCCCCGCCCCCCGCGCTGGCGGAATAGCCTCGATTCTAGGCTTCCCGATGAATCCAGCAAAGAGGCCATTACCGAAACAGCTTCTTCTGGCCTTGCCTGCAAGGGGACGCAAGCTTCGAGCCTCTAATTTGCATATTTCGCCGTCGGCTCTCCACTGCCAGCCAAGCAGAGTTAAACCCTCGCCGAATCAATTCAGACACCCCTAACCAAAACGAACGCCTCGCAATCCTCCGCCAAATCACCAACCAGCTCGAGCCATAGAGCACAACTTAATCCCGCATTCAGTCAAAACAGCAATACCGTTGACCGGCGAGTGACGAGGCTAGACATTGATCCTCGCACCAGCCTTCTAGCCACGACAATTTGCTGAGGTTCCTTCGCCAACTGCCATTTTCTGCCCCCCACCGAGCCCGAAAAGGCCCGCGTTCCTCGTGTTCCTCGTGTTCCTCGTGTTCCTCAGCCGGGGCCAGACCGCGAAAAAACACAGACTCCTACCACTCCAGCCAACAGCGGTAGGGTTTGCTGACATCAAGCCGGTTGAGCTTGACAGGCTAGCTAGAATACACGAGCTCAATTTTGTGCCGCATGGCAGCCACGATTCCACTTTCCAAGAAATTCCTAGCTGAGTTCATCGGCACCTTCTGGCTTGTACTGGGCGGCTGTGGCAGCGCCGTGCTGGCGGCCGTGTTTCCCTATGCACAAGCCGACAGCAACCCGCTTGGCCTCGGCTTCCTGGGCGTTTCCCTGGCCTTTGGCCTGACGCTGTTGACGATGGCTTACACCATTGGCCGGGTTTCCGGCTGTCACATCAATCCCGCCGTGAGTTTCGGTCTCTGGGCCGGTGGCCGTTTCCCCGGGTCCCACCTGGTGCCTTACATCGTTGCCCAAGTGCTGGGGGCGATCGTGGCAGGAGGCTTCGTGTTGGCGATCGCCAGTGGACGCAAAGGGTTCGAGCTCACCGGCAGCAATCCGCTGGCCACCAACGGATTTGGGGCTCACTCCCCTGGTGCCTATGGCTTCTGGGCCGCTTTGATCATCGAAGTGGTGCTCACCTTTGTGTTTCTGCTGGTGATCCTCGGCACCACCCATCGCGATGCGATTGCCAGCATGGCCGGGGTGCCCATCGGCCTGTCGCTGACGCTGATTCACCTGATCAGCATCCCGGTAACCAACACCTCCGTGAATCCCGCCCGCAGCACTGGCGTGGCTCTCTGGGCTGGCGGCGATGCCATCGGTCAGCTTTGGCTCTTCTGGCTCGCTCCGATCGCCGGCGCTCTGCTCGCCGGCTGGGTGCAGCGCCATCTGCTCGACGGCGGTCGCCCCACCACCTGAGGCTCGGGGGCGACCGGATTGATCAGGGGAGTGTTCAGCTC
>JBKCTK010000262.1:0-3204 GCA_046319055.1 Synechococcaceae cyanobacterium
GCCCGGGAAGCGGTGGCGCAGCCCGAGAGACACATACACCAGGCTGACCAGCACCGGCACCTCGATCAGCGGACCGATCACCCCCGCCAGGGCCTGCTGGGACGCCACACCCCAAATGCTGATACAAACGGCAATCGCCAACTCAAAGTTGTTGCCAGCGGCGGTGAAGGCCAGGGCCGTGGTGCGCGGGTAGTCGAGGCCACTGCGCCAACCCACCGCGAAGGCAATGCTCCACATCAGCACGAAATAGAGCAATAGGGGGATCGCCACCTTGATCACCTGCAGCGGATCCGCGGTGATCGCCTGACCCTGCAAGGCGAACATCACCACGATCGTGAACAACAGGCCATAGAGCGCCCAGGGGCCGATGCGAGGTAGGAAGACCCGCTCATACCAACGACGCCCCTTAACGCGCACGCCGATCACCCGGGTGACGAAGCCTGCCACCAGAGGGATCCCCAGAAAGATCAGCACCGCTCGGGCGATCTCGGCGAAGGAGATGCGCACGAGTTGGGTATCGAGCCCCAGCCAGGCTGGCAGAATCTGCAGGTAGAAGCTGCCGAGCAGGGCATAGATCAACACCTGCAATACGGAATTCATCGCCACGAGCAGGGCGGCCGCCTCCCGGTTGCCTTGGGCCAGATCGATCCAGATCAGCACCATGGCGATGCAGGGAGCGATGCCGATCAGGATCAAACCGGTGCGAAAGGCTGGCTGGTCCGGCAGGAACAACCAGGCCAGGCTGAACATCAGCAGCGGTCCCAGACCCCAGGTCAGGGCCAGGGTGAGGCTGAGCAGCTGGCGATCGCGAGCCATCGAGCCAAGTTCGCCGTAGCGCACCTTGGCCAGCACCGGATACATCATCAGCAGCAAGCCGAGGGCAATCGGCAGGGAGGTGTGATCGACCTGCACCGAACCCAGCAGGGCCTGAAGGCCCGGCACCAGGCGCCCCAACAGCAGTCCACCGCCCATGGCCAGCAGGATCCATACCGGTAGCAGCCGGTCAAGCCAGGAGAGAGTGTGGAGCCCACCGCTGTCTTGGCAGGCGGTTGTGGCGTCATTGAGATCTGGATTGGCCATGGCGTTAGCAGCAGGGAGGCGCGGGAGACTGGCTCGCGGCCGCCAGCTGGCCCAGCCAATCGCGCAGCAGCAGGAGGGAGGAGGGCTCCAGGCGGTAATACATCCAGCGGCCCTCCTGGCGGGCGTGAATCAGCTGGGCCTCCCTCAAAACCTTGAGATGAAAGGAGAGCTTCGACTGGGCCAAATCGAGATCGCTGGTGAGATCGCAGACGCAGCGCTCGCCATTCCCCAGGGCCTGCAACACCCGCAGGCGAATCGGCTCAGCCAGGGCCCGCAGCAAGCGTTGGGCCTGCTCCGCAGCCAGCGGCTCCGCCAGCGTTCCCGGGGGAGCCACGCACTCCACACTCAAACGCTCCGCTGCGGGAGACGTGGCTCTGACGCCACAGCCGGGCGGTGGAAGTGGTACAGGCGGCACGGCTGGCACTGGCGGAGGCGGAGGGGGAACTGGGGGAGCGGAGGCGGAGGCGGAACTGGGCAAGCGGCGGCTGGCGCGATGTGCCGCAGCGCACCTGTTGAATCAACTCTAATTGATCTATGGTTTTGGAGTCGGCCGGCGCTGCACCAGGCTTCCCATGAACATCGGCATCAACGGCTTCGGGCGCATCGGCCGCCTGGTGTTTCGAGCGCTCTGGGGCCGCCCCGGCATCCAGTTGGTGCATGTCAACGATCCCGCCGGCGATGCCCACGCCGCCGCCCACCTGCTCAGCTTCGACTCGGTCCATGGCCGCTGGTCGCAGCCGGTTGAAGCCCAGAGCGATGGCTTCCTGGTCGGCACCAGTCCGGTGCGCTATAGCCAAGCGAGCGATCTCACCGCCGTGCCCTGGCGCGAGTCCGGCGTGGAAATGGTGCTCGAATGCAGCGGCCGCTTCAAGACGCCCAATACCCTGCGGCCCTATTTCGATCAGGTGGGGCTGCAACGCGTGGTGGTGGCCTGCCCCGTGAAGGGTGAGATTGCCGGTGCCGAGGCCCTCAACATCGTCTTCGGCATCAATCACCACCTCTACGACCCTGGCCACCATCGCCTGATCACCGCCGCCTCCTGCACCACCAATTGCCTGGCGCCGCTGGTGAAGGTGGTGCAGGAGAGCTTCGGGATCGAACACGGCTCGATCACAACCCTGCACGATGTCACCAACACCCAAGTGGTGGTGGATGGCTTCAAGAGCGATTGGCGCCGGGCCCGTTCCGCCGGCCAAAGCCTGATCCCCACCACGACGGGATCCGCCAAGGCGATCGGCTTGATCTTCCCCGAGCTGCAAGGCAAGCTCAATGGCCATGCCGTGCGGGTGCCGCTGCTGAATGCCTCGCTCACCGATGCGGTGTTTGAGCTGCGGCGCTCGGTCACGGGGGAGGAGGTAAACCAAGCCTTCGAACAGGCAGCCCAGGGTCCACTGAAGGGCATCCTCGGCTACGAAACCCGGCCGTTGGTGTCCGTCGATTACGTGAACGATTCCCGCAGCGCCATCGTCGATGGCCTCTCCACGATGGTGGTGAATGGCACCCAGCTCAAAGTCTATGCCTGGTACGACAACGAATGGGGCTATAGCTCGCGCCTGGCCGATCTGGTCTGTCATGTGGTTCACCTCGATGGGCGCTGAGCGCGGTTGAGCGGCGCCATTTCCCACCATGACCCCACCAACCTCCAGCTCCACCCCACCGCCGGCGGCTGAACAGCCAACGAGGCGGGCCTTGACAGGCCTGCAGCAGTACATGGTGGTGACAGCAAACTACTGGGCGTTTACCCTCACCGATGGGGCACTGCGCATGCTCGTGGTGTTCCACTTCCATTCCCTCGGCTACAGCACGCTGGAGATTGCATTGCTGTTTCTCTTCTATGAGCTGTTCGGGGTGCTCACCAATCTCTACGGAGGCTGGCTGGGGGGTCGCTTCGGCCTGCGCCTTACCCTCTGGACCGGCACCTTGCTGCAGGTGGCGGCCTTGCTGATGCTGATCCCGGTGGCTGACAGCTGGCCGAAGTGGTGGAGCGTGGCATATGTGATGGTGGCCCAGGCGATCAGCGGCATCGCCAAGGATCTCAACAAGATGAGCGCCAAAAGCGCCATCAAAACCGTGGTGCCGGAAACGCCGGCCGATCACCAGCAGGGCGAGCAGCGGCTGTTCCGC
>JBKCTK010000263.1:0-13515 GCA_046319055.1 Synechococcaceae cyanobacterium
CGATCTGGTTGTGAGGGCTTTCCTCGTGGGTGGAGATTCTCAGCTCTGCCATGTCCGGTTCCCGCCACGGGAGATCGTGCATGCCCTCGCCGCCACGGTGTATGCCGGCGGGTAACTCTGGCCCATCTACGGCAGCACCGCCTGGCGATCGCGTTTGTGGTGGTGGGTGCTTTGATCCGGCTGGGTGGGGTGCTCTGACCGTGCCCGATCCCCACAACAAAGCCCGGAGCGTAGGCTCCGGGCATTTGCCTGCTCAGCTGTGGTGCCAACCCAGGGGGGGGTGGCGTAGCTGCGCAATGGCTGTTCAATGCAAACAGCCGTGCATGGAAAAAGGCGTGATCGTCAGATCAGGAAGGATTTGGTTGTGGGGCGGAGCTGCCGGCGCTGGTACCTGGGGCCAGGTGTCAAGTAGGACGTTCCGTTGGGTCCGGGGCACCTGAGGCGGTGCAGTGAACGGCG
The DNA here is from genome assembly GCA_046319055.1 of Synechococcaceae cyanobacterium. GTDB lineage: Bacteria > Cyanobacteriota > Cyanobacteriia > PCC-6307 > Cyanobiaceae > Cyanobium. The sequence continues at coordinate 460 of JBKCTK010000263.1, forward strand.
TGTGTCCCCTCCAGGAAAAGAAACGCCAGGAACGTCACATTTGGTCAGAAATGTTGGAGCAGGGTCCGGATCGTCAGCGCGCTCCTCTCTGCTGCTCAGGGGGGGTGTCTTCCATCCGTGGAGCCTCCGAATCGCGATGCATTCACAATGCTCCCGGCGGCCCGTGCAGGCAAGGACTGCAGCGGATTTGACACCGCTGAACACCTTTTGCAAGGGGACTTCATGAAGGAGGCTTCACGCTGAGGGGGGTCACCAGCAGCAGCAAGCGGTTGCCTTCCGGATCCAGCAGCCAGGCCTCAGCACCGAACGGTTCCTGCCGCGGTGGGTCCGCCGTGCTGGCACCGAGGCCCCGCGCCGTCGTGACCCAGGCATGGAGCACGGCAAGGGCTTCCCGTCCATCGGCCTGGCGTTGCAGGCAGAGGGCCAGGCGACCCTGCAGGCGGGGCTGGGGCCGATTCTTTGCGGGGGCGTAGACCTCCAGCCACCCACCAGCCAGCCAGGGCACGCGCCAATGGCTGCCGCTCAAACCCGGCTGCGGCTCAACGCCAAACAGAGCGCCATAGAACCGAGCCAGTGCGGCGGGATCATCGGCAGCCAATACGAGTGAGGCAGTGACGGACTGGGCGGAGGGCTCGGCCATGCCCAGCTCAACGGCAGAAGACGTCACGACGGCCAAGCGGGCGGATGCTGCTCACGGCGGCACTGGGGCCCCGGCGCACGCGCACGCGCACCGTGCCATGGGCCGGGCCCATGTGCTCAATCAGGGCCTCGCGAGCCTCGTGCTGCAGCTCCTCCAGGGTCGGGGCGGTGATGCGGAGGGGCAGGGTTTCGGCCCGGGCCTCCAGGTGACCGGGGCGTTCAGCCTCCAGGCGGAACACAACTTCTCGCATGGGGAGTATCTCCTTCGTTACGGCTCCATCTTTGGCCTGGGGCGTCGTTCTGGCGGGTGTGGCCGGATACGGGGAACCGCCCCCGCGGGCACCTCACGGGACGGCGTCAGCTTGAGCCAACGCCGCAGGATTCAGCCAGAGCGCCAGAGCAGCGACGCGCTGCCATCGATCCATGTCCGCTGATGCCTCCCGACAACCTGGCCACCATCGTTCAATCCCATCGGAGCGTTCCGTGTGCAGATGCTCGGCGCAGGACCGCTGAGCCGCTGCGGCGGCATTCCGCCCTGAGCTGTGTTGCGAGGGCATTCGGGAGCCCTCGCCGCAGCGACAGATCTCCAGCGCTGCCGCCCCCGCAAGCTCTCGGCAGGAGCGCAGAACGGCCCGAGTATTCTGGCGTGAATCCTGTTCGTCGAAGGCGACCGTCAGCAGATAGCAGCGGCCGTTTGCCTGTAGTGGGCAGGGACCGATGGTGTGGATACCAGCCAGTTGGCCGTTGATCGCCCTGTCGCTGCGAGGCAGGTGCTCCCAGTGGCTGGTGTCTTGGCAGGCCCCTCGATGCTTTCCGCAGATCCATGGTCGCCACGCAATGGGGCAGGCAGGCGCGTGGCCGGATCGCCCGCGGATGTTGCTCGGCCAACGCAGGGCGTATCTGCCAACGCAGGGCGTCGATGTCTTCTCGGCCGCGGAACAGACGCCGGAACAGCGCCACTTTCTCCTGAGCCGAGTGCGGAAGTCTGCCTGTGATTAGGGTTGATGCGAGCGGCTGTGGTGATGGGCAGATCCTCTGGAGCATCAGGCCACGCCGTGGCCTTCCAGCGCGGAAGCCTTTGTGACTGGATCCCTTGGAATTCGATGTTGAAGGGATCGAGGGCTGACTGGAGGCCGCAACTCTCTTGATCATCAAGGATCATGCCGAGGGCAATGCCACAGCTACCGCCGGATGGTCACGCTGCGGAGATACCTGCGCGGAGAACCGCTGCGGCGGATCGAACCGGAGCTGGCCAGCAATGGAGGGCCAGCTCAGGCTGGAGTCGGTTTTTTAAACCGATTTTTGGATTGACCAGGGCTTCCTACTTGCTGGGGCAGAGAGGATCTCCAACGCCGCTTCCTTGTCTCGATCGATTCGTTCATTAACGGGCACTGCCGGAGCCAATCAGGCCCGTCGTGTATCGTTATCCCGGCTGGACCTACTCTTAATCGAGCAGACATCAACAGCGATAAATCGCCGCCTGTTCTATCTTGACGAAGCAAGCTTCACTACGGCTTGCCCTTGTTGGTTTGCACGTGACTGGTTGCTCGCCCACGGATCTTTGAGGTGCCAGGGAGTCCATGGGAGCAAGATTATCGCTACCCGGGATTGGATCCTCCATGCCACATCAACAGCACGGAGTTGCAGCAATGTGTCTGCGCGGCAGCTGAATCTCTGAGCCGGCTGGTCCGGCTCAGTTCGTCGCCCCGTTTGCAAATTGGTCTCCCAATGGTTTTGCTGGACAAGCCGGGTATTCGCGAATCCCTGGTTGTTATGTATACAGCTCCAAAACGGGCGGCTGTTGTCTCAACTCTTCTGCGCATGTCTGATCATGCTCTTGTTGGATGTGTTGCTCGGCTTGCGGCGGGAAAACGAAGCTAGCCCTGATAGAAAAAGCCTCCACTACGGATATCCTCGCGCACCACCGAGCAGCGGCAGGCCACCCTCCAGAGGGCCTGATGGATCGGGGTGGAGTCGTGACGTACCAGTAGCGGGAACCGTTGCCTCAGCAATGCAATGCCGCCCCAGGCATTGTAGTGGGGAATCCGAGGGTTGATGTGATGGCACACATGGGTCGCCCCAATGCCGTGGTGGAGAAAGTTGAGCACCGGACCGTAGGGACGATCTACCGTCTGCAGGGCGCCCTTGGCCCAGGACCAGTCGCCGCTCGCGAAGTGGGGAATGTCGAGATCGGTGTGGTGCAGCCAGGTATAGCCCACTAGCCAGGCGTTGATCACCAGGTAGGGCAGGCCATAGACACACAACACGCGCGCTGGCGACCACAGCATCGCAGCTAGCCCCAGGACCACCAGCATGGTGACCACACCGAGATTGGAGACCTGCAGCGATCTCCGCAAGGAGTCGGGGAACAGCTGCCTTTGTCCATTGCGAAACGGTGCCCCCGGCCAGAAGTGGGAGGTCGGCGCTCCGTAGTCGGATCCGCCCGCCACACCAAAGAACAGATAGAGCGGCCAGCCGAGCAGCAGATGATTCACCAGCGCCAGGCAGCCGAACAGGGCGGTACCCAGCCGCCGGTTCAGGGCCAGCATCTGCTGGCCCGTGGACGAGGCCGCCCGCGGCGGCACATGGGTTTCACCTCCCTCCAGGTGGTTGCAGTGGGCATGGTGCACGGCGTGGCTGCGCTGCCAGGCGAAGTAAGGCACGAGCAGCAAGCTGTGAAGCACAAACCCCACCAGCGCCTCCACACGACTGTTGGGATGGCAGGCGCGATGGCCGCACTCGTGGGCGATCACCCAGCAGCCCATGGACACGCTGCCGGTGACCAGCCCGTACATCAGCCAGAAGGGGGCTGCACTGGGCACAAGGGGGATCTGGGTGCCGACCCCATAGGCCAGCAAGGAGAGCGATAGGGAGAGGCCCAGACTGGTCCAGGCCTTTCGGACGTTGAGCTCCAGCAGCTCGGGCGGCAGAGAGGCCAGCAGGTCGGCCTTGCTCGGATAGGAGCTTGAAGTGGTTGGCTGGGAAATCGTGAGATTCAACGAAGCAAGTCCACGTTAGACATCGCTGGACTGCCGCCGATCTCGAGCCAACCGGAGTGCCAGACGTTGGATCGCCATCAACCAGCAGACCACCTGGCAGAGTGAAGGCCAAGACAGGGGCGAATCCTCACGGCTCGGTTTCGGGGCTTGTTCCCATCCATGACTTGAAACATGAGCCTGTCCCGGGGTGATGTTGTCAGGGGCACACCAACCGGAGATCGCCATGACTGCCGGGAGGCCTGCGCCGCACGTCATCTGCCCTAGGGCCAACTCCCGCGCCTAACTCCAAGCAGCCAAGAAGTGCATCGTGGCACCCCATCGCCGCCTGGTTGTTTACAGTGGGCCCCAGCAGGGTCGCGTGGGTGCTGGTCCCACTCCCAGCGCTGCGGCGCTTCCGCGTGGAGTGTGTTGACCAGGCCTATCCGCTGTCGACAGCGAGCCATCTCCGGCACCTGGCCAACGTTCTTCAGGCGCTGCAAGAGCCTGATCGGGGTTCTCAATGAGTCAGCTGTCGGTTGGTCTCGCTGCCAAGGCTCGCTAGCGGCGTTCCACATCAGAGAGGGTGTTCATGAATGACACCAAGTCTGCTTGTTCCTGGTGGGTGAGGCCAAGGTTGCCAAGCTCGGTTTTGTTGAGGTTTTGGGCAACCTCGGGTTCTGGCCAACAGCCTAAGCGTTGCGCTGTATCGACGTCCGTGAAGCGATCCTTGCAGCGTGGCTTGATGTCGCGGCTGTTGTAAAAGTCGACAACTTGTTCGAGTGTTCGAAAATAGCCGTTATGCATGTACGCTCTGACGAAGTCGGGATTGGGTTTTCGACCCACATTTCGGAGTGTTGGAACTTTGAACTTGCCGATATTGGCATCAGCTTGACTCCTTAACTTGTCGTCATGTCTTAGCACTGCTCCAAGGCCTTGATCTGTCCAGTTGTCGCCGTCTGGATTGATCATCGCGAAGCGATAAATAGGATTTTGGGGATTCCGTGGTACTCCGAGATTGTCATAGCTGTAGTCTGTGAAGAGTGGTTTGCTGTGGCCTTTTGTCGTTGTTGTGACATGGCAGCCGGAGCATTTTGCTTTGCCGTTAAAAAGGTCGAGTCCGCGTTGCTCACTCGTGCTAAACCGAGCTTGCCCGCCAGTTACGTTGTCAAACTTTGAAGAGAATGGAACAATTTCGGATGAGCGCTGATATGCCCAAAGAGCGTTCGCAATATTGCTGTATGCCCGCTCTACGGCTGTGGTGTCGCTGTCACTGCTCATCGTCACAACTTGATCGATCTTGGCGCAAAGCTGGATGATGTTATCAGGCCAATTGACCTGGTCGATTTTGCGGCCGAAGACGGATTGATAGGAAACGCGATTGCGTTGCTGGAAGTCGTTACTGACGACGTTGTTCACCACGCATGCCGGATCTGGTAGGGCCATCTCAAGTGAACCCAAGAATGGAGCCATGGCCTGCTCTTGGGTGGGGCGACCCGTGATGAAGCCGGTTGCCCGACCATCCCAGAAATTCCCACCAATCATGGTGATGGAGCCATCTGGGTTCAATTCGCGATGCAAGGGAGGGCTGTAAACCGCATAGCCATTCGTTTGGATGTTGCGGAAGGCGAATGTATTCGTTGAAGAGGGCTGTTTGTTGTCAGATTGAAAGGCTGAACCCGGATGCAAGCCCCTGCTCTTGTTGGACGAATCTGAGGCTGCGGTTCCGCCGCTTGGCGCGGAATGACATGTCGCGCATGACATGTTCTTGTTCACAGATAAGTTGCTGTCAAAAAAGATCGCTTTGCCAAGCTTTTCAAGATCTGTCAACGTCGATTCTCGCGTCCCCGCTGCGGCGGGTGAACTCGAGAAGAGTGTACCCAACAGCAGTGCTGTGATGGCAAGCCCAGCGAGGAGGGCCAGAAGAACCAACCGAGCTTGTCTGTTGAAATGGCGGAAGAGACCATCTTTGGGAGAACGTTTCCAGGTCATGGCTTTCATCTTGTCGCGGTGGATTTGGGGCGGAACCAGGTTTTGAACGTAGGGGGTTGGCTTGACATCAAAACCAAGTTTACAACAGCCTTGAATGTCTTATCACGGTAGATGGTGATTGTAGGGATATGGCCGAATCGACCAGCCTAAGGTATGACTGGTTGCCATTGTGGTGGCCTACACTACCCCGCGAAGGCGGCTCGGAGTTCAGCAAGGTCGCTCCAGCAGATCCACGGGCATTGCAAGGGCCTCAAAGTCGTGACCCTCTCTTCAACCCCTCTGGCCCAGATGTCGCAGCTGATCACCTGCAGTCTAATCAGCCTTGCGGTGCGTCAATCAATGTTCTCTCACAGATCTAGGGATCGTCGTGTTGGTTTGTCAGTCTAGCGACGCTGTTTTGTCAACATCCAAGCTTCGTTGCCATCGCCACTCTGACCGAGGCCTTCCATCTTTCCCTTGAGCCTTCATCCCCGTCGAACGACTCAACGGCTGCGGGTCCTGGTTCGGCGCCTCTCATCTCCATCATCGGCTCGCCGATGGCCATGCCTAGGTTGGCCTAGGTTTCACCGCTGCTGCTTCCCTGGTGGTAGATCACTGCCAGGCTCGACACGCATAGGGCAGGAAGCCTTGCCCTATCATTCGGGATCTCGCAATGTTAAGAAGCTTGTGCCCTTCTGGGGGTGGTGGCTGCTGCCTGTTCGCCACTGCCTTGGTTTGTTGGCGAGAGCCTTAATCTGTAGGGCGAGAATGATGACAGGGTGCATCAACTGCTTCTGAATCCCCATAATATGGATGTGTATTGGCGTCGATTGCGTCGCCTAGCCGCCAACTTCTCTCGATCACGAGCCATGTATTCACTCCTTCAGAGTATGTTTGCACCGCTCTACTCCTACGCGTCCCAGAGGGCCCCCATCCCTCTCTGTGCGCTTGCGGGATCGCTTGTTTGCCTTCCCCTCGCGAGCCAACTTGCTGCAGTAGCAAGCACTCCTTCATCGCAGCCGAAAACCATCAGTAGTGCTTATCAGCAAGCGAAGGCACAGCTTCCAGAAGAGCTCTATCCATACTATCGCTTGCTTGACCGGATTATGGCAGCGAATCCAGGTCTCAATCAACAAGCAACGATTGGGGTTCGCAGCCTCGATGAATCCACCTGTCGCCAAATGCTTGGCAATTCTAATCTCTGTGCTGTTGCCACTGAGCTGCCGAATATCAATCGACAGGATCACTTCCTGATCTGGGCCCTACAGGTTGCAGCCTCCACATCAGGCGCACCCAATGCTTTTGCACAGTCTCGCAACAACCGTATCGTCATCAACAAGTCTTTGGATCAGGTGTTTGGCAATGACATGGAAGCCAAGGCCTGTGTAGTTGCCCACGAGATGGCCCATCTTCAAGAAGATCATTCCAAACAGAAAAAGGTTGCTCTGGCGCAACTGAATGCGCAGGCTGCGGCCCAGATTCGTGCCGCAGTACGCAATGCCCACAGTGCCAATCAGTCGAATCAGTTTTGGACCACACTCTCGATGGCGATCAATGCCGCAAGCGCTGGCCTTAATGCTGGTGCAGGTGATTTTAATGCTGCAAACCGTGCATCTATGAGCAATATCGTCCTCGCTCAACGGCAGGAAGCCGATAATGCCATGGGGCGTGCCCTGATGGATCGGCTCTACAAGCAAGCTCAGGGTGAGGCTCCGGAGGTCTTTGAATCCCTAAAAACCATGGATGGTCTTCCGGCCAGTCTGGTGTCCCGCACCATGAAGGACGTGAATGTTTATCTTTCTAAGGTGAGCGACCAACTTTCTGCCTTGTCTAGGCAGCATGAGTTCGAAGCGGATTCATTTGCGGTCAAATATCTTGCCAATGCGGGCATCAATCCTGAGGGCTGCCTGCGCGTGATCGCTGGCTTGCATCGAGGCCAATATCATCCAGTCGCAAACAAGAATGACACACACCCTGGCGAACAAGAGCGCATCCAAGCGCTTAACCAAGCGATCGAAGCAAATGCTGCTGCCATACGGCGTGGTAAGGCTCAACTGGTCAAGCCGGCACCTCTTAATTATAACTATGACGCACGACTGGAAGTGGTGACCCTCTATCCAGGTCAAGCGTCACTGCGCACAGTGAAGCCAAATGCTGTTGATGTTGATGGTTTCCTTGGCAAATGACTTGGTATGGATTGTTCCATGTCTCCTGGCTTGCGGCTGATGCCTGAGCGACCGGCAACCACCGAACACCACGCGACAAGCCTTGGCGACTCCCGAGTTGCCAATCGGCATGCGCCGGAGGGGTTTGGCAAATCACAGCCGCGTGCTCCGTGCCCCCACCACCGACACATCTTTTCTTGCGCTGCTGCCCCTGATGCCGGCAATGCCTGGCTTGCTTGCACAGCCACCGGTGCCGCCAGCTCTCGGCTGTCGACCTGGGTAGCCATGGATCCCAGCAGGGCGACGGCGGCGCTCCGGCCCCGGTGCCTCGCAGTTCCTCGCTCCGGGGTGGGTGACGGTGATGCGGTCGTGGAGGGCACCATCGGAACAGCTGCGCTGTTGGCCCCTGCACGTTGAACCGGGGTGAGCCAGCTGTCCCCCCATCCCATCCCATCCCAGTCCAGCCCAGCCCAGCCATGGCTGGACCTTCCCAGCAATCCCCATGCTGGCGCAAGGTACCTGAGCCCTTCCGCCACACGTTTTCACCGATGGTCTTCGCTTCTCCCCGCCACTACATGCTGCTGTCGACGGCAGCGGCGGTGGCGACGATCGTGCTGAAAACGCTGGCCTGGCGGTTGACCGGCTCGGTTGGGTTGCTCTCCGATGCGATGGAGTCGGGGGTGAACCTAGTGGCCGCCATCGGCCGCCTGCACCAGCCCCAGCCGCTGGAGCAGCTCGGTCTTGGCCTGCTGATTTCCATGGTCGCCACTGCCCTGAATGGCGTTGTGGCCTGGGTGCTGTTGAAGGCGGCGCGGCGCTTTGATTCGATCACCTTGCGGGCGGATGCCCACCATCTGCTCACCGATGTCTGGACCTCCGCCGGGGTGGTTCTCGGCATCGGGGTGGTGAAGCTCACGGGCCTGACGATCCTTGATCCCCTGATCGCGATCGCGGTGGCGTTGAACATTGTCTACGCCGGTTGGACGTTGTTGCATGAAACGGCCTCCGGTCTGCTGGATCGCTCCTTGCCGGATCATGAGCAACAGGTGCTTGAGACCCTGCTGGCTTGCTATGAATCGGAGGACATCCGCTTCCATGCGGTCCGCAGCCGCGTGGCCGGTTCGCGCCGCTTTGTGTCGTTCCATGTGCTCGTTCCGGGCCACTGGACGGTGCAAGCCGGCCATGACCTCTGTGAAGAGCTGGAGCACAAGGTTGCCGCCACGTTGACCCGCACCCATGTGTTGACCCATCTCGAGCCGATCGAGGATCCCAAGGCCTGGGATGACCAGGGCTTCCGCTGGGAGCAGGGCTGATGCCCCGCCCGCCTTCCGCTTGAGTCCCCCTGACAGCCGCGTCCCGCTTTCCCTTTCCCACCTATGGCCCGTCCGTATCAACCCTCCCTGTTGCGCTTGGTGCATGGCGCCACGGTCCTGCTGGTGCCACTGTCCTGGTTTACAGGCGTGCTGGTGTATTTACGGCATGACGCCCGTCTAGTCCGGTTGCCTTTCAGCCTTGATGGCGAGTGGGTCGACATCCATGGCACGGTGGGGGTTCTGCTCTGGCCGATCGCCCTGCTGTTCGGCCTTTATGCCGTCACCGCGGGACGGGCCCGGCTGCGCCAGCCCGCCAACTCCCTTGCCCTGGTGGCCCTGGCTTTGGCGGTGGGCAGCGGCAAAATGATGGACGAGGACTGGCTGCGCCAGACCGAGTTACACCATCTCGTCTACAACGTCCATCTGTTCGCTTGGGTCCTGATCACCCTCGCTGCGACCCTGCATGTGGTCACGGTGCTGCAACGCGGGGGCATGCCTTTAGCCCGCTCGATGGCGAGTGTTCAGGTGCGACCGAACGACCTGCCCGGTCACTGGCCCGCCCAGATCCTCCGCTCGTTCCGCGGCAGGCCTTGAGCCGCGGGGGTCCCTTCCCCAGCGGCTCTCCGGCCGTCCCATCCTCTCGCCTCGCTCCAGCGCCCCATCAGTGCGCTGCGGGTTGATCGACCACCGCCAAATGTTGCCCTCAGGCGTGGCAGCGGCTCCTGGGTCGCCTTCGTGAAGAGTTTCCAGGCCTTGCGGTGCCGTCGCAGCGGCGTGCATACGGTTGAACCGCGACTGTCCCCCATGGCGGGCCCCGAACGAATGCCGGAGTTGACGTGTCCCTTCAGCGGCCATGGGGGGGCGGTGACCCCCGCCGCTGGAGGCACCACCAATGCGCAGTGGTGGCCGAATCAAATCAGGATCGGCCTGCTGCATCAGCACCACCCCGCCGCGAATCCGCTGGGCGCCCGTTTCGATTACGCCCAAGCCTTCGCCGAACTCGATTACAAGGCCCTCAAGGCCGATCTGGGGGAGCTGATGACCGATTCCCAGCCGTGGTGGCCGGCCGACTGGGGCCACTACGGCGGGTTGTTCATCCGCCTGGCCTGGCATAGCGCCGGCACCTATCGGCTGGCGGATGGTCGCGGCGGCTCGGGCCATGGCAACCAACGCTTCGCGCCGCTGAACAGCTGGCCCGACAACACCAATCTCGACAAGGCGCGCCGCCTGCTTTGGCCGATCAAGCGCCGGTACGGCAACACGATCTCCTGGGCTGATTTGATCGTGCTGGCGGGCAATGTGGCGCTGGAATCGATGGGCTTCCAAACCTTCGGCTTCGCCGCCGGTCGCACCGACATCTGGCAACCGGAGGAGGAGGTGTTCTGGGGCCGGGAGACCACCTGGCTTGGCGATGAGCGCCACAATGCCGATGGCGCCCTGGAGCAGCCGCTGGCGGCGGTGGAGATGGGGCTGATCTATGTGAACCCCGAAGGCCCCCATGGCCATCCCGACCCGGTGGCGTCTGGCCGTGATGTGCGAGACACCTTCGCCCGCATGGGCATGACCGTGGAGGAAACCGTGGCGCTGGTGGCCGGAGGCCACACCTTCGGCAAATGCCATGGCGCCGCCCCCGCCAGCAACCTCGGGCCGGAACCGGAGGGGGCCGCGCTGGAGGCCCAGGGCCTCGGCTGGATCAACCGCCACGGCAGTGGCACGGCGGAGCACACGATCACCAGCGGCATCGAAGGGGCCTGGAAACCCCACCCAACCCGCTGGGATCAGGGCTACTTCGAGATGATGTTCACCTACGAGTGGGAGCTCACCAAGAGTCCAGCTGGTGCCTGGCAATGGGTAGCCAAGGATGTGCGCCCTGAGCACCTGATTCCCGATGCCCACGTGCCGGGATTGAAGGCGGCGCCGATCATGACCACGGCGGATCTCTCCCTGCGCCATGACCCGATCATGGCGCCGATCGCCCGGCGTTTTCATCAGGATCAACAGGCGTTTGCCGAGACCTTCGCCCGGGCTTGGTTCAAGCTCACCCACCGCGATTTGGGGCCCCGGGCGCTGTACCTCGGCCCCGAGGTGCCGCAGGAGGAGCAGATCTGGCAGGATACGCTGCCGCCGGTCGACCATCCGCTGGTGGAGGCCAATGACCTGGAGGCCTTGAAGCGGCAGATCCTGGCCACAGGCCTGAGCGTGCCGGAGCTGGTGGCCACCGCCTGGGCCTCCGCCTCCACCTTCCGAGGCTCCGACAAGCGCGGCGGGGCCAATGGCGCCCGGGTGCGATTGCAGCCCCAACGCACTTGGGAGGTGAACGACCCCGAAAGGCTGGGCCGGGTGCTGAGCCAACTGGAGGCCGTGCAATCGGCGTTCAACAGCAGCCGCGGCGATGGCAAACGCATCTCCCTGGCCGACTTGATCGTGCTGGCGGGGTGTGCGGCGGTGGAGCAGGCGGCGGCCGCCGCTGGTCACACCGTGACGGTTCCCTTCCGGCCCGGCCGCACCGATGCCTCCGCCGAGCAGACGGATGCGGCGGGCTTCAATGTGCTCAAGCCCTTGGCCGATGGCTTCCGCAATTGGCAGCGGGTCGATCTGCCGTTGCGGGCTGAGGAGCTGTTGCTGGATCGGGCCCAGCAGCTGGGGCTGAGCGCCCCCGAGCTCACCGTGTTGGTGGGAGGTCTACGGGTGCTGGGGGCCAACAGCGGCGGCAGCCCCCATGGCGTGTTCACCGACCGGGTTGGGGTGCTGAGCACCGATTTCTTCGTCCATCTGCTGGAGATGGGCACCGTCTGGGGTCCCGCCCCTGGCGGCCCCGCCTCTGGTGGCACTGGTGTTGGCCAAGGCTCCGTCCCTGAAGGTACCGCCGGCGATGGCCAGGCCCATGAAGCCCGGATTTACGAGGGTCGCAGCCGCGAGGATGGCAGCCTGCGCTGGACGGCGACCCGGGCCGATCTGGTGTTCGGATCCAACAGCCAGCTGCGGGCGATCGTGGAGGTGTACGCCCAAGACGACGGCGCCGAGCGCTTCATCCACGACTTCATCCAAGCCTGGGTGAAGGTGATGGAGCTGGATCGCTTCGACCTGCGCCCGGCAGCCACCCGCTGACGCTGGAGCGGCCACGATCCCTGGAGGATTCCCCCGCCCGAGCACGATCATGGGCGGGTTACCCATCCCAACCGCGACGGCGCCCCCGCCAGGCTTAGCACCCTGGCGGGGGGCGGGGAGCTGGGCATTCCTCAAGCCGAGCGCAGGGCCATCACCCTCTCAACCACCCTCTCAACCACCCTCTCGCCCCAAGCCGTGTGAGGAAGGCGATGCGACGGCCTTTCGCCGTTCCCCGTGGCTGCGGCACGCTGGCCTGCGGCCAGGTCGTGCCAGCCATCTCCTGGAGCATGGACAGGACATTCGCACCTGCCAGGAGCTGATGGGCCAAAGCATCCCTGGTCCAATGGATCTTTTGTAACGTTGTGCACATCTTTGTGCCTGGATCAAGATATGCTGTCGGATTCATTCCGCTTTTGACCTAGACTCATTTCCGGCACAGGACTTTCGATAGACCACCACCTCTGGCAGGGGATCTTATGAGGCAGAATCCATCCCCCAAGGTGTTTTGGGCGGATCCGGCTAAAAACAGAGTTCGAAGGATGAAAGAGCGCTTAATATATTCAGCCCACTTTAAGACTTGTTGCAATGTGCACAAGGGTAATTTGTTCCTAGGCCACTATGGCGATATATTCTTATCGTTTTCTAATGCTGTAAAAAAATGAACGCAAAAGTGCTGCCCCAGTAGTAGCAGCAAAAGCAGCTGCAATTCTATTTTTGACTACTCCAGCCCAAGCCCTAAATTTGCAGTCTAGATTCTCACCTCCACCTGAGCAACTGGATGATGATCCTATTCCTGAGTATATTCTCAAACCTGGCCAGAGATTAAATGTTGATTATGAGATCAATCCTTTTGATATTGTGCCTGTACAATTGGGTGGCTGGGGC
>JBKCTK010000264.1:0-8552 GCA_046319055.1 Synechococcaceae cyanobacterium
CCGCGTCGGAAAAGGGGATGTCCTTTTGGAGCTCCTTGCCGATGAGCCGCAGACGACAGGCCCCCTGGCTCTCGCTCGTCAGCGGCGCCTCGCCGGAGCCCAGGGAGAGCAGCTCCACCTTCTCCAGCTTGGTGACCGGAAAGGTCTCGACATTGCGGAAGCTGCCTGATTCGAAGCGACTCCAACTCACGGTTCCTGCCAGCAGCCGGGCGGCACCACAGGCATCCAGCTTGGCGAGCTCAGCTCCCGCCGCCCACTCCCGAAACAGCTGCTGCCGACGCCGCTCGAGCCAGCCCAGGGCCGCGAGCAGCACAAACACCAGCAACAGCGGCAACCAGACCAGACCGTGGCTCATCGGCCCTGCCTCTCAAAGGGTTGTGGCGCCCTCATTGTCCCGCGCCCCGCACGAGTTCGTGGACGAGATCCTCAAGCGACAACCCGCTTGCCTCCCAGAGCATGGGATACATGCTTTGGCTGGTGAAACCCGGCATGGTGTTGATCTCATTAACCCAGAGCTGCCCGCTGGCCTCGTCCCAAAAGAAATCCACCCGGGCCAGTCCGGAGGCCGCCACGGCCCGCGTCGCCGCCAGCGCCAGCTGCCTGGCGCGATCGCTGAGTTCGGTCGGGACCTGGGCGGGGATCACGGTGTGGCTGAGGCCTTCGCTGTACTTGGTGTCGTAGTCGTACCAATCGGCGCTAAAGCAGATCTCGCCCAGTACGGAGGCCCGCAGCGGACCGGCGGCGCCACCCCCCAGAACGGCGCATTCCAGCTCGCGCGCCACCACGCCCTGCTCCACCACGACGCGGGGATCGAGGGCGGCCGCCGCCTCCAGGCCCGCCAGCAGCGTTGTGCGGTCGGTGGCCTTGCTGATGCCCACCGACGATCCCAGGTTCGCGGGTTTAACGAAACAGGGGTAGCCCAGGCTGGCCTCCAGCCCCTCGAGCAGGGCCTCCAGCGCCGGGGCCGGCCCGCTGAGCTCTTCCGCTTGCACGCAGGCATAGGGCACCTGGGGCAGGCCTGCGGCGGCGAAGGCCGCCTTCATCGCCTGTTTGTCCATGCCGAGGGCCGAGCCCAGCACCCCGGCCCCCACAAAGGGCCTTCGCATCAGCGTGAACAGCCCCTGAATCGTGCCGTCTTCACCATTGGGGCCGTGCAGCACCGGAAACCACACCGCCACCGCCGCGGCGCCCTCCGGCAGACCGATCAGGCCTGGGGGCACGTCCGCGGCGGAGGGTGCGGCCGCCTCGCCGCCCGTGAGCACCGCCTCCGCCACCGTCGGCGGCCACCAGCGACCGGTGCGGTCGATGTAGAAGCAACTCACGGCGTAGCGCTCGGTGTTGGCGCCGCCGCGCAGGGCGCCGATCACCGTGCGGGCCGAGCGGATCGACACCGCGTGCTCCCCTGAGTCGCCGCCAAACACCACACCGACGCGAAGGGGAGAAACGGCCATGGCGGCGGAGGAGCGGCGCCAAACGTATCAGCCACGGCCGAAGCGTCCAGGCCCCCGGCCAGCCCGATCGGGTCCGGGGCCGGCCGGGAGGGGGCGGCGCCCCCAGGGCCATGCCAGCCCGGTTCAGGAGCTGGCCGGGGTCTCCGCCAGCCCGCCGCTGAGGGAAAAGGCGCGCACCGCCTCGATGCGCACGGGCACCAGATCCCCCGCCAGCAACGGCCGGCCGTCGGCGTGGCGGTTGGGGAAGAAGGTGAGCCGATTGGTGCGGGTACGCCCCATCAGCTGGGCGGGATCCCGCGGGTTCGGGCCCTCCACCAGCACCTCTTCGATCCGGCCCAGGTAGCGGGCGCTGCGTTGGCGGGCCACCTGCTCCACCAGGGCGTTGAGCTGGCGCAGCCGCTCCACCTTCACCGCCTCGGGCAGTTGATCGGGCCAGTCGGCGGCGGGGGTGTTGGGCCGGGGGGAGTAGGCGGCTGTGTTCACCTGATCGAAGCCGAGCGCCTCCACCAGCTCCAGGGTGCGGTGGAACTGGGCTTCGGTTTCGCCGGGGAAGGCCACGATCACGTCGGCGCTGATGGCGGCATCGGGCATGCGCTCGCGGATGCGCTCGATGATGCGGCGGTAGCGCGCCACGGTGTAGCCCCGTCCCATCGCCCGCAGCACCGCGTCATCGCCGCTCTGGAAGGGGATGTGGAAGTGCTCGCACACCTTGGGCAGATCGGCGCAGGCGTCGATCAAGCGCTCGCTGAAATAGCGGGGATGGCTGGTGGCGAAGCGCAGCCGGGCGATCCCCTCCACATCGTGCACGGCATCCAGCAGGTCGGTGAGGGTGTGCTGGCGACGGCCCTCCGGCGTGATGCCGGGCAGATCGCGGCCATAGGCGTCGATGTTTTGCCCTAGCAGCGTCACCTCCCGGTAGCCGCGGGCGGCCAGCCCCTCCATCTCCAGGCGGATCGCCCCGGGATGGCGCGATTGCTCCAGGCCCCGCACCGAGGGCACCACGCAGTAGGTGCAGCGCTCATTACAGCCGTAGATCACATTCACCCAGGCGCACACCGGGCTGTCGCGGCGGGCGGTGGTGATGTCTTCGAGGATGTGGTGCTCCTCGGTGGCCACCACCTGCTGTCCCTGGGCCACCCGCTCCAGCAGGGTCTCGAGGCGGTTGGCGTGCTGGGGCCCCATCACCAGATCGAGCTCGGGCACACGCCGCAGCAGCGACTCCCCCTCCTGCTGGGCCACGCAACCGGCCACCACCAAGGTGAGCCCCGGATGGGTCCGCTTGCGCTGGGCCTGGCGGCCGAGATAGCTGTAGACCTTCTGCTCGGCGTTATCGCGAATCGTGCAGGTGTTGTAGAGCACCAGATCGGCCTCCAATTCGGCCGGCGCCTCGCGGTAACCCATGGCCTCCAGGATGCCGGCCATGCGCTCGGAATCCGCCTTGTTCATCTGGCAGCCAAAGGTGGTGATCCAATAGCTGCCGCGGCCAGGGTCGGGCGGATGGGCGGCAGCCCCTGCGGGCAGGGTGGCTGGGGCGGTTGCCGGGCTGGGGAAAGATGGGCTCATCCCCCCAGTTTCGACCATGGCTTGCGATCAGTTTGCCGCCCTGATCCGGGGCCGCTGACGCCGTGGCGGGGCCATGCCAGGTTGAAGGCGCACCGCGTCGGCCCCAGCCTGACGCCTTCCCCGACCAGCCCTGCCCCGATGCGTTTGCACCTGCGCCGCTTCCGGCTCACCAAGGCCGTGCCGCTGGCGATCAGTCGCGGCACGACCGCGGCGGTGGATCACCTGCTCGTGGAGGTGGAGCACGAGGGCATCACCGGCCAGGGGGAGACCGGCGGCTTCGACACGGGCCATCAGAGCTTCGCGACGCAGGCTCTGGAAGCGGAACTGGCCGCCGTGTTGCCGCGCCTGCAGGGGTTGGAACCGGAACCGCTCCAGGCCCTGGAGCCCCTGTTGGCCCCCCTGTCGCCGCCGGCCCGCTGCGCCCTCGACCTAGCCTTGCTCGACTGGCAGGGGAAACGTCTGGGCCAGCCCCTGCAGCGGCTTTGGGGGCTGGACTCCGGGCGGGCCGCCGCCACCAGCGTCACCCTCGGCCTCGGCGCGGTGCCCCAGGTGCTGGAGCGGCTGGAGCGCTGGTGGCGGCAGCTTCCCGCCAGCCGCATCAAGCTCAAACTGGGCAGCCCCGAAGGGCTCGACCACGATTGCGCCTTGCTGGACGCGGTCGCCACGGCGGTGGACCGCCGCCGCCAGGAGCACGGCGGCCCCTGCGAGCTGCAGGTGGATGCCAACGGCGGCTGGACGGCTGAGGCGGTGAAGCGGATGGCGCCCTTGCTGCTCGACGCCGAGGTGGTGCTGCTGGAGCAGCCCCTGCCCGCCCTGCTGGATCCGGATGCCGACTGTGAGGCCTTCGCCGGCCTGGATCTCGATTGCCCCATCCCCCTGGTGGCGGATGAAAGCTGCTGGAACCTCAGCGATCTGCTGCGGTTAGCCCCCTATGTGGATGGGGTGAACATCAAGCTGCTCAAAAGCGGCGGTCTCAGCGAGGCGCTGGTGATGGCCCAGGCCGGCCGGCGCTTGGGGTTGGAGCTGATGCTGGGCTGCTACTCCGACAGCGCCCTGCTGAACGGCGCCGCCGCCCAGCTGCTGCCGCTGGTGCGCTGGCCGGATCTCGACAGCCACCTCAACTTGATCGACGATCCATTTCACGGGCCGGTTCTCGTGGGGGATCGCTTGCAAGCCGGCACCGGGCCGGGGCTTGGGGTGGGCTCTCGCCCCGCCGCCAGCCCCGCGAATTCACCTGCGGATTCCCCAGCGGCAGCTGGCCCCGACGGCGGGGTTGGGCCCAGGGCGGAGGTGATCTGATGCTGCCGCAGACGATGCCGGTGGTGCTGCTGCAGCACGGCGGACTGACGGACCTGGGCGGTAAGACCGGTCTGGCCATGCTGCGCTACCGCTCCGGCCCGATCGTGGCGGTGATCGACCCCGACCATGCCGGCGCCGAGCTGGAGGCCCTCACCGGCATCCCCCGGGCGGTGCCGGTGGTGGCCGACATGCGGGCGGCCCTGGCCTTCGGGCCGGCGGCCATGGTGGTGGGTCTGGCCCCCTCCGGCGGCCGGCTGCCCGAGGCCCTGCGGCAAGACGTGCTGGTGGGCCTGGAGGCCGGCCTGAATCTGGCCAGCGGTCTGCATAGCCGCCTGGCGGACGATCCGCCATTCGCCGCCGCCTGTCGCCAACCGGGCCAGTGGATCTGGGACCTGCGGCGGGAACCGCCGGGGCTGGAGGTGGCGACAGCCCGTTGCGCCGCCCTGCCCTGCCGCCGGCTGCTGGCGGTGGGCTCCGACATGGCCGTGGGCAAGATGAGCGCCTGCCTGGAGCTGCTGGCGGCCGCCCGCCGCCGGGGGATCGATGCGCGCTTCGTGGGCACGGGCCAAGCCGGCATCCTGATCAGCGGCACGGGGGTCGCCCTCGACGCCGTGCGGATCGACTACGCCGCGGGGGCCGTGGAGGCGGCGGTACTGGCGGCGGCCGCGGCAGCCACGGCGGAGACCTTGGTGCTGGTGGAGGGGCAGGGTTCCCTGGCCCATCCGGGCTCCAGCGCCACGCTGCCATTGCTGCGCGGCAGCCAGCCCACCGAGCTGTTGCTGGTGCATCGCGCCGGCCAGAGCCGGGTGCGCACCCGACCCGGCGCCGCGCCGGTGGCGATTCCACCCCTCCCCGACCTGATCGCCGTGGTGGAGGGGCTGGCGGCCCTGGGGCGGCCGGATGGACGGCGGCCGCGGGTGCGGGCCCTCGCCCTCAACACCGCGTTGTTGGCAGCGGAAGACGCCAGACAGGCCCTGGATGGGGCGGCCGCCCTCACCGGCCTGCCCTGTAGCGATCCCGTGCGCGAAGGCGGCGAGGCCCTGCTGGCCGCGCTGGAGGCTGCCGGCTGAGGCGTCCCATGCACTCTGTCCAACCCAGCCCAACCCAGCCCAGCCCAGCCCAGCCAGACCCAACCCGACGGCGTGCCAGCGCCTGCTGGAGGGTTTGGCGGCGCGCCGGCTGGCCCACTGGCCCAACAGGGCGGCTGGGGTACTCCGCATGGGCCCACCTGATCAGCCCCCCATCAACCCAAGCCTGGCGGAAGCCCAAACCGTGGTGCTTTCGCTATCGCGGCCTGCGGCTGAAAGGGCTTTCGGCATTGCTCGGCGGAGCATGCTTTCAGGATCAGGAAGGAGCCAAGCGCGAATCGCGCCCGATTCAAAGACCCCAACAAGAAAAAACCTTTCCCAAAGATCCACTCAAGATCCACTGGACGGCAAAGGTTCCGCCGGGCACTCTCCGAACCGAGCAAGAGTCCTGAACGGATCAGGCCCCTGGCTTGGTTTGGAGAGGAAGAAGGGCGAGCGAGGGGACTCGAACCCCCGAATGGTGGCGCCACAAGCCACTGCCTTAACCACTTGGCGACGCCCGCCGCACACGTTGGAACCTACTACAGGGCCTGGGGCTGTTCACCCGCTTGGGCACCGCCAGCGCTCCGGGTTGGCGGTGCCGAATCGAGCGCCGGTCGCCACGGGCGAGCCCAGCGCCCCACCTTTGCGATCCTGAAAGGCCTCCTTGCTGGGAGCTTGACCCGGTCCCGCTTCAACCCGGCCCCGCCGTTGCTGGCCCTGCTAGCCGCTGTGGCTGTGGCGTTTGGTCTGGCGAGCACCAATCCCGGCCGGGCCCGCTTCGAGGAGTTCGCCGGGGAGCAGCTGAGCGAGGCGATCACCCGCGAAATCTGCCTGCAAGGAAGCCTGTCGACCCTGCTGCGCTTGGTTCTGCCCAACTGCACGGCCATGGTGCGACAGCAGCAGCCGGTGCTGGGTCAGCTGGCGTGGGCCCAGACCCGGCGCGTCAACTTCGGCCTGTTCAGCCTGTTCTTCACCGAGCTGGGCGGCCAGCAGCTATTGCCGAACCTGCGCCTACCCGTTTACCGCGCCATCAGCCTCGGCGCCGCCGGCCAGATGGTGGTGCTCAGCTCCAGCACCAGCCCGGCCTCCGAGGCCCATCGATGAGGCCGGCCCCCTCGCCGCTGCCGCCGCTGCGGCTGCCGCGGGCATTGCTCGATCCCGGCGATGCGGGTTTGCCGGCGGCCGATGCCGATGGCCTGGTGGCGGTGCGCTTGGCCCATCGGCAGGGGCGGATCAGCGCCATCCAGCCCTGGTTCCCCGGCCCGGAGGCCGAAGGCGCCGATCCACCGCTGGCCCTCACGCCACCGGTGGAACCCCACGCCCACCTCGACAAGGCCTACAGCTGGCCCGCGTTCCCCAACCGTGAGGGAACCCTGGAGGGGGCGCTGGCCGCCAATCTCCGCGAGGCGCAAGCGCGCAGCGGCGAGCTGGTGCTGGAACGGGGCGAGCGAGCGCTCAACAGCGCCTGGCGCCACGGCCTGCGGGCGGTGCGCAGCCACATCGACAGCCAGGGGCCGGCCGCCGAGGCCAGCTGGGAGGCCCTGGTGGAGCTGCGCCAGCGTTGGCGCGGCCGGGTGGAGCTGCAGCTGGTGGCCCTGGTGGCCCTGGACCACTGGCTCACGCCGGAGGGGGAGCGGTTGGCGGCCCGGGTCGCCAACCGCGGCGGCCTGCTGGGCGGCGTGCTCGGCGCCCCGTTCCTGCGTGGCCCCCACGATCGCCGCGCCCTGGCGGCCGTGCTGGCCCTGGCCGAACGCCACGGCGCCGGCATCGATCTGCACATCGATGAAAGCGATCGCGATCACGGTCGCGGCCTGGCGCTGCTGTGCCAGGTGCGGCGCCCCGGCCAAGGCGGGCCGTCGCGCACCTGCAGCCACGCCAGCAGCATGGGCCTGCTGTCCGAGCGGCGCTGCCAGCGGTTGGCCGAGGGGCTGGCGGAGCGGCAGGTGGGGGTGGTGGCGCTGCCCACCACCAACCTTTGGCTGTTGGGTCGCCGGCCGGCGAGCACCCCCTGCCTGCGGCCCCAGGCGCCGATCCAGCAGCTGCAGGCGGCTGGCGTGGAGGTGGCCATCGGCGGCGACAACGTGCAGGATCCCTGGTACCCAGGCGGCGACTTCGACCCGGTGGCGCTGCTGCGCTTCGCCATGCCGGCCTGCCATTTGATGCCGTGGCAGCGCCAGGGCCTCACCCCGTTTTGCGGCTCCGCCGCCCGGGTGCTGGAGCTGGAGTGGGATGGGGTGATCCGTCCCGGGTGTCCGGCGGACCTGCTGGTGCTGGATGCGGCGAACTGGAGCGAACTGCTGGCGCGCCCCCCGCGGCGGCGGGTGCTGCGGGGCGGCTGCTGGTTGCCGCAGGACCCTGACACGCAGCCCCATCCCCGATTGCGGCCCTTCCTGGCGGAGGAGCGGCCCGGCGCCTGATCCCGTTCGGCGCGGCTGGCGGCGAGAGGGGGCGACCCGTTGGGCTTCAGCCCTGGGGGCTGAGGATGGCCGCGACGCGGCCCGCCGCTGCCGTCTCCCGATGCAGGCGCTGGACCTCCAGCCCCGAACACCGATGTCCTTGGTGCCGCCGCAACCCGTCTCCGCCGAACAGCTGAACGCCCTCGCTCAAGCCCTGCGCGCCGGCGGCCTGGAGCCGATCGACCAGCCCGAGGAGCTCAAACGCCTCTCCCAGGATCGCCACGACTTCTCGCCCGTCTTGACCCCGCTGCTCAGGGGCTGCCGCGCCCATCTGGCGGTGCGGGCCGCGAGCGTGGAGCAGGTGCGGCAGGTGGCCGCGGCCTGTTACCAGACCAAGGTGCCGCTCACGGTCCGGGGTGCCGGCACCGGCAATGACGGCCCGGGCGTGCCCCTCGCGGGGGGGCTGGTGCTCGACCTGGGCGGGTTGCGGCGCCTGCGCCAGCTGGAGACCGACTCCCAGGCGCTCTGGGTGGAGGCGGGGGCGCTGCTGGCGGACATCGATGCCGAACTGCTGCCCCACGGCCGGGCGCTGCGGCTGGCGCCGAGCACCTGGCGCAGCGCCACGGTGGGGGGGTTCATCGCCGGCGGCTCCGGCGGCATCGGTTCGCTGCGCTGGGGCTTTTTGCGTGATCCCGGCAACCTGCTGGGGCTCGAGGTGGTCACCCTGGAAGCGGAGCCCCGGGTGCTGCGGCTCGATGCCCAGGCCAGCGAGC
>JBKCTK010000265.1:0-2407 GCA_046319055.1 Synechococcaceae cyanobacterium
GTCACGCCACGCGTGCGTGGTGAAGGCAGCACGGCCCTTGGCCAGGAGCCCCAGCACGTTGGGATTGGACATCTGGATCGGCCTGAGCGCGGCGATGCGGAACGGCCTGCCGTTGCGTTCCTAGGCGATCACCGGGTCGTATTCCAGGGACACCTCGGCGTAGAAGCCATCGGTGAGCATGCGCTCGTTGCTGCGCACCAGGTCGTCGAGCTGGTCCATCTCAGCGGTGGCAGCTGCTGGGCTGGTCATGGCAACACCTCCAACTGAAGGAGCTGGGCAGCCTGGTTAAGCCGGCGGTCGTAGCAGGCGAAGAGGACCTTCTGTTCCGTGCTCACTTGCAGTTCATGGGCTGCGGCGAGCTGCACGCTGTCGTAGCCCCGAAGGGCAAAGATGTCGGCGAAGCGCCCAGCCGTTTCCACCAATGGCTGGCTGACCTCAACAATGGTGAAGGTCCTCCATGACTGGGTCAGTTGTTGTCGAGCCAGATCGAGATCTTCGTTGTTGATCGGGTCTTCCCGCTGCAGGCGAGCCAGGGCAGCCATTGTTTCGGCCCAGCTGATTCGGCAGACCCCAATGGCATCAACCGTGGTGCTGATCTGCCGCATCTGATTGGATTGGGCTTCGTCAACGAGTAACTTCATCAGGGCGCTGGTGTCGCAGAAGAGGATCACCAGCTCAACCCCGATCCTCAATCACGATGTCGCTGAGCAACTTCCCTTGCCCCCGCAACTTCACGGGAGGGGGCAAGTTGGGCTTCTGCCCGCTCCAGCTGATCAGGCCGGCATCAATGGCCTTCTGGAGCGGGTTGGTGGCCATTGGCTCGGCTGGCTTGACAGCCGTGATGCGGGCGATCGGCTTGCGATGGGAGGTGACCTCCACCACTTCGCCGGCTTGAACCCGGCTGAGCCACTCGGAGAGGTGGGTCTTGAGATCTCGCACCGACACCTGACTTGCGACCACATCTGACACGGCTGACTCCGCTTCTGCGACCACAATAGGCCGGGTTTCGCTGCTCACGCTTCGCCTCCAACCACGGTGCGGCGCTGGGCGACGACGCGCCCCTCAGGGCTGATCAGCACGGCCATCACCAGAGCTCCTTCGAGGTCGTCAGCTTCGACCATGAGCCGGGCGCCGCCAGCGTCGATGGGTTTTGGGGTGGTGGCCACCGAGGGACCGCTGCTGCTCTCGCGGCGGAGATCGGCCTTCAGGCCGGCGGTGGCTCCGCTGACCTCCAGGTTGCAGCGCAGACCCTTCCAGCTGATCTCGGTGATCGCCGCAGCCGGTGCGTTGCTCGCCCCACCGGAGACGACCAACACAGGGGTGAGGCACTCCTGCAGGCTGAGGCCGCCGTGGGCGTAGGCGTAGCTGCCCCCAGTGTTGAAGCAGGCGGCGCCGTTGGGGGTGGCGAACCGTTCGCTGGGGTTCCAGCTCCAGGCAGCGGTGGGGACCGGCACCTGGGAGTCGCCCTTGATGGCGGCGCAGCGGGCCCACTTGCTGGCGGTGAGGTGCTTGGGCAGCGCGGCGGTGAGCCGGCCATCGAGGCAGAACAGCCAGCCGTGATCGGTGACGACCTTCACGGAGCGCCAACCGGCATCGAGCAACTTCTGGATGCGGAGCGCCAGCCGTTCGCCGGAACCGAGGAAGGCGGCGAGAGTCCAGTCGCGCCCTTGCGCTGCAGCCAGAGGCTGCCGCGGAACATCAACTCGATCAGCGGCTTCAGGGCCCAGGGCCAGGACGATGCCAAACGCCGGGCGCAGCGCTGCATCACGGCCGTGCAGGAAGCCTCAAGGCTGGCCGCTGGAAGAGGCTGGCTTCGCTGACTCGGGTTCAGCAGAGGGGCACATGAGCAAAGATGCTGGCTGCCTGGCACAAGCCGGGCTTTCATCAACGGGCCCCGACCAGGCCCTGAGAGATGGGTACACCTTTGCTCCTGAACTGGCCATGTGATTGTGTTCAACCTTGTGCTCTCTGCAGGCTTCGCAGTCGTTGCCTTCCTCTACGGAGTCGTGGGGCATGCCGGAGCATCGGGCTATATCGCTCTGATGACATTGGGCGGTCTGGCTCCTGGGACGATCAAGCCTGTCGCCCTGATCCTAAATATCGTGGTGGCCAGCATTGGCTGCTGGAACTTCCTGGGGGCAGGGCATTTGCCCTGGCGGATGATCTGGCCTGTCTATCTCTTGGCAATTCCGGCATCATTTTTTGGCGGCTGGCTCAATCTACCCGGGATATGGTTTCAGCGCTTGATTGGAGTCGTGCTGGTTTTCACGGCTTGGCGGTTGGGCGCTGTGACCAAGGACCCTGCAAGCCTGCGTCAACCCAGTCGTTCAGTTCTGGTGATCAGCGGGGGCGTCCTCGGTCTACTGGCTGGCCTTACCGGCACAGGTGGAGGTGTTTTCCTCACGCC
>JBKCTK010000266.1:0-4504 GCA_046319055.1 Synechococcaceae cyanobacterium
TGGAGCTACGGCCCTTTTGCTCCTCCAGCTGGGCGACACGAGCGGATAACGCCTCCAGCTGATCCAGCAGACGCATCACCAGGGCTTTGACCGCTGGCGGCGTCGCCTCCCAGTCGCGATCGGTGATACCAGCAGGGGGACTGGGCATCTCGGGCTGTCTCGTGCTGAGATCCAAGCTCTTTTCAGGGGGCTGTCAAGGGCGACGATGGCCAGGAGCTGCCCCCCCCCTGAACGCTTACCACAAACGTTGGTGCCGCCATCGCGGGAAGGCATCAGCTGATGGAAACGGCGGCTGCAAGCGAAGCAAAACGCATGATCGGCCGGGGGACATGAGATCTAAAAAGAATGCTGCGACCGCCCCAAGCAGATCTGTTGCCAATGCAGCAACAGCTAAGGGTTTACACAAATTCCACAATCTATTGTTCTCAGGTTATCGGATGGTTAAGGTTCGATTAAGTCTTTGCAAAGGGAGGGTGCCCGCCGGCGCCGTTGCGGTTGCCCAGGAGTGACACCTCCTCCACTTCTGCAAAAGCTGGGCTAAACCAATAGCGATGTCGAGTGCTACGCATTGAGGGCCCCAAACGTGTTGATGGTTTCTCTAGCCGATGCTGTGCTTTTGCCGTTGGCACTCGGATCACTCCGTCATGTTTTGGCTCAATCTCGGCTGCACATTGGTGTCACTCATGCGTCATTGATGTGTCACTGACCCTGCCAGGATGGGAATCGCGCATGCTTGGATCCATTGGCCCGGCGGGGTTGCTGGCCAGGCTCCGTGACAGGGAGCAGGGTTTTGCAGGCCCGCCACCTCCCTCAAATGGCTCGAACCCCACCCGCGTGGGCAGGCATCAGCCGCAGCGGCGCGCACCCGCTAGGGATTGAACCCGCCGCCGTAGCTTTCGGCTCCACCCCAAACCGATGGCGGCGCCAGCCAGGGGCAGGGGCGCCGGAGCCGCGGCGATGGCGCGATATCCAACCTGCGCCGACTCGGCATCAAAGAGATAATTGTAAGCGTTGTAGAAGTGATAGCTGGTGTTCTAGTATGGTGCTGTATCTTCCAGTTGGTTCACAAACTCGGGGGCTGCGGCTGCGAACGGGGATGCACTGGTGGAGCCATCGGGGCCTGTGATTATCTGATAAATCAACGGCGCGGCCGGATTGCCGAGAAAAGCCGTGATCGTATAGCCAGCAGCGGTGCAATCTTTGGGGCCATCAGGGCAGTGGATGGTGTTGGGGCGCGACACTCCTGGTTCCAATACCATCATCGCGTACTTGACGCCACTATCCACCAGAACGGTGCCGCTGTACTTGCCATTGATGACGGTGGGCGGTGGGGGCGCCGTACCGGTCAGGCTGGCCACGACGGCGGCGCTGCCGCGTTCAAACCCATCCGCGCTGGGGGTCAGGGCCTCGAGGCCAGCAGGATCGAATCCCAGGATGTTGGCAGGAGTCAGGCCCACGGTGATCCCGTCGCCGCCCATGATCCAGGCCTGGGTGGGACTGGCCGGTTGGCCATTGATCTTGGTGATATTGAACAGGGGATTTCGTTGGTTAGAGCTGATCGGCCAGTTTGTCTTCCCCCCCGGTGGTTCACCGAACCCAACCCCCATGAACCGCAGCGAATCTTTCTTGGTGCATGTTTGCGATTCATCGGCACAGCGCTGCTTTGTGGCGTACAGGATCGGCACATCCGCTGTCACAGAATTTCCCGGCGTGCCGATCTCGATCAGGGTGTTATACACATCACCTTCAAACAGTAGATTGTCGCTCTTGTAAGCCTGAATCACACCACTGTAAGCCGGGCTCGCCCCAGCAGGGGGAGAGAAGTCCCCCTTGTAGACCACCATGCCGGCCGAACCGGTATCCATGATGAACGTGCCGCTTTTCAGATCCGCGAAGGTGGCTTTCAGCGCGGGAGAACCCTTGAGCAGCCCCGTTGCCGGATCCACGCCGCCGCTGAACAGGATCTTGATGCTGTCGCTGCCAGTGCTCAGGGGGGCCGCCAAGGCCGAGCCGCTGGCATGAAGGGCGATCAGAGCGGCGGCGCCGAGGCCTGCCTGGCAACAACGAAGAACGGTCATGACGCGTTGCTGAGTCGACAAGACTTGCGATGACTTTCCCTATGTTACTCGAGGGCGGCTGGATTTGTGCGGTGTAGTCCGAAGGATATCGGATCTTCACCAATGTGTTGTCAATCTCTCAGGCCCAGCTCTGTGGTGGATCGCTCGCACGCTCGGGCATTCCGGCTTCGACCCGCCTCCCGCACCAGTACTGGGGCTCCCGCCTCCGGCCCGCCAGGCTCGAGACCAGACCTTGGCAGCGGCTGGCCCAATCCGGAAATCGCACTCCCGCTCACCTGCCGCAGCCGATCGAGCTCAGAATCACGCCTATCCCTAACATCGATCCTTGGGCTTGCGGGTACTGCCGCGCATTTCATTCGCGCCCCGTCGCTCGAGCTTTTCCCAGGGTTTGCGTTGCCAGCCTGACCCTGAACCGCGGCCACTCGCCAGATTGCTCTTCGCCCCACGATGCCTCCGGCCATCCACACCCCCAGCCATGACTCGCATCAGGATCAGCCGCCCGTCCTGATCGTCGGCGGCGGCCCCTCGGGGCTGTTTTGCGCCGGCGAATTGGCCCGCCGTGGCGTGCGATCGCGCTTGATCGAGCAAGCCCCGGCACCCCATCGCCAAACCCGGGCCACCGTGCTCCAGAGCGCCACCCAGGAGCTGTTCTGCTCCGCCGCCCTGTGGGATGCCTTCGCCGCCGTGGCCCAGCCGATCCGCCGCAGACAACTGCAGCTCGACGACGGGCGCGTCCTGGAGGAGCGCGTGGATGCGGTGGATAGCCCCTTCCCCGCCCAGCTGTCGCTGCCCCAGTGGCGCACCGAAGCCCTGCTGGCGGAGCGGCTCGAGCAGCTGGGCGGACGGATCGAACGGGGCGTGGCCCTTCAGCGGGTGGAGGAGGAGGGGGAGGGCCTGAGGTTGGAGCTGGAGCACGGCGATGGCCTGCGCGAAACCCTGCGGGTGCGTTATTTGATCGATGCCTCGGGTTCCCACAGCCTCACCCGCGCCTCGATGCGGGAGGAGCTGGAGGGGGAAACCTACGCGGGCCATTACCTGGTGGCTGATCTGGTGCTGCGGCAGCCCCCCGAGGCGATGGCCCAGGCGGACGACCTGACCTGGCTGCGCATCAGTCCCCTCGGGCTGGTGCTGCTGTCGCCATTGCCCGAGGGGCGCACCCTGATGTTCATTGGCGGCCTGGACGCGGATCGGGAGGGGCAGGCTTACGACGTCGACAGCATCGGCGCCCTGCTGGCGGCCCGCTGCGGCCGCGACCATGGCCCGGCCGATCTGCGTTGGAGTTCCGGCTTCCGCATGCACCGGCGCCTGGCCCCGCGGCTGGCCGACGGACGCCGCTTCCTGTTGGGTGATGCCGGCCACCTCTCCAGCCCCCTGGGGGGCGAGGGCATGAATTCCGGGCTGCTGGATGCCGCCGATCTGGCCTGGAAGCTGGCGCTGGTGCTCCAGGGTGCCGCGCCGGAGTCGCTGCTGCAGAGCTACGGGATCGAGCGGGGCCTGGTGGATCGCCAAGTTCTGCGCTTTTCAGACCAGCAGCACCGCCTGGTGGCGGGCTTGGTGGCGGCGGCCGCCGCTGGGGAGGAGCCCAACCTGCCTCCCGCCGATCCAGCGGCCGAGCGGGCCCAACAACGGGCGCGGGCGATGCTGGACCACAGCCTGGCGGGGAGCCCGCTGATCGGCGGCTTTCTCGGGGATGGCCTCGAAGCCGTCGCTTTACCGGCGCCGGCACCCGGGGAACGCTGGCCCGACCGCTGCCGTCTCGATCTCTCAGTCCCATGCCTGCTGGTGTGGGGCACACCGCCCGCCGCCCTGGAGGCCTGGGCAGAACGCTGGGCCTCGCGGGTGGTGTGGCACAGCTTCCAGGACCTGGGATTTGACCCCGAGCGGGCCGGCCTCCCGGTATCCGCGCCATCGGGCGCCGTGCTGATCCGCCCCGATGGCTTCGTGGCGTTTCGAGCCCTGCCCTTCTGCAATGCGGCCGTGGCCGCCCTGGAGCGCCATCTGCAGGGCTGGCTGTTGCCGGCGTCGGCGCATGCCTGAGCGGGGGCGTGCCCGTTTAGGCGACTGTCCCGCCCGTGCAGGGGGCAGCCGCAGCACCGAGATCCCGGGGCCGCTGCACCGCCACCGGGATATCAGGCCGATTAGACGATCGTGAGCAGCGACGCCATGCCCCCCGCCAGGTGCCATTCCACATGGCACTGGAAGATCCACTTGCCGGGATTGCTGGCGTTACACTGAATCACCTGCTCGGCATTGGGCCAGATGTTGCGTGTGTCCTTGAGGGGCGGATTCTTGAGGTTCAGCTGATCAGGCGTGCCGAGAATATAGAAGGAATGGCCGTGGATATGGAAGGGGTGTTCCATGTTAGTGCGGTTCACAAAGCGCATGCGAATCCATTCGTCTTTCTTGATCTTAATTGGTGTGGTTTT
>JBKCTK010000267.1:0-38357 GCA_046319055.1 Synechococcaceae cyanobacterium
TGGTGAAGTCGCCGCCGCAGTGTTCCACCACGCGATCCACCCGAGCTGCGCTGAGCACCAGGCAGTCCGGCCGCACCGGCGCACCCCAATGCAACCGGGTGCCGAGACCGCTCGGCAGCCAGGCTGTTCGCCGCTGGTGCAGCTCCAGCACCAGCTCGTTCAGCTCGTGGGGTTCTGGTCGTATCACGGCACGATGGTCCCACGCCAGTGGTTCGATGCCCGACGCCCCAGCCAGCCCCAAGATCCCAGCCAAGCTCCAGATCATCGTCCTCGATGACGACCCCACCGGCTCCCAGACCGTGCACGGCTGCCCGTTGCTGCTGCGTTGGGATGGGGAGGCCCTGGCGGCGGGCCTGGGCCATCCTTCGCCGCTGCTGTTTCTGCTCGCCAACACCCGTGCCCTCGCGCCCGATGCCGCGGCGGACCGGCTGCGGCAGATCTGCCGGCAGCTGCGGCCGGCCCTGGCCCTGGCCCTGGCCAGCGGATTGATCAGCGACTGGATGGTGGTCAGCCGCGGCGATTCCACCTTGCGGGGCCATTGCCCCCTGGAGGCGGAGATCCTGGCGGAGGAGCTGGGGCCGTTCGCGGCCACCTTGCTGGTGCCGGCCTTTCCGGAGGGGGGGCGCACCACGGTGGATGCGGTGCATCGCCTGCATGGGCAGCCGGTTCACGAAACCGCCTTCGCCCGCGATGGGTTGTTCCGCTACGACACCAGCCATCTGCCCAGCTGGTTGGAGGCGCGCAGTGGCGGTCGCCTGCGGGCGGAGCGGGTGGGCCATGTG
Organism: Synechococcaceae cyanobacterium; assembly: GCA_046319055.1. Classification (GTDB taxonomy): domain Bacteria; phylum Cyanobacteriota; class Cyanobacteriia; order PCC-6307; family Cyanobiaceae; genus Cyanobium. Next base: position 783 of record JBKCTK010000267.1, read on the forward strand.
CCTTTGCCGCTTCTGGAGGCGGCGGCCGCTGCGCCGCAGGAGGATCCCTTGGGCCAGCGGGCGCGGCTACGGCGGCGTCTGCGGGAGCTGGCGGGCCAGGGCTGGGCCGTGGTCGATGCCGAACGGCCGGATCAGTTGCGGGCCCTCGGCCAGGCGTTGCGACAGCTCCAGGCGGAGGGCGGTCCGCGGTTTCTGTTCCAGAGTGCCGCCAGCTTGCTCAACGGATTGGCGGAGCTGCCGCCCCAGCCCCTGGCCCCGTCCCAGCTGGCGGCCCTGCGGCGCCCCCGCGCCGACGGTCGCCTGGCGCCAGGCCTGGTCCTGGTCGGCTCCCATGTGCCCTTGAGCGATCGCCAGCTGGAGCGGCTCTTGGCGGAACCGGCCTGTCGCGGTGTGGAGCTGCCGGTGGAGGCCTGCCTGCACGGAGAGCTTCCCGAGCCGCGGGAGGCCCTCCTGCTGGCCCAGCTCCAGGCCGTGCTGACGGCCGGTCACACGGCCGTGCTCTACAGCAGCCGGGGCGAACGGCTGCCTGGCGCCGGGGCTGCCCGGCGCCAGCTGGGCCAGCGGCTGGCGGCGGCGATGGCCCGGCTGGCGTCCGCCCTGGCGGGGGAGCTGGGGTATCTGATCAGCACGGGGGGGATCACCAGCCACACGCTCCTGGCCGATGGCCTCGGGCTGTCGATGCTGCAGCTGCAGGGCCAGCTACTGCCGGGGTTGTCGCTGGTGCTGCCGGCCCAGGAGATCGGCCCCGCCGCCGGCCTACCCGTGCTCACGTTCCCGGGAAATCTCGGCGATGCGGACACCCTGGTGGAGGCCTGGCGCTGGATGGAGATGGGCCAGGGCGCCGCTTCGGAGTCCTGATCAGCAACGAAGCTCCGCAACGGATGAATACTGCCTAACGCAGGTCAAGAACTGGCTCCCAACGCCTCGCTTTTGGGCGCTCATTGGTGCCGGTCAGCATTCATTATTGAGTGATCGTTGCCGCTGAGCAACTTTGTTGCTGATCAGGTTGGGAGTTGGCGGGACAACGCGGTTCAGGACGGATTTGCGCTCACAGCACCTCCAGCCCTGTTCAGGCATAGAGCGGGATCAGCTCAACTCAGGCGTGGGTTCAACCGGTCGCAACGGGGCTTTGCAGCGAACGCTTAGCCGTCGAGTCCGGCGCTGCGGGCTAGCAGCTGCATCGGGTGCTCCACCGCCAGGGCGCGCCCGGCTTCGTCGAGGTGGCGGCGGATTTGCAGGCTGCAGCCGATGTTGGCGCTCACGGCGATGTCGGCGCCGCTGGCGGCCAAATCATCCGCCTTGAGCCGCCCCAGCTCGGCCGCCACCTCGGGCTGGATGAGGTTGTAAATGCCGGCGCTGCCGCAGCAGACGCCAGCCTCCACCGCCTCGCGGATCTGGACGTGGGGGATTTGGGCGAGCAACTGGCGCGGCTGTTGCGACAGGCCTTGGCCATGCAGCATGTGGCAGGCATCGTGGTAGGCCAACCGCAGCGGCCGCGTGGCGCTGGTGGGCTGGCCATCCGGCAACGGCAAGGGGCGCAGCAAGGCCCGGAAGCTGTCGCTCAAGCCCACCCGTGCCAGGAACTCCTGGATGTCGTACACCGGTGCTGAGAACGGCAGGCCTGCCGTCACTGGCGCCGCGCTGCCGCTGGTTGGCTGGTCGCTCGCTGTGGCGGTGGGCCCCGGTTCGGCCTCCAGCAGTTCTGGGTATTGCTTGAGCGTGTGGCCGCAGCCGGATGCCGCCACCAGCACCGCATCCAGGGGCTCGGGGCCCGCGGAGCGCCCGGGGCCGATCACCGCCTCGAAGCTGGCGATCAGCTGTTGGGCCAGCTCTCGGGTCTGGGCCAGTTCTCCTTGGTGATGGGTGACGGCGCCGCAGCAGTTCTGGCCGGGGGGGATCACCACCTCGATGCCATTGGCGCTCAGCACCCGCAGGGCCGCCTGGTTGACCGCTGGATCGAATAGGCGCTGCACGCAGCCCAGCACCAGCCCCACCCGCAGGCGCCTGGGCCCTAGGGCCGGCACCAACACCGGCATCGCGTCGCGGAAGGCCTGGGGCGCCAGCGGCGGCAGCAGCCGCTCCATCGCCTCCAGCTCCGGACCGAACAGGCGGGTGAGACCACTGGAACGGGCCAGGCGCTGCAGCGGGGTGCCGGCGTAAGCGCGCAGCGGCGCCAGCAGGGCCCGCAGCCGCCGCGGGTAGGGCAGCATGGCAAACAGCAGCCGGCGCAGCGCCCGCTGGGCGGGGGTGCGCAATTCCGGGGCGTTCAGGCGCGGCCGGGTGGCCTCGATCAGCTGGTCGTAGCGCACGCCGGAGGGGCAGGCGCTGACGCAGGCAAAGCAGCCCAGGCAACTGTCGAAATGGCCGGCGACGATGGCGTCGAGCTCCAGTTCCCCCGCCTCAAGGGCCCGCAGGGTGTGGATGCGGCCGCGGGGGGAATCCATCTCCGTGCCGAGCACGCGATAGCTGGCGCAGGTGGGCAGGCAGAAGCCGCAGTGCACGCAGGGATCGGCCGCCTGCAAGGGGAAGGCGGTGGCGGAGGAAGGAGCGCTCAGGGCCGCAGTCTGCCGGGTTGGGGCGGGGGGCTGGGGGCCCATCAGGGCCTTGCCAGGGGGCGTCGATCACCACCCTGGTGGGCCCTGTGGCAGCTGGGACGGGGCTGTTCGCCAGCCATCGGCGGCGGGCCACCCCAGGGATCGGGGGGGGTGGCCCCAGGATCGAGCAGCTGGTGGCCTGCCTTCGGCTCTGCCAGCGCCACGGGGTCGGCCGGTCGCCTCAGCCGCCGAAGTGGCGCACCACCGCCTGGGCGAAGCCCGAACAGCTCACCGGTTCCACCCTTGGTTCCATGAGGCGGGCCAGGTCGTAGGTGACCTCCCCATTGGCGATCGCCGCGCTGAGGCCTTGGGTGATCAGGTCGGCCGCCTCCTGCCAACCCATGTATTCGAGCATCATCACGCCGCTGAGGATCACCGAACCGGGGTTGATGCGATCGAGGCCGGCATGTTTCGGAGCTGTGCCGTGGGTGGCCTCGAAGATGGCGGCGTTGTCACCGATGTTCGCGCCCGGCGCCATGCCCAGACCCCCCACCACGGCCGCGGCGGCATCGGAGATGTAGTCGCCGTTGAGGTTGAGGGTGGCGAGGATCGAATAGTCAGCTGGACGCGTTTGAATCTGCTGGAAGATCGAATCGGCAATCCGGTCGTCGACCATCACCTTCTGCTTCCAAGCGCCATTGCCGTGGCTGGCGCCGATCGCGTCCAGCACCTCCTTGACTTCATTGCAGATGCCCGCCTGTTTCTCGGGGGTCATGGCGTCGTAGCCAGGGTCGACCATGCGGGCGTTGGCCTCGATGCTCAGCCCCGGATTGCGATCGGCGTTGTCGAGGATCCAGCTCTCCCGTTCGGTGACGCAGTCAGCGCGAAACTCGCTGGTGGCCAGCTCATAGCCCCAGTCGCGGAAGGCACCCTCCGTGAACTTCATGATGTTGCCCTTGTGCACCAAGGTGACGTGGCGTTTGTTGCCCTCTAAGCGGATTGCATGCTGGATGGCCTTGCGAATGTGGCGCTGGCTGCCGTGCTTGCTCACCGGTTTGATACCGATGCCGGATCCTTCGGGGATCTGGCGCTTGCCGAGCTTCCCATTGGCGGGGATCACCACATCGTTGAGATGGCGGCGCAGCTCGATACAGACCGGATCCGTGGCTTCCCACTCGATGCCCATATAGATATCTTCCGTGTTCTCCCGGTAGACGATCACATCGAGATCCTGGGGGCGCTTATGGGGGCTGGGAGTGCCCTCGTAATAGCGGCAGGGCCGTACGCAGCAGTAGAGGTCGAAGATCTGGCGCAGCGCCACATTGAGCGAGCGGATGCCGCCACCGATCGGCGTTGTCAGCGGTCCCTTGATCGCCACGCCATAGGTTTCGATCGCGGAGAGGGTGTCCTGGGGCAGGTATTGGTAGGTGCCGTAAAGCTCACAGGCTTCATCGCCGGCGTAGACCTTGAACCATTCGATCCGACGTGCGCCGCCGTAGGCCTTGGCCACCGCCGCGTCCAGCACCAGCTGGGTGGCGGGCCAGATGTCCACGCCGGTGCCATCACCCCGGATAAAGGGAATGATGGGATCATCCGGCACCACGGGCTGCCCGTTTTCGAAGCGAATGGCGGTGCCGCTGGAGGGCGGCGTGAGCTTGTCGTAACTGGCCATGGAGGGAGGCGCCGGCTGGGGGATGGGCGTTCACACGAGCCTATGGCGGCCCTTCCACGCCAAAGGTCCGCGGTGATCGGTGGGATGGACCGTCGATGTGGTTGGGAGCTGGCCTGTGAGGGGCTGGCGATGGAAGCGCCGAATCCTGGATTTTCCCTTCAGGATGGAGCCATGAACGCCGCCGAACAGGCCCGCAACCTCGACTTGGCTCAGGCCATCGCTACTGTGGCGACCCTGTTTCGCCGCCGGTTTCCGGATGCACGCGCCAACTTGAAGCCCTGGCGCGAGGATCCGCAGACCCGGGCCTTTGCCGATCGGCACAGCGTCGATCTTTCGTTCCACTTTCCAGGCTGGAGCCCCCGCACCCAGTGCCGTTCCCTGTTGCTGCAGCTAAGGCTGGAGCAACTACCGGCTGACCATGCCGCTGGCCCCCCGGCCCGTCCCCGGTTGTTGGGCGCGATCCTGCGCGGGCTCACCTACGAATCAGAGCGCTGGCGCCTGGCCACTGTGGGCGACTGGCGGTCGACGGGGCCCCATCGGCCGGCGCCGGCGGTGGAGCAGGAGCTGCAGGACTTCTGTCGGGACCTCTTCGCTCTGTTCGGCGAAGCCGCTGGCCTGGACGCTGGGGAGGGCGACGCCGGGCAGGATTCCCAAGCCGCCTGAGCAGCGCTGCAGCCGCCGCCTTGCCCAAGCCCGATCGTCTTGCCAACGCGCCCCTCGCGGCAGGGCCCCGGCCAGAGCTCCGGCAGGGCGGCCGCGTCGCGGCTGCCCCAGGTGGCGGGCCGGCGAATCCGCTCGTCTCAGGCCTGGCTCGGCTCGAGGGCCAACCACCAACGCGCATCGCCGCCCATCGCCAGGTCGGGCCGCAGATCTGGCGGGCCTCACCTCTGGCGGGCGATAGCCGCCGGGCGGGCCCTGCCGCCGCGAGCTGCCGCCGCGAGCTGCCGGGTTGAGCCAGGCTCGCGTAACCCTTCGCAACCTTGCCGTCGGCGCCGCTGGGGCCACACCTACGGTAGAGGGCCTGTCCGTGTCATCAGGACCTGCCGATGCCTGTCGCTCTTGCCTCGCAGCTGCGAGAAGGAACGAAGAAAGCCCACACCATGGCTGAAAACACGGGTTTTGTGAGCTGCTTCCTTAAGGGTGTGGTTGACAAGGCCAGCTATCGCACCCTGGTGGCCGACCTCTGGCATGTCTACAGCGCGATGGAGGAAGAAATCGGCCAGCTGGCCAACCATCCCGTGGTGGGCCCTATCTATTTTCCCCAGCTGAACCGGCGCGAATCCCTCGAGCAGGATCTCGCCTTCTATTTCGGTGCTGACTGGCGCGCCCAGGTGCAGGCCACGCCTGGGGCCCGGGCCTACGTAGAGCGGATTCGCCAAGTCGCCAAAGAGGCGCCAGAGCTTCTGGTGGGCCACCATTACACGCGCTACATCGGTGATCTTTCGGGCGGCCAGATCCTCAAAAATATCGCTCAAAAGGCGATGAATCTGGGCGAGCAGGATGGCCTTCGCTTCTACGAGTTCGAGACGATCCCTGACGAAAAAGCCTTCAAGACCAATTATCGCGCTGTGCTCGATAACCTGCCGATCGACCAACAGATGGCGGATCGGATCGTGGCGGAGGCCAACGAGGCCTTCCACTGCAACATGAAGATGTTCCAAGAGCTGGAGGGCAACCTGATCGCCGCCATCGGCAAGGTGCTGTTCGGCTTCCTCACCCGCCGTCAGCGCACGGGCAGCACCGAGGTCGTGGCGGCCTGAGTCAGAGTCGGGCGGCTGTCGCCTCCCACGCCTTGGTCCAGGCACACTCCCGCCCCTTGCGCTTTTTGGTGCCCGGCACCGGAGCCCGTTGGCGCTGCGGAGGACTGTTGGTGGAGCTTCAGACGGCTGGGCTGGTGGCCCAGTTGCGGCCAAGTCAGGTGGTCACCTATCGCCAGCGGCAGGCCGACCTCCCCTGGCTTGAGGATCTGCTCCGCCAGGAGCCAGCACCCGCCGAGGCCCTTTGGATCGTCAGCTGGGGGTTCGATGTGCCCAAGCTGGTGCGGCGGCTCGGTGGCCGACCGGTGGCGTATCACGCCCACAGCTGCGGCTATGGCTTCGATCTGCCGCCCGGGGTGCCAGTTCTGGCCGTCAGTCGCAACACCTTGGCTTACTGGGGGGCCCGTAGCCCGCGGACGCCGCTGTTTCTGGTGCCGAACGCTTTGGCGCCCCAATGGCTGGAGCGGGGTGCTGCCCGCCAGGCCAGCAGCGTGATCGAGGCCAGACGTCGACCGATTGATGTGCTTGTCCAGCGCCGCAAGAACAGCCCCTATGTCTTGCAGCGATTGGTGCCGGCGTTGCGAGCCAGGGGCCTGCGGGTGGAGGTGCAGAGCGGCTGGGTCGACGACCTCGTCGATCTGTTTAACAGCGCCACCGTGGTGCTTTACGACTCGGCCGAGTACTGGCGGGGCCGGGGCGTCAGCGAGGGCTTCGGTCTGCCGCCGATCGAGGCCTTGGCCTGCGGATGTGTGGTGTTCAGCAGCCTGAATCACGCCCTGGCGGACAACCTGGATCCCGGCCTGGTGGGACACCAGATCGGTTTTGGCACGCTGTCAGCGGATCTGGAGCGCATTGCCGCAGCCGTGGCGGAGCCCCAGGCTTGGCGCCCGGATCACCAAGGTCTCCAGGCCCTGCTGCAACGGTTTCAAGAGACCGCCCAGCTGGACACCTGGCAGCGCGCCCTGACCGGCATTGATGCGCACTGGGATCGACTGCTGCAAGGAGAGCCGCCGCTGCGGGTTGCGCCGGCCTGGTGGAGCCGCTGGCAGCAACGCCGCGAGCAACTGCGGGCTCGTCTGGGGAGATCAGCCTCCTAAGTGGCAGGGTCAGGCTTGGCGGTTGAGGGTGCTTCCCTAAAGTCCTGATCATGATTGGCAAGAGCCAGACATTCAGCAGCCTGGTCCGTTTGATCAGAGCCCTGCCCCCGCTGCGCAAGCGAACGCTGCTAGGGCTGCTTCCTGTTGCCATTATTTCCGGCTTTTCGGATTTGCTGGTTCTTGCATTGGTGGCTCGCCTGTTCACTGTTGTGGTTGGGCAAGCCAATGATCCACCTCTTCCTTGGCCTGATCTGGCACCGGCCGATCCGCGGCTAAGGGTGGTTGTTTTGGTGTTTGCGTATATTGCCGCCAGCTGGTTCTCCTCGATTTCAAAGTTGTTCCTGAGGGCGGCTCAGGTGCGCTTAAAGGCATCGATTTGGCGGGATCTCTCCGAGATGGCTCACCGCAAACTGATCGCCCAGCCCTATGAGTATTTCCTGGGCCAAGCCAGCAGTGATCTCTCTGCGAAGGTGCTGATTAACGTTACCCGTGTGGCTGAGATTGTGGTGCTGCCCTTGCTGCAATTGTTAAGCGGATTCTTTGTTATTGTGCTGCTGTCTATTGGAGTACTTACGGTTGGAAGGCTTATTGCTGTCGTATTGATTTTTGGTCTTGTTGCTGCGTACTTCTTTATATCCATTTCAATTACTCCCTTCCTGAGGTTCGCGGCTCGACAGCGAATAGCACTGGAGATGGAGACCAATAATATCCTTTCTGAATCGATGCGTACCATCCTGGACGTTCAGTTAAGCGGATCAGAGCCATACTTTGAAAAGCAATATACCGCAGCAGGTCGTTTGGCCATTCCTTTCATCTGGAAAGCGGAAGTTTTGCCAGAGCTGCCCCGTGCGCTCATCGAACCACTTGGTATCACGATGATCTTTGTGATTGGCCTCCTTCCTGTTATGAGGTCAGCGGATGCTTCATCGATTATAAAGATTGTTCCTTTTCTAGCTACCGTTGCTGTTGCTGCCACAAAATTAACGCCACCGCTGCAGGACTGCTTCCGCTCGGTGACCTCCCTGAGGGCTGGTCTCCCTGATCTTGAGGAAACCCTGAAACTGATCGATCTTCCTCTCACGCGACTAACGATCCGCTCGCCTGAAGTACCCACGCCTCAGGGTGTGATGCCCCGCCATAGCATCCGCCTCAACAATGTCACTTACCACTATCCAGGAAGTGATCGGCTCGTTCTTCACGAGGTTAACCTGAGTATCCCTGTTGGCGGACGCATTGCATTTGTCGGATCTACCGGCAGCGGTAAAACCACCACCGCCAATCACCTGTTGGGTTTGTTGAGACCTTGCCAAGGTGCTCTCCAGCTTGATGGGATTGATGTTTCGGAAGCTGACGTTCCAGCCTGGCAGGCCAACTGCGCCTATGTGCCCCAAGCGATCACGCTCTTAAACAGCCACGTGATTGCCAACGTCGCCTTCGCAGAAGAAGATGAAAAAGTTGATCATGATCGCGTCTGGGATGCCCTCCAGGCTGCCCAGCTTGCCGACATTGTGGCGGAGCTTCCACTAGGCCTCTACACGCCAATAGGTGACAACGGTCTCAGACTTTCTGGTGGTCAGCGCCAACGCCTAGCCCTAGCCCGTGCCTTTTATCGCAATGCCCAATTCCTTGTTCTTGATGAAGCCACAAGTGCGCTCGATAACCGTACTGAATCCGAGGTGATGGAGGCGATAGAGCTCATCGGTCGCCGTTGTACTCTTGTCTTGATTGCCCATCGTCTGTCAACAGTGATGCGATCTGACTACATTTATGAATTTGAGCATGGTCGCATCAAGGCAGCTGGCAACTTTGACCAACTGCGCCAGCTCTCGGAAAGTTTTAATGATTTGGCGAGCCTTGAGCGCCGCATCGGCCAGCAAAAGGTCACTTAAGGTTTAAGCCATTCAGCTTCCAGGATAATCCCCAAGGAGTATCTCCTGCCTAAGTCTTTTCATCTTTATCGGGTTGCTGGATGGTTTGCCTGCGTAGCCCCGCCCAGGCCCACTTCTCCTGCATGCGCTCGCGTACAGGCTAGGCAGCAACCCTGAATCCATAAAAAAGCTACAGCGGATGTCACACCGTATAAAAGTTTGGCCTGCGAGATCTTCGCTGAATTCAAATCCGGATTCTGTGGATGTGTGAAAATCTCAATTTACATTGATGCTTAGTTCTTCAGTGGCTTGAATTGGGTTCATGAAAAGACTATGCTCAGGCGCCAGTTTAAGTAGTGGAGTGCTTATGAGATGGTGGAGGATATTAATGGCTTACAGGAGTCTGGAGGCTCGGGGCTATGGAGCGATGGTTGGCCATGCGTGCGCATTCAAATCTTAACTCAGATTGGGCAGGCGAGAAGATATAGCGATTATTGATTGTGCGTGAATCTCTTGCCGTAATCAGCGATCAGTCTGACAGGTCGTGTTAGCCTCCATATCCGTGATTCTTGCATGCCCCTTAAGCTGTGAGCAACTTGCTCGGCCTCAGCCCTGGCTTGCTTGGCCTCAGCCCTGGCTTGCTCGGCGTCCGCCCTAGCTTGCTCAGCCTCCGCTCTGGCTTGCATGGTCTCAGCTCTGGCATGCTCAACAGCTGCAAGCCCGGAAGCAAGATTTAGGGACATTTGAGCAAGCTTTTCAAGGAGCTCTCCTTTGGCTTGTAAAGTGCGCAGAGAGGCAGGCAGCTCAACAAGTTTACTCGCCATTTCTTCTCCAAAAACAAGAATTCCCAGGCCATGACCATTCAGAACCTCGTAGGTTTTGTTGTTATCCTTGATTTCTTCCCAGAGCTTCCAAACTCCAAATTCCCGCTCTCGGACATTGATGTCATGAAAGAGAACAATAGCCTCGTCTTTGAGCTTAGGAAGCCACGTCTCGTAATCGTGTCTGACGGCGGCATAGGTGTGAAGCCCATCGATGTGAAGAATATCAATTGATTTGTCTTCAAAATGTTCGGCAGCCAAATCAAAGGTAGAGCGCACTAGTCGGGATCTTACGCGATGATGGTCTTCCCAATGGCCTGCAACTTTACTATAGACGTCTTCGTTGTAAAAGCCCGCGTGCTCATCCCCTCCCCATGTGTCTATGGCATAGATAAACGTATTCGGGGAAAATGCCTCTGCTGCTTCACAGAAAGCAAAGAAAGAGACGCCGAAATGGCTTCCGAGTTCTACAACTCTCTCGGGCCTTAAGGCAAAGATTAGCCAGTGGGCGATCGGAACGTGTTGCCACCAGGCGGATGGCGCTATGTAGGTTGGGTTAACAGAAAAAGCAGATAGATCCATTGAATCAATTTCAGCAGGCTAATCTTAGCATGGTGGTTTACTGGGAGACTCTTGCCCGCCCCGCTGGTTCGAAGGAATTTGCTGATTCGTAGATGCATGCATCAATCATGCTCGGGGAAGGATGGTGGACTTCTGTATTATGTTCCGCCATTTAAGGATTGAATACGCACCTTCTCTTGCTTGCGAGATCCAGTGCATCCTGGCACTGGAAGTGCTGGCGAGGGCCTCCAAGTACCTCTTGAGCGTACTTTTTGGTAGGTCCGGATCCTGATAGCGCCATGCAGGGCATCCTCGATCAACTTGGGGGGCTCATCAGGGCTGCCTGAAAGTTGCTCTTCTGAACTCGCAAGGCTCAGGTTCTGCTGCGTTCCGGGATGATCCAGCCGGACCTGGCGTGAGTCCTGGCGGTACCGAGGCCGAGAGATTGGGCCGCTGGAGAGGACTTTGAGGCAGCCTTGGGGGGGCTCATCCGGCGGCAGAGTCGTTAAGAACTTTGGCTACATGTGCCACGAGCTCTCATCGGGCAGGAATTCGGCCTCATGTTGTCCGGGGTCTGCATCGCACCCTTGGGCGCGGCTGTATTCCGTTCGGGCTGTTCGAGTCCATGCCGAAGGCACCAAGCCAGCTGTTGAAGCCGCCTTGGTGTTGGTCTGCGCAGGGACCAATGGCCCAGGGCCTGCGGTTGTTGATTTTGGTTTCTCGGGCTCCGGGAGGCTCATTTTTCGTGGTGTCTCAGGCTCAGTTGCCGATGTCGTCTGACACTGCGCATGGTCGTGCTGAGATTCTTTCGCTGGCAAGCAAGCTCCCCCTGAGCACAAAACCGTTTTGCGCCACAAGCTGGTGGATGCGAACTGCCTGTCGTGTAGAATCTAAAAGGATAAGGTGGTCGGTCCTGATCCAGGAGCATCAAAGGTCAATTGCTCATGATACAGTTCTTTAGACAATCTCGGGAAGGATGAGATGGCATTTCGCTCCCGTCAAACTTTCTTGCAGGAAATGGACGATCAAAGTCTGGAAGCTTGTTTGTCGGACTTTTTGATTGCAGAGGTCTTTTATCCCATAGGCATGCAGTCGTCCCAAGTGATGATTGGGGGTAGTTGTATTGATGACGACTTCCCAGAGGTCAAGCGGCAAGGCCAAAAGTCTGTAGATCAGGGCATCCGCACAATGTTCTGGGGCAGTGGGCTGCGAGAAAGTAGTGGCATCTGTAGCCTAGATCGGAAAGATTGTAATTTCCTCGCTGTTAGGGGGCCTCTGACACGGGCAACGCTTGGACTAGGAAATGAAGTACCAACTGGCGATCCAACCCTTTTATTGCCGGCACTTTATCAACCCTCAAGCCTGCAGTCCAGTGGCACCACGCTTCTGGTCCCAGATGTCAAAGATCATCGCAGTGACGATGAGCTGTGCAGCCTATCGGGTGGCACTGAGGTTCTAAGGCCAGCTGTTCGGAAGTCCCAGCGTTCAATCCAAACCTTTATTGATCAGCTTTTAAAAGCCGAGTTTGTTCTTTGTGGCTCTCTAAATGCCGCCATTCTAGCCACTGCCTATGGACGCCCGTTTGCGTTCTGGGACAGTGGCGAGATGAGTTCTCTTTTCCCGTGGCAAGACTTTGCAGCTTCAATCCAGATTCCCTGTGCATTTCAGTCAACAGTTAATGATGCGAAGCGTTACTATTTCGAGGTCATTGAAGCTAAGATCTCGATCCCGCTGCTTTGGCCTCTCCTCGTTGCGGCGCCATTCCCTGTGCGACCTGACGTGGTGGTGCGAGTCAGCAAGCTCGACATTGAGCGGCACGGGATCACTGCGATCGACCATGCTCTATCCAGCGAAGTTACAAATAGGCTCCGTGATTCGATCGATGCTAGTTATCAGCAACAGGCTAATATTGACATGGTTTTCGCATCGCAAGCCGAAGCGATTGATAAGCTCATTAATTCCAATGAAGAGAAAGAGGATGAAATTGAGCGGCTGAATCAGTCGCTGACTGAGGCTAGATTATTGTTGGCTGCACTGCAGCGTTCGTGGAGCTGGCGAATGACCCTCCCGTATCGCTTGGTTGCTGATAGGGCAAAGAGGATTTTGCGGTCTCAATCGGCTCCTGGGTTCCGCTCAGCTATCTCTCTCTTTCCGAATCGGCGAGCCTCCAAGGCTCCTGATCCTGCAGTGTCTCGCCGCATCCTAGTTGCGGATTACAGGATACCCCGGGCCGATGTATCTGCGGGCGAACTGGCTACCTTCGGTATTCTCAAGGATCTGTGCTCTTTGGGTTACGAAGTTGTCTTCTTGCCTAACGATATGGCTCCTTCCCGGCGCTACGCGGCTCGGCTAGAAGCTGTTGGTGTCGAAGTGATCACCACGAAGAGTGGCTTTGTAAGCTCAAGAGACTATATTTCTGCCAACGGACATAAATTTGGAGCCCTCTATGTATTCCGCGTTGATGTCGCCGAATCAATTCTCATTCCATTCCGCAAGGCCGCACCGCGATCACGGGTCATTTTCCATGCCCCGGATTTGGCATACTTGCGTGAAACACGAGAGGCAGAGCTACATAACGATGCGAAAAAAATCCAATTGGCCCTGGCGACCAAAGAGCGAGAGCTCACCATCATGCGTTTATCCGACCATGTGGTTGTTGTCAGTCCTGCTGAGGTGAGCCTGCTCAAGGCCGAGCTCCCAGATGTTTCGATCATGCTCTTTCCGGTGCTTTATGCACCCATCCTTCCAGCGAGTCGAGCCTTCGCTGAGCGCAGCCACCTGTTCTTCATTGCGGGATTTTCCCATCCCCCGAATGTGAATGCCGTGCTGTGGTTTGCCACTGAGGTCTGGCCGATCGTCCACGAGGCGCTTCCTGGTGCAGAGTTCCACATCGTTGGCGCCGAGGCCCCCCCTTCCGTCGTTGCACTCGGTGAGATCTCGGGAATACGCTTTGTTGGCTTTGTGCAGGATCTCAATCCGTTGCTAGGCGTGTTCCGTCTTGGCGTCGCCCCCCTCCTCTTTGGTGCGGGGATTAAGGGGAAGGTGGCCCTCACGATGGGCGCCGGTATTCCCTGCGTGTGTACCGAGATCGCCGCAGAGGGTATGGGCATTCAGGACGGCATCCATGCGCTGGTGGCTGATGAGCCCCAGAAGTTTGCTGAGGCTGTTATTTCGCTGTACCAGGATGCTGCGCTTTGGGAGCGTCTTTCGCGCAACGGCCAGGAGCTGGTTCGAGAACGATTTGGTGATGAGGCCAATCGCGCACACCTGCTTAAAATTCTTGATCAGGCTCGAGTGCTGCCTCTCAATCTATTCGCAGAGTATTGCAGTGGTGCTGACCCATCAGCTATTCCAGCTCCGGCCCTTGATGAGGTTGTCGATGTATCGATCATTGTTCCCGTCTACAATAAATGGGCATTGACGCGAGCCTGTTTAACATCAGTTGTTCAGACCAGCGTTGGCAGCGGAGTGCGATACGAGATCATCCTCGCGGATGATGGATCCTCGGATGAGACTGTCCGTGCGGCGCAGATCTTTCCCGGCTTACGGATCGCCCGAACAACCTCCAACATGGGTTTCCTCCGCAACTGCAATAACGCGGCTAAACATGCGAGGGGCCATTATCTTCTGCTGTTGAACAACGACACTGTTGTGTTGCCGGGGTGGCTCGAAGCCCTTTTCCGAACAATCGAGGCAGATTCTTCAGCAGCCATCGTAGGGTCGAAGCTTCTCTATCCAGATGGTGTTATCCAGGAAGCGGGTGGGGTGCTTTTTTCTGACGGGTCCGGCATGAACGCTGGGCGCGGGTCGCAACGTGATGATCCGCAAGTGAATCTCGCTCGTGAGGTTGATTATATTTCTGGCGCTTCAATTCTTATTCGTGCTTCGTTCTGGTCTGCTGTCGGTGGCTTTGATGAACGCTATAAGAACGCTTACTGTGAGGATTCTGATCTTGCCATGTCGGCTCGCTCCATGGGACTTCGGGTTCTCTATGAGCCCCGCTCAGAAGTCATTCATTTCGAGCATGGTTCATACGAGGAGCAAAATGAGGGCTTGCAAAAACATAACAATGAGTTGTTATTTGAAAAGTGGAAGAATGATTTTAGGCTGAAACATCTCTCACATGATGAATGGCATCAAAAATATGGGGGCGCCTAGGCATTTTCTCTGCACCCCAGGGGGTGGGGGCTAGACCGCCCCGCCCCCTGGGGTTCCTGCTCAGCTAATAGTTTGACCACGGCTTGAATACTGTTTGCATGTCAGGCCGTGATTGGCTCTGAGAAGCAGACACACATTGCCGACGTGAACCCTCATGAAAACATGTTGAGCTTGTCTGCCGCTGCCAGAGAGATGCCCCTCGTTGAGCAGCAGCAGATTCAGTCTCTCAGGCCAGAGCGTCGAGACCAGTGCCCCCAGATCCCCGTCTTGGCGATTGGATCTGGCCAGCTTGGGTGAATTGGAGTGGTCTCCCTCACGGCACTGCTCCACTCTTCCTCCAGGGTTGGCCCACCCACCACGGAGCGGAAGCACTTCCGGTTTGACAGACATCCGATAGGCGCCATGGCCAGTGGCAAAACAGCAGAGGGGCACTGCCCTGCCGCCAGCCGAGTCTGCACGCTAGTGGCCTCTGCTGCTGCTATATCGGTTGGCTCGCAAATGTTGTTGAGACTCACCTTCATGACAGCTGCAACTGTGATCAGCTGTTGGAGGTTGGTGATGGATCCAGAAGCCCGGCAGTCCAAGGCTTTTGCCGTCCATGCATTTGTAGGCCCCATGCATGGGTGGTCAATTTTAGCGTCGTCGTAGACCTCTCGACAATGGATGCTCAGCTTGTTTTTATGTTACCCACCAACGAGAATGCTCGCTGCTTCCAGGAGGTTGCTGATACGTCTTATCTGGAACCGCGAGGGCTCGTTCTCGCTTGATTCATGATACAGAACAAGACGTCCCACTCCTGCGGCACTTCCAGCTTCAATATCGCTTATTTTGTCGCCCACGAGCATCGACCTCGCGAGGTCGATGCAGTGCTCCTTGGCTGCTTGCAGAATCATGCCAGGTCTTGGTTTACGAAAAGGCGAGTCTGTCTTGTATGGACCGATCCCATGTACAGGATGATGTGGGCAGTAGTAGACTGCGGCAATCTCAACATCTTGTTCGGCAAACTTGCCAATCATCCACTCTGTCAGAGTAGCGAAGTCTGCCTCAGAATAGTATCCCCTGCCGATGCCCGCCTGATTGGTAATGATGATAATCGAATAGCCATGCCTCAGTGCAGCTCTGCATAGCTCAAAGATTCCGTCCACGAAGATGATGTCTTCTCGGCGATATACGTACCCTTTGTCGATGTTGATTACGCCGTCCCGGTCAAGAAACAGCGCAGGCCTGGCGCTATCCATCAGCGTCCTTCCAGGAGAATCTGGGCACGACTGTAGTCAGCAGGTACGCCGATGTCGATGAATACACCATGGGACTCGAAGATATCAAAACGTTGCTGTGTCACAGCTTGTGCTAAAAAGTCGGCTTCCAACGCGAACGGTTTCCCGACTTGGTAGCTATCCAGCATATTTACTGGAAGAATATAACAGCCGGCATTAATAATTCCAGCTCCTGCTCCCCCCTTTTCTAGAAAACGAACCACAGCGCCGTCCTTAATATCAAGTGCACCGTAGCGAGAAACGTCGGGGACAGCGCGACAGACGATCACTGGATTGCCCCGCTCCTGCCAATGCTGTTCTAATCTTTCTACCTCTAGATCAAGATAGGTGTCGCCATTAAAAATATACACGTGATTGTTCCGGCATTGCTGTAATGCTGCACGTACCGCCCCACCTGTTCCGAGAGGATATTCCTCGACCTCATAAGACAACTTAATGCCGGCAAAAAACTCTCCAAAGTGGCTAGAAATATGATCTGCACGGAATCCTACCGAAAGTATGGCACGATGAAAGCCCTTCTCGGCCAAGCTGGTTAGCAAAATCTCTAGAAAGGGCTTGCCGGCTACTGGAGCCATTGGTTTCGGCACGTCTGGAACCAGCTCTCTAAGGCGTTTGCCAAACCCCCCTGCAAGAATAATTGCCTCCATTAGGCTACGTCAGCAAACATTGCATTTTCAATGGCTCCGCAGAGGATGTGGCCAAGAATTAGATGGCCCTCTTGAATTCTTGGGGTGTCAGTTGATGGTATCTCGAAGAGATGGTCGCAAAGTTCAACCATGGGCCCTCGCTGAGACCCTGTGAGGCCAATGGTTACGACCTTTAACTCGCGAGCTGCTTCAAACGCCTTTAAGATATTTTGCGAGCGGCCAGAGGTTGAATAGCCAATGAAAACATCACCTGCCTTGGCATGCGCTTCAATTTGCCGAGCGAAAAGCCGCTCAAAACCGTAGTCATTCCCAATCGCTGTTAAGGTTGATGTGTCAGTGGTCAGTGCCAGTGCTGGAAGTCCTGGTCTATCGAAAGCAAAGCGACTTACAAGTTCACCGGCAATGTGTTGGGCGTCCGCTGCACTGCCACCATTGCCAGCAATTAATATTTTACCCCCTGTTTTCAGGCTGGAAATGCATGCCCCCACAGCCATTTCGACGGCAGACTCAAGATCCTCATTGAATAACATCTTGGAGATGATCTCCTGTGCTTCGCTGAGTTTCGTAAGCGTGTACTTCCTAATCAGACTCGCCATGCCTGAGCCCCCTGTTCCGTAAAGTGACAGTTGCGCACCTCGCCCTTAAACCCGCTCAGTGCTCGAATGACGGACATACGCTTTTCGGTGGGTACGAAGAAGAGCATAAAGCCCCCCCCTCCTGCACCGGAGGCCTTGCCTGCAAGCGCTCCGGCATCGATGGCTGATTCGAAAACCTGCTCGAGATGTCGATTTGACACCGTATGCGCAGATCGTTTCTTGTTTTCCCATCCGACTCTCATGGATTCTACTAGCCTACCAAAGTCGCCACGCAGTAAGGATTCCTTCATCACCAAGGCCTCTTGCTTGATGCCGTGAATGGCATCAATAGCCCTGGCGTCGCCAGAGGCCACACCAGCGCTCTGTTCGGATATGATTGCGGCTGACTCACGCGATACTCCGGTATAGAATAGCACCAATGAGGCCTCAAGCTCGCAAAGAACCCAATCTTTGATTCTCAGTGGTGTAACAACTGTCTTTTGCTCGGCATGGAACTCCATGAAGTTAAAACCGCCAAAGGTGGCCGAATATTGATCTTGCCTACCCCCCTGTAGGCCACATTCCACCCTTTCGATATGGAAGGCTAGGTGAGCGATTGCGTAGTCATCAAGAGGTGCATTTAAGAGCTCAACAAAAGCTCGGATCATCGCCACAACTAATGTTGATGAAGCTCCTAGTCCAGAGCCTACAGGGGCATCGCAGAATGTTGTTAGTTCAAGAGGTAGAGGTGAGCCTTCGTTGAAGTTCTTGACAAAATAATTATAGACTGACTTGTGCAGGTCTAGCTCTCCACAAAGTTCGAGGCATTGGGTTGCGTCTAGTTCCGCCTCTATTTGTCGATCCGATGCGACAAGTCTGATAATCGGTCTATCCAGCGTCCGGATCACAGCGTATGCGTAGCGATCAATGGTTGTGTTTAACACACAACCTCCGTGGGTGTCGCAGTAGGGTGATACATCCGAGCCTCCGCCAGCGAGCCCCAGGCGCAATGGTGCACGAGCACGAATCAACATGTGGTCACCATCAAAAACGTCACCTCCAGCTGTCCAGGGAAAAGGCCTTGCCAGTCAAGCCGATGAAGCGCATCATCGCCTGAATTGAGACCCGCTAAATTTCCGGGTGCCGATTGAGATGTCGAGCGGGTTAATATCATCAATGAAGATGTTGGCAATAGTGGCATGGATGTTTGCCAGGTGGATTTGGCCCTTTGGGCCTGAAAGGTGAGTGGCATTAAGGTCTAAAAGCCTCCGAGTGCCCGGTGTGATGGGCCTGAAGAGGCCCCAAGGAGCCAGTTGAGTTGCTGGGGCATCGGGGTGGGGCCTTGTGTTTCTCTAAAAACACTTTACCCCACAATATAATCCTGAATCGAAGCTGGTCAACCCCCCCCCTCCTTTTTCTCTTTGGCTTGACGGACCGTGGTTCGAGGTGCACTTCTCTGGATTCTTGCCTTTCCTGTGTACAGGCATCAGGGATCTCCGCCAGGGATGCTGACTTGATCATGATGGCTGCTCGGTTGTTGATCCTTGGGAGAACATCGAGTATGCGACCCGGGAATTTCGGCATTGGTGGCCGATTGGGACGCTCCCAGACGTACACACCGTACAATCCCAAACCCATTCCGATCCTCAACGTGATCTAAAAACCAAGGGTGGCCAGATGCATCTCATTGTATGCATGTGCGTATAGCGCTGATGTGTCGAGCTCCTGCCAAGCCCCGACCAAAGGTCACTCGAATAGGTACTCACTGACGGTGACAATGTCTCCGCATTGTATCATCCGCTGATCACGAGCGACAGTTCTCATCGGTTGGCTGAGCGGTCTGCCTGGGGCACAGCGCCGGCTCCAAGTGTTCGCAACGGGGCTTGGTTCTGGGGTTCGTCATGGTGTGAGCTCGGCGCGATCGTCTAGCGCCAGCTCTTCAAGTGTCTCTGCAGCCACCGATCACCTTCTGTTCCCCCAGTGGCGCTAAGGCCGATGCTGGCCATGGTAGGCGGCCCGGATCCGGTTTCCAGCTTGGTGGTTGCAGCTGGGCACTGTTCTGGGCCTCTAATGCCTCGCAGGCGGCTGCTACCTACAGCGCCCGCCAGCGCCAGCCTGCGCGTCGACCTTGGTGGGATAGGCACCCTGGATCTGGACCTGTTGTGAATCCCCAGGTCCGAATCCTCAGATCAGTGGTTGTATAACGGAGATCGGCTGCTTTTCATTGATCGCGTGCTGATGCTCCGCATCCTTTCCCGATGAATCGCAACGGTGGAGCGGCGTCATGGTTGTCCTCCACTGGCGGTTCTATTTTTCTGGTTGGATGATGGTCATGCTTTCTGCCGAGATGATGCGGCCACGTCTTGCCAGCCGTGCTCGTGCTGGTCCAGCTGCACCGCCCCTCCCGACGGGCGACCGACTGCGTTGTCGTCGGGGAAGACGCAAACACTTTTGCACGGCCCTTGCAGCAGACTTCGCAGGTTGATGTGTCGATTGGGGCGCTGCACTAGCGTGGCAGAACGGTGGAAATCTCAAGCCGGCTTGATGGTGCCGCTCTGACGACGAGCTGTTGTCAGCCAACCTTGAGATCTGGTTAGGCGAGCTCTGTTTGTATTTGCGTTCTTTCCAAGGCTGGCTCCTATGATTCATTTCAGATCTGGCTGTTGGATTGAACCCAACTCAGCTTGTTCTTGTGCTGGCGTGGGCCCTCCGCTCCTGTCGTCGTTTCACAGCCTGGCGACGCAACCATCCCTAATTCAATCGCTCCCGACCCGTCGTCGATGCTCTGGCCCCAGCCGTCCCTCTTTCGTCTTTGCGTCTTGGTTGGACACGATCTTCCGCTGAATGCCGCGCATGCTCAGCCCGCTCCCAGCGTGAAGTCCCGGTACTAACTCCTGGAATAGAGCGTGTCTCGTGAGGGCAGTTTATCCATCGCAGTTGGTCGTCCGATGCCGCCGCTGGCTCTCAGCGATCACGAGGCGCAGCAACTCTCGAGCGTTGCCAATTCAAGGTCGTTGCCCTATGCGATCGTGCTGCGGGCTTAGATTGTGTTGGTCTGCGCAGCCGCTGAAACCACCCCAGCCATGTTTAATCGGATCGGCGTAACAAGCATGACCGTTGGCCAGTGCCGCAAGCGGTGCCAAGATCTTGGCCTGGAGGGCTGGCACGCCGAGCTCAGCCCCGCGAGACCCTGCACCGATGCGGAGACACAGGGTGGCCGAGGCGATTCACCGGGCTCTGCAGAGCAACCCCGCAGACGGCAGCACGCCTTGGGCAGCTCGCTGCTTGGCGGCTGCATCAGCCATCTCCAACAGTACGGTCCATCGCTGGCTGTTGACCTTTTCCATGCAGCCCCACCGCCAGACATCGCACCGCTGCGCGGAAGCCTGACGGCGACAAGCTCTCCAACGATCCCTTCTAGTGCTTGCCGGCACACTCGGCCAGCGGTCTCGGTAAGGTCGAGAAGCTCCGCGACATTATCGCGACATTGTTTGGCTCTATCTCCACCCACCCGACAAACCAGTTGCTCTCCCCGTTGTTGAGAAAACGCAGAGCCAGGCCCTGGATTGAACCCAACCGTTGTTGCCTGTGGGTTTGGGCGATGTCGAGGCTGTCACCCATGGTTACATCCGCCTCGGTGCCCCCTCACTGTTTGCCGCCCTTAATGTAGCCAAGGGGTCGGTCATCCGAGTGCAAACCCGGGCACCGGCATCAGGAGTTCCTGTGCTTCTTGCGGCGCATCGACAAGGAAGTCCCGCCCGAGCTTGAGGTGCAGATGACCTTTGATCACTCTTGCACCGACAAGCATGCCAAAGTCCGCTTATGATTTGCTCAGTGGCCTCGGTTCCAGGTCCATTACCCACCGACCTACGCCTCGTGGCTTAACCAGGTGTAGGCCTGGTTCCGAAGCATCACCCAGCGAGCGATCCGGCGTGGCAGCCGCTTCTATGTCCAGCCTCAGGCTTCTGCGCAGCGGTAGGAGTTGATTACCCAAATCGGGTCGTTCATCGCCAACACCCACAAGGGCTCAACGCCTTTCATCTGGACTGGGACTGCAGATTTGATCCCCGCGAGCAGCCCCAGCGCATCTGTTCGTGGACTTCTGGGACGTGATGCCACCTCCCCTTCCGCAGTGACTTTCCAGGCTCAGCCCTCAGCCTTCGAGGCCTCTTGGACGCGCTGACGCTTGTCTCTTGCCGGCATGCAGGCCCTTGCCCCGGCTTGGCTATCGTGAACTCCCCACCACGCCATCCTTGAGTTTCCTGGCCGGTCTGAATGAGGCCCAACGCCGGGCCGTTGAGCATCGCGACGGCCCCTTGCTGGTAGTGGCCGGTGCCGGCAGTGGCAAAACCAGGGCGTTGACCCATCGCATTGCCCATCTGGTCGGCCACCACGGCGTGGATCCCGATCAGCTGTTGGCCGTGACCTTCACCAACAAGGCCGCTCGGGAGATGCGGGAGCGGCTGGAGCTGTTGCTGGCCCAGCGCCTGGCTCAGAATCAGTTCGGCCAGCCCCTGTCTACCCTCTCGGCCGTTGAGCAAAAGCAGCTACGCAGCCGCGTATATCGGGAGGTGATCCGCGAGCTCTGGATCGGCACTTTCCACGCCTTGTTCGCCCGGTTGTTGCGCTTCGATCTCGACAAGTACAAGGACCCAGATGGTCTCAACTGGACCCGGCAGTTTTCGATCTTTGATGAAAACGATGCCCAATCCTTGGTGAAGGAGATTGTCACCCAGGACCTGCAGCTCGACCCCAAGCGCTTTGAGCCTAAAAAGGTGCGCTGGGCCATCAGCACTGCCAAGAATCAGGGATTGCTGCCGGATCAACTAGAGGCCAATGCCCAGGGTGTGCGGGAGCGCAAACTCGCCGAAGCCTACCGACTTTATCGCCGCGCTTTGGCCGCTAACAATGCTCTCGACTTTGACGATCTGTTGCTACTGCCCGTGCAGTTGCTTCGTCAGAATGAGCAGATCCGTCACTTCTGGCACCGCCGCTTTCGTCACGTTCTTGTCGATGAATATCAGGATACAAACCATACTCAATATGAGCTCATCAAGTTGCTCGTCGCCAATGGTGCCGATCCCGCCAGCTTTAATGATTGGCAGGACCGTTCTGTGTTTGTGGTGGGTGATGCCGATCAGAGTATTTACAGCTTCCGGGCTGCTGATTTCAAGATTCTGATGGGCTTCCAGCGAGACTTTGGTGATGGTGCTCCTGACATCACCACCAACACCATGGTGAAGCTTGAGGAGAATTATCGCTCCACCGCCACGATCCTGGAAGCTGCCAATGCCTTGATCGCCCACAACAGTGAGCGGATTGATAAGGTTTTGCGACCTACCCGGGCAGAAGGGGAGCCGATCAGTCTCTGTCGCTGCGACGACGAGATCGCTGAGGCAGAGGCGGTCGTGCAGCGCATGCGTCTGCTGCAGGCCGGTAACCCCGAACTGCGCTGGGGCGATATGGCGGTGCTGTACCGCACTAATGCCCAGTCGCGGGCCCTGGAAGAGTCCCTAGTGCGCTGGGGCCTCCCCTACCTGGTCGTGGGCGGTTTGCGCTTCTACGACCGACGTGAAATTAAAGATGTGCTGGCCTACCTGCGCCTGTTGATTAACCCCGCCGATAGCGTCAGCCTGTTGCGAGTGCTGAACGTGCCCCGTCGCGGCATCGGCAAGACCACGGTGGAGCGGCTCACCGATGCGGCGAACCAGTTGGGTGTGCCCTTATGGGAACTGATCAGTGACCCCGAATCGGTCCGCTCCCTGGGGGGTCGCTCCGCCCGCGGCCTGCTCCAGTTCGGCGAGCTGATCACCGATCTCCAGCGTCGCCAGAACGACGCCTCCCCAGCGGAGCTGGTGCAGCGGGTGATGGAGCAGAGCGGTTATGTGCACGAACTGATCCAGGAGGCCACCGATGAGGCTGAGGAACGGCGCCGCAACCTGCAGGAGCTGGTCAACGCGGCGTTGCAATACCAGGAGGAGAACGAGGAGGGGTCGCTGGAGGGTTTTCTCGGCGGAGCGGCCTTGGCCAGCGACGCCGACGACAAGGACACCGCCGCCGATCGCATCACCCTGATGACCCTCCACGCCAGCAAGGGCTTGGAGTTTCCGGTTGTGTTCCTGGTGGGGCTGGAGCAGGGGTTGTTCCCCAGCTACCGCTCGCTTGAGGATCCAGCGGCCCTGGAGGAGGAACGACGCCTTTGTTATGTGGGTATTACCCGCGCGAAGGAACAGCTGTTTCTCAGCCACGCCAGCGAGCGGCGCCTCTGGGGGGGCATGCGTGAGGCGGCTATTCCGTCGGTGTTCCTGTCGGAATTGCCGCCGCAGTTGATCCAGGGTGAGCTTCCACGCCATGGCGGCGCGGCCCTGCGGCGGGAGCAGCGGCTGGATCGGCTCACCCGGGTGGATCGCCCCGAGGCGCTCCAGATCGCCGCGGGCGGACCTGGAGCCCAGGCGGCCAACGCGGTCCGGCGTCGGGCTGGCGGGACCCGGGTATGGGCCGTGGGCGATCGGCTGCTGCACAGCGCCTTTGGGGAAGGGGTCGTCACCCACCTCTTCGGCAGTGGCGAGAAGGTCTCGATCGCTGTGAAGTTTCCGGGCATGGGGGCCAAGATCCTCGACCCACGCCTGGCGCCCATCGAGCCGCTCCATGGCGATCCCGGCTGATCCGCTTCGCGCCGCCGCTGCGGCATCCACCGCCAAGGCCAGCCAGGGGCTGGTGGCTGGCGCTGCGCCGCCGCCGCGGCGGCTCACGGCTGTGGTGCCGGTGCGCAACCGGCGCCAGCTGACCCTGCGATTTCTGGAGCAGATGGCCGGTCAGACCTATCCAAATCTGCGGGTGCTGGTGGTCGACTCCAACTCCAGCGACGGCACCGCGGCGGCCATCCGCGCCGCCCATCCCGATGTGCGGGTGCTGGCGGCCAGCGATGACGATTATTGGGCGGGGGCCACCAACCGCGGCCTGCGTCAGGCCTTAGCCCAGGGCAGCGAGTGGCTGCTGACGATCAATGACGATGCTGTCGTCCCATCGGACCACATCGAACGGCTCGTCGCCATTGCCGAGGCGTACGGCTGCCGAATCCTTGGCAGTCAGATCAACCATCTGGATGACCCGGAGCTGATCTGGTCGCTCGGCACCTTCACCACCTGGGGGGGGGCGGAGCTGCTGCGCCTGGGCCACCATGGCGAGCGCAACCGCCAACGCGAGTCCTACGTGGCGACCAGCGCGGTGCTGCGGGTTGATGCCTTGCCTGGCAATGGGGTGTTGTGGCACCACAGCGTGCTGCGTCAGATCGGGCTCTTCAATGAGCGCCAGTTGCCGCACTATCACGCCGATTCCGAGCTGGTGATGCGGGCCGTCGCCAGCGGGATCCCCGCCTGGGTGACCCCGCAGCTGGTGCTGCTCAACGACTTCTCGCCGCGTCAGAAGCAACTGCCGCTCAACAGTGTGCAGGGGCTGCTCTGGACCCTGGGGAACCCCAAGTCCCATCTCTATCTGCCGCCCCTGCTGTATATCTTGTGGCGCTACTGTCCGTCCGCTGCCAAGCCGGCTACGGCCCTGGCCCTGTTGCGCCGCTTTCTCAGGATGAGGCGGTGAAGCGGGTGCGGGGATGCCGCAGCCGTTGATCGCCGCGTAGCCGCCGGGCCCACCAGGCCAGGAAGTCGATCAGGCCGGCCCAGCGACCCTGGGCTTGGGCCGGGTCGCGACGCAGCTGCAGCAAGGGTCTCAAGCTGTAGTACAGCAGATTGAGGCCCAGGGCCAGCGGTGTGGCGTGGAGAAATAACACGTAGAGCTTGCTGAAGGTGGCGTGGCGATACTTGGCCTGCGGTACTCGCGCCGTAACCGCCGAAACGGCATGCTCCACCAGAACGGCCCGGGTCACCCGCACCAGGTGCCCCTGCTTTGCCAGCCGCAAGCAGAGTTCGGCGTCCTCGTAGTCCAAGAAGATTTGGGGATCAAAGCGTGGCGGTGCTCCAAGGGCCTCCAGATCGAGGATCAAGCTGCAGCCCGACAGCCAGTCGCTGGATTCGCTCAGGTCGCAACCCGGTGGCCGTAGATCCGCCCGTTGCCTGGACGGCGCCGCGGCAGGTGCGGGGAAACCCTGGGGAGCTGCGGCGGGATCGGGCCGGTGCAAGAGACGCCCGAGCCAGGGGTCGAAGCGGCCCCGATCGAACCAGTGCCGCCCCTCCAGGTCGCGGATGCGAGTGCCGAGAACGGCCGGCCGGGGGGACTCTTCCAGGGCCCGTCGCACGATTGCGATGGCACCAGGTAGCAATCGCGCATCGGGATTGAGCAACCAGGCGATGGCGCCGGGGTCCTGATCCCGGGCATGGGCGAGGCCGAGATTGCAGCCGGCCCCGAAGCCCAGATTGGCCGGCGCCCGTAACAAGGTGAGCGCAGGCCAGCGGCTGAGCGCATCGAGCCCTGGGTCGTGGACAGAGTTATCCACCACGATGAAGGATAGATCGGGGTCACCCATGGCCATGGTCGCTTCCACCAAGCCTGCAACTAGCTCGCTGCAGTAGTAGTTGACCGTGATCACAACAAGCCGTCGACGCCGCAGCGCCTCTGGCTCAGAGGTTGCCGTCGTAAGTGGTCGCATACACGAAGCCGCCTGTGATGCCTTTAAGGGCAGAGATGTGGGGGCGCTTGATATAGCTCATTGGTGTTCCGCGCAGATACAGGACATCGCTAAACTCCTGGACATGCGCGTCGACGTCGATGCTTTCGTCGCCGTCCTGCGCCGAGCGCTCTAGGGCTTCGCGAAAGAGTAGGATTGCCTGGGCAATGGTGTAGGTTCCAGCCATGCAGAGATCCTGTTTAACTAATGGGCACCCGAGGTACATGGGATAGAGAAAGGCGGCCAAGTGGCTGGGGTTGTTGGCCTCGATCAGATCTGCAACCCAGTCGAGTTCCCAGAAAGCGAGTGTTTCGCCTCCGTCGGCTTTGCGTAGCAGCTGATCCAGGCAGTAACCCGTCTTGCGTCGCTGCACAGTGCGGGAAGGAGAAGGGAGCAAGCGCATGATTTCACTGGCAGGAACGCCACCCTTGCCTCGGAAGAAGTGCTTTAGAGACTCCAGGAGATGTTCGCTTGTATAGAGAACATCAACCCTGCTGAAACGGCGATAAACCTGGGTGGACAATGCTATCTCGCCATTGAAAATGCAATGACCGCGATGGCTGAGGGGGCGATAGTCTTGCCAAAACTTCAGAAACTCGGTCGAGCGGATGATCGGCTTCCCGAGCACCTGAAAGTAGGATTGGTAGTGCGTTCCGAAGGTATGCGAGATGTGGCTAAAGAGTCCTTCGCTTTGATGTTCATCGAAGCGTTGCAGTGCCCGCACCAGGCTCTCCGCATTGGCGCCCGGGATGAACTGCATGGAGTCGTTGGCGATTAACAGGCTGTCGCAGCCGTTGAGCAGTCCATCCTGCTCAAGCAGCAACACGCCATCCCGGAAGGCGCCGACATCGCGGCCCATGTTGCGACGCTCAAATAGGCGCCAGACAAGCTGGCTGATCGCTGCGCGGGCAGTATCATCCAGCGTGCAGTTGCTCATGTAGATGACTGCGTAGCCTGCCTTACTCAGCGTTTTCACATAAGCTTCATTGGAGAGAGTCAGCCGTGGCGAGAAGGCCACGAACAGAGCGATTTTGCGGGGCTTTGCCGTAGGGTTTTGGTGTGCACCCGCCGGAAATTCCTTCAGTCGGGAGGCGATGCCGCCGCGTAGGCCCCAAGGAGATAGCCAGTAATCCAGCAGTGCCGTAAGGTAGATATAAATGGCAAAGAATTTAACTTTAAGCCTTCTCCAGAGATGCTTCGGATAGCCGAGAACTTTTCGCATAGGATTGTTCGTTGTGCGTCTGCTGTCGGGAGAAGTTCAGCCTAAGCGTTGACCGCTGTAGCCAGCTCGATCGCGCAGTTTCTGGCACCAGTCGAGATGATCCAGGTACCAACGCACCGTGGCTTCGAGCCCTTGCTCCAGGTCGTGTCGTGGCTGCCAACCGAGCTCCGTGCTGATGCGGGTGGGATCGATGGCATAGCGGCGGTCATGGCCGGGGCGGTCGCGCACAGGGGTGATCAGGCGTGCGTGGGGAGCGCCCTCCGGTCGCAGCCGATCGAGACAAGCGCAGAGCATCTCCACGAGCTCCTTGTTGCTGCGCTCGCCGTGCCCCCCCACGCAGTAGCTACGGCCCGGCAGACCATTGCGGGCCACCAGCAGCAGCGCATCCACGTGATCCTCCACGAACAGCCAATCGCGCACATTGCCGCCATCCCCGTAGAGGGGGATGGGCTCGCCGGCCACCGCCTTAAGGATGACCACTGGGATGAGTTTCTCCGGGAACTGCCAGGGGCCGTAGTTGTTGCTGCAGTTGGTCAGCAGCACCGGCAGGCCGAAGGTGTGGTGCCAGGCCTGCACCAGATGGTCGCTGGCCGCCTTGCTGGCGGAATAGGGGCTACGGGGGTCATAGGGGGTGCTTTCGTTGAAGCGCCCATCGGCTCCGAGGGAGCCGAACACCTCGTCGGTGCTGATGTGATGGAAGCGAAAGCGGGCCTGCCGCTCCGCCGGTAGCGCGTCAAAGTGAGATCGTGCCGCCTGAAGCAACGAATAGGTGCCTTGGATGTTGCTGGCAATGAAGGCCCCTGGCCCTTCGATCGAGCGGTCGACATGGCTTTCGGCCGCAAGGTGCAACACCAGATCCGGGTCGGCCCGGCACACCGCCTCCAGCGTCGCCGCCTCGTCCACCAGATCGAGTTTCACCAGCTGATGGCGCGCCTGGCCCGTTGAGCTCTCCGCCGGAAGCTCGGCCAGCAGCTGCTCAATGCCGCTGAGATCGCTGGCATAGCCGCATTTGTCGAGGTTGATCACGCGGACCCCGCTGTCCCGCAGCAGTCGGCGCACCAGGGCCCCGCCGATAAAGCCAGCTCCGCCGGTCACCAGCACCCGCTGCACACCTTCGGATAGCAGGTTGGCCATCGTCGCGCCGGAATGATGGGGGGAGTCTGTCACCGCGGCAAGGTGGTGCCCAGGGCCTTCAGTCGCTCCAGGACCTGGGCCAGGGCCCGGCGCCAGTGGCAGGGCTCTAGGCCGAGGGCCAGCCGGGTGGAGCTGGTTTCCAGCAGGGAGTAGGGGGGACGCCGCGCTGGCGTTGGATACTCGGCCGTGGTCAGGGGGCGAACCAACGCCGCGCGCTCCAGCACGCCGGCTTCCACCCCCAGCTCACCGATCGCCACAGCGAAGTCGTACCAGCTGGCGGCACCGCAGTCGCTCCAGTGGAGCGTGCCGCTGAGGCGACGCTCGATCACGGCCCAGCAGGCGGCGGCCAGGCTATGGGTGGCGGTGGGGCACCCCACCTGGTCGGCCACCACACCGAGGCTTTCGCCGCTGGCGGCGCGCTGGCCATGCAGCCGCAACATCGTCAGGCAAAAGTTGCGGCCCACGGGGCCATAGACCCAGCTGGTGCGCAGGATGGAGGCCTGGCTGGCGCCGAGGATCCGCAGCGCAGCCGCCTCGCCCTGCGCTTTGGTGGCCCCATACACGCCCAGGGGCGCGAGGGCCTGGTCGGGTTGGTATGGATGCCCCTGGCGGCCGTCAAAGACGAAGTCGGTGCTTACCTGCAGCAGCCGGCCCGAGCCCGTGGCAAGCGCCTGGGCGAAGGCCTCGGGAGCGCCGGCGTTAACCGCGCGAGCAAGATCCGGTTCCGTCTCGGCCCGGTCTACGGCCGTGTAAGCCCCAGCGTTGAGCACCCAGTCGGGCGCCAGCTCACGAACCAGGTCATGGCAGGCCTTGGCATCGGCCAGATCCAGCTCCGCCCGCGAGACAGGGATGAGGTTGATGCGGTCTGGGCAGCTGGCCAAGAGCGCCTGGCCCAGCTGGCCCGACGCGCCGGTGAGAAGCACTCGCTCAGGGCGGTTGCCGCCGTTGCTGGGTGTGGCGGAGCTTGGGCCCTGGGTCTGGTCTTGGCTCATGGGAACACCTCTCCCGCAGCCTCAAGTTCCTCCAGTAGGGGCGCTTCAGCGTCCTTGTCCGACAGGCTCGGCCCGTTGGGGAGCCCGAGCTCCTGCAGCGGCCAGGCGATGGCGATGGCGGGATCATCCCAGCGCAGCGAGCGCTCGCACTCCCGATGCCAAACATCCGTGGTCTTGTAAAGCACCTCACTGTCCTCCTCCAGGCTCAAGAAGCCATGGGCGAAGCCGGGGGGCACCCAGAGCTGTCGATGGTTGGCGGCGCTTAACCGCACGCCGGACCAGCGCCCGAACGTCGCCGAACCGCGGCGCAGATCCACGGCCACATCAAAGATCTCGCCGCTGGTGCAACGCACCATTTTGCCCTGGGGATGGGGCGGCAGTTGGTAGTGCAGGCCCCGCAGCACC
Organism: Synechococcaceae cyanobacterium; assembly: GCA_046319055.1. Classification (GTDB taxonomy): domain Bacteria; phylum Cyanobacteriota; class Cyanobacteriia; order PCC-6307; family Cyanobiaceae; genus Cyanobium. The sequence continues at coordinate 30,123 of JBKCTK010000267.1, forward strand.
CCACGGGCTGAGCGGGAATGGTTGTCCTGAACAAACTGCGCGTCGGCGCTGGGCTGGCCGGGATCAGCCGCCAGCACCTTGGCGAAGCGCGGTCCATTCCAGCTTTCAAAAAAGAAGCCGCGCTCGTCCTCGAAGACCTGTGGGGTGAACACCAACAGGCCTGGGATCGCCAGCGATTCAACCTGCATCGGGAAGCTCCATGAGCTGCAGTAGGTAGTCTCCATAACCGCTCTTGCGCAGCGGCTCCGCCAGCGCACGCAGCCTCTGGTCATCGATCCAGCCCTGGCGCCAGGCCACCTCCTCCGGGCAGCCCACCTTGAGGCTCTGGCGATGTTCCAGGGTGCGGATGTAGCTGGCGGCCTCGTGCAGGGAATCGCAGGTGCCGGTGTCGAGCCAGGCCATACCGCGACCCATCAGTTCCACCTTCAGCAGCCCCTCGTCCAGATACTGACGGTTGAGATCGGTGATTTCTAACTCACCGCGGGCTGAAGGACGCACCCGTCGGGCCCGTTCCACCACACTGGCGTCGTAAAAGTACAACCCGGTGACGGCATACCGGCTGTTGGGTTTGCTGGGCTTCTCGACAATGTCAAGCACCCGCCCGTCGGCGGCGAAACTCACCACGCCATAGCGCTCTGGATCGCGCACCGGATAGGCGAACACCGTGGCACCTTCGTTGTTGAGGTTGCTCGATTGCAGCTGGGGAATCAGGTCATGGCCGTGGAACAGGTTGTCGCCAAGAACAAGGGCGGCCGGCGCACCGTCCAGGAAATCGGCGCCGATCAGGAACGCTTGGGCCAACCCTTCGGGCTTGGGTTGCACTGCATAGGCGATCTCCATGCCCCAGCGACTGCCATCCCCAAGCAGGCGCTGGAAGGCGGCCTGATCGTGCGGGGTGGTGATGATGAGTATCTGCCGCAGCCCCGCCAGCATCAAGGTGGTGAGCGGGTAATAGATCATCGGCTTGTCGTAGACCGGCATCAGCTGTTTGCTCACGGCGGTGGTGAGCGGCGCCAGGCGGCTGCCGCTGCCGCCGGCCAGGATCAGCCCGCGCCGTGATCGGCTGGGCGCAGGGTTGGGGGCCGGGGGTGAATCCGGTGGGAATGACATCGTGCCGCGCCACGGCTTGGCAGGCATCATGACCGAACACATCCGCGGCCCCGCGCCTGTTCGACACTGCTCCGGCTGTGAGGGCGCTGCCCGGCTTGCCCCAGTTGCTCAGCAGCCTGCGGGAGGTTCTGCCCCAGAGCCGTCTGGCCCTGGTGGGTGGAGCGGTGCGGGATCTGTTGCTGCATCGCCAGCACCGCGACCCCTGGCGCCACCTTCCGGATCTCGATCTGGTGGTGGAGCAGCCCCAGGGGGACGATGGTCCCGCGGCGGCCCATCGCCTCGCGGATGCTCTGCAACGGGCCTGCATCGGGTCGCCGATCGCCGTGCGCCCGCATCGGGCTTACGGCACCGTGGAGATCGATCTAGCCGGGGTTCTGATCGACCTGGCCACGGCCCGGCGGGAGCACTATCCCGTGGCGGCGGGCAACCCGGTGGTGCGCTTCGGGCGGCTGGAAGACGATCTAGCCCGCCGCGACCTGACCATCAATGCCATGGCCCTGGTGCTGACGGGTGACGAACCGACGCTGCTGGATCCCTTCGGCGGCCGCGACGATCTGGCCCAGCGGCGGCTTCATTTTTTGCACCCCCATAGCCTGCGCGACGACCCCACCCGGCTCGTGCGCGCCGCTCGCTATGCCAGTCGGCTGGGGTTCCAGTTGAGTGAGGAGGCTCGGGCCCAGGCGGCCGAGACCCTGGCCGCTTGGCCCTGGGATTGGCAGCGCGGGGATGCGCCGGAAGGGGCTCCGGCGGCCCTGGGAACGCGGCTGCGCATGGAATGGGAGTTGTTGCTTGAGCGAGAACCCTGGCCGCTCGCGTTGCAACGACTGCAATCCTGGGGGGGGCTTGCCCTGCTGGACCCCCAGCTGCAGCGGGACCAAACCTGGCATCGCCGCTTGCGTTGGGCATCCCGGGCGGGCCTGCCGCCCTTGGCGGCCCTCCTGGCGACCGCGGACGAACCCCTGGCCGTGGCGGAGCGTCTGCAGCTCCCCCATCGTCAGCAACATCTGCTGGCGGGTCTGCTGCGGTTGCGCAACCGTTTGTCGACCCTGTCGCCTGCGCCGCTTGCATGGCCACCATCCCGTTGGACGGCCCTGTTTGAGGAGCACGGCTGGGTTCCCGATGCCGTTCCCCTCGCCATCGCCTGCGGCCTTGGGCCGCGTCGGCCCATGCTGCGCTGGTGGCTCCGCTGGCGCGGCATCCGAGCGCCAGTGGCGGCCCAAGATCTGATCGCCATGGGCCTGTCGCCAGGGCCAGCCCTGGGGAGGCGCCTAGCGGAACTGCGCCAGCAGCGGCTCGATGCCGAGCGGATCTGAACCGTACAGCGCCTCGCCGATCAGCCAGGCTCGGCCATCGGCGTCGGGGGATTCGTCAAGGGGCTGGATGCTGGTGGGGTCAGCCGACCACCTGGAGGGGGGGTGGTCGGGATGGGGCCTGATCACGGTTAGTCTCAGCCCCATCGCTCCCCAGGTCCTGATGTCCGCCGTGCCGTCGCCGATCCAATCGATCTGCTGCATTGGCGCTGGTTACGTTGGCGGTCCAACCATGGCCGTAATCGCCGACCGCTGCCCCGCCATTCAGGTGACTGTGGTGGATATCAACGAGAAGCGCATCTCCGCATGGAACGATCCGGATCTCAGCCGCCTCCCTGTCTACGAGCCCGGTCTTGATGCGGTGGTCGGCCGTACCCGCGGACGCAATCTGCACTTCACCACGGAAGTGGATGGGGCGATCGCCGCGGCGGACATGGTCTTTCTCTCCGTCAACACACCGACTAAAACCCGTGGTGTGGGCGCTGGGCAGGCGAGCGATCTGCGTTGGATCGAAGCCTCGGCCCGCCAGGTTGCCAATGCGGCCACCGGTCACACCATCGTGGTCGAGAAGAGCACGCTGCCGGTCCGGACCGCGGAGGCTGTCAAGTCGATCCTGTCCTCCGCCCAGGGCAGTTCCCATGGCAGCAAGACCTTCAGCGTGTTATCCAACCCAGAGTTTTTAGCGGAGGGCACCGCCATCCCCGATCTGGAGCATCCGGATCGAGTCTTGATCGGTGGCGAGGATGATCAAGCGATCGACGCCCTTGCGTCCGTTTATGGCCAATGGGTCAGCGACGACCGCATCCTGCGAACCAATATCTGGAGCAGCGAGCTGTCCAAGCTAACGGCCAATGCATTTCTTGCCCAGCGGATTTCCTCCATCAATGCGATTGCCGCATTGTGTGAATCCACCGGGGCCAATGTGCGTGAAGTGGCCAGGGCAATTGGAACTGATAGCCGCATTGGCCCCCGATTCCTGCAGGCAGGCCCCGGCTTCGGTGGCAGTTGTTTCCAAAAAGATATTCTCAACCTGGTTTATTTGTGCCGGCATTATGGGCTCGAAGATGTTGCGAGATATTGGGAGAATGTTGTCGATCTCAACACCTGGCAACAGCGGCGCATCGCTCGGTTGGTTGTCAACAGTCTCTTCGGCACCATCAGTGGTAAGCGGCTGGCAGTGCTGGGCTTCGCCTTCAAGGCCGACACCAATGACACCCGCGAGTCTCCGGCGATCCAGATCTGCCGCGATTTGATTGAAGAGGGAGCGGAACTGGCGATCGTCGACCCCAAGGTGGATCCCAGCCAGATCGCCCAGGATCTCGGTCGTCAGCCCTCTCCGCCTGGCCAGGCCATCGGTCTCGCCGCCGACGGCTGTTGGTTGCCGGTGGCCACACCGGCCGAGGCAGCCGCAGGGGCGGATGCTGTGCTGATTTTGACCGAGTGGCAAGACTACGGCAGCCTCAATTGGGCGGAGTTGGCGGCTGTGATGCGCCGTCCCGCCTGGTTGTTTGATGCCCGGGCTGTCGCTGATCCCACGGCGGCTCGTGCTGCTGGGCTCAATGTCTGGCGCGTCGGGGAGGGTTGAATCATGGCTCCCCTCTCTGCGCAACATCGCAACCTGGTCACCGGCGGCGCCGGCTTCCTTGGCTCCCACCTGATCGACCGGCTCATGCAGGCCGGCGAAGAGGTGATCTGCCTGGACAACTACTACACCGGCAGTAAGCAAAATATTCGCCATTGGATTGGACACCCCAGCTTCGAGCTGATTCGCCACGATGTGACCGAACCGATCCGCCTCGAGGTCGATCGCATTTGGCATCTGGCCTGCCCAGCTTCGCCAGTTCACTACCAGTTCAATCCGATCAAGACGGCCAAGACCAGTTTTCTGGGCACCTACAACATGCTGGGCCTGGCCCGTCGTGTCGGCGCCCGCCTGCTGATGGCCAGCACCAGCGAAGTCTATGGGGATCCGGAGGTGCATCCGCAGCCAGAAAGCTACCGTGGATGCGTCAATACCATTGGCATTCGCTCGTGTTACGACGAAGGCAAGAGGATTGCCGAAACCCTCTGCTTCGATTACCAACGCATGCACGGCACCGAGATCCGTGTGATGCGCATCTTCAACACCTATGGTCCGCGCATGTTGCCTGATGACGGCCGGGTGGTGAGCAACTTCATCGTTCAGGCCCTTCAGGGCCAGCCGCTTACCCTCTATGGAGACGGTAGTCAGACACGCTCCTTCTGTTATGTAGATGACTTAATTGATGGCATGATTGGGTTGATGAATGGCAATCATGCTGGGCCTATCAACATCGGCAACCCTGGCGAGTTTACGATTCGGCAGCTGGCTGAATTGGTGCGGGAGCGCATCAATCCCAGCCTCGACCTGGTCTGCCGCCCCTTGCCTCAGGACGACCCGCTGCAGCGCCAGCCCGTGATCGATCTGGCCCAGCGCGAGCTCGGCTGGGAACCGAAGGTATCCCTGGCTGAAGGCCTCGAACCCACCATCGCTTACTTCCGCGAACGCCTGGCTGCGGGCGGGTGAGTCCGAATCCTGCAGCCCCGTCGTCGCGCCGCCCCAAGGCGGTTTGTCCAATGCCGGGGCCTTGAGCCCCCTGCGGCCATTCCGCTGTTGCAGGCCATGGGTGTCAACACCGCTCGCGTTTCAGCCCCCCGGCCAGGGCTGCCCCAAAGCCGCTTCTGAGCTCGTAAGGCTCTCGACGGCGTTCCAGTTCGATTCAGCAGGGCTTGACCAGCGTCCTGGCGGTGCCAAGGCCGTGAGGCCAAGCCGCAGGGGAGGACTTTGCGGCACCCCCAGCGGGCTGAGCTGCGCAACAACGAGGTGAGGGCGCCCAGGTGGGCCTCAACACCCCTCAATTCGCCCAGACCGGCCAGGTCGAGGTCGCCACCCCCACCACCGCGGCCTCCGAGCGGGGGGTGCCACTTCTCTGTCGATCGCCGCGTGCTCCAGCGGTCTCCAGCTGATCGGCAAGGCGGTCGAGGCCAGCTTCACGGAGATCCATCGGGGTACCTGATCAGAACAAAGCTCCGCCTCCGAGAGAGGCGTCATGACGCAGGGCAAGAACGGGCTTCCGGCGCCTCGCTTTTGGGCGCTCATTGCTGCCAGTCAGCCTTCCCCATCGAGTGATCGTTGGCTCTGCGGAGCTTTGTTGCTGATCAGGTCGGGGTAAGAGCTGGGGATTCGCCGTGGCCCGTTGCGTCGCGCCCTCCAGCTGCCGCCACTACCCAGGGTTATTCCCACTCAATCGTGCCCGGTGGCTTGCTGGTGATATCGAGCACCACCCGGTTCACCCCCTTCACCTCGTTGACGATGCGGTTGGAGATCTGCTCCATCACCTCGTAGGGCAGCCGCGACCAATCAGCGGTCATCCCATCTTCCGACGACACGCAGCGCAACACCACGGGGTAGGCGTAGGTGCGCTTGTCGCCCATCACACCGACGCTGCGCACCGGCAGCAGCACGGCGAAGGCCTGCCAGATCTGGTCGTAAAGACCAGCGTCGCGCACCTCCTCACGCACGATCAAATCCGCGTCCCGCAGGATGTTGAGCCGCTCTGCCGTCACCTCGCCAAGGATGCGGATGGCCAACCCCGGCCCCGGGAAGGGATGGCGACCCACAATCTCGGCCGGCAGTCCAAGGCTGCGGCCCACCTTGCGCACCTCGTCCTTGAACAGGCGCCGCAGCGGTTCCACCAGCTTGAAGCGCAGATCGTCCGGCAGGCCACCCACGTTGTGGTGGCTCTTGATCTTCACAGCCACCCGCTCACCGGTGCGGGGGTCGATATCGGTGCCGGCGGATTCGATCACATCGGGGTAGAGGGTGCCTTGGGCGAGATAATCGAAGGGGCCTAGTCGCTTGCTTTCCTGCTCGAATACACGGATAAATTCGGTGCCGATTAGCTTGCGTTTCTGCTCCGGATCCGTAATGTCTGTTAGGCGCTCGAGAAAGCGCTCGCGGGCATTGATGTACTCCACATGAATGTGAAACTTATCACGAAACGTCTGCATTAAGAATTCAGGCTCGCCCTTGCGCATGAAGCCCTGGTCGATGAACATGCAGGTGAGCTGATCGCCGATGGCGCGATGCAGCAGAAACGCCAGTGTGGAGGAATCCACACCGCCGGAGAGGGCCAGCAATACACGCCGATCGCCCACTTGCTGGCGCACGTCGGCGATTGCCTCATCGATGAAGGTGGCGGTGGTCCAGTCGGCGTCGCAGCCGCAGATGTGATACACAAAATTGCGGATCAGCGCCATGCCGCAGCTGGAATGCACCACCTCCGGATGGAACTGCACCCCATAGAACCGTCGCTGGTGATCGGCGATGGCGGCCTCAGGGGTGTTCTCGGTGTGGGCCAAACGCACGAATCCCGGCGGTAGGGTTTCGACGGAATCGCCGTGGCTCATCCACATCGTGGAGCCGTCTTCCACGTTGGTAAGCAAGTCGGTGGGGTCGTCGACCCGCAACGGTGCCTTGCCATATTCCCCGCGCCCGGCGGCCACCACCGAACCGCCCAGGTGCTGCACCATCAGCTGCATGCCGTAGCAAACCCCCAGCACCGGGATGCCCAGCTCCCAGATCCCCGGGTCGCACAGGGGCGCCCCAGGTTCGTACACCGACGCGGGCCCGCCGCTGAGGATGAGGCCCCGCGGTGCCAGGGACCGCAGCTCGTCGGCCCCGATCCTGCACGATTGCACCAGCGAGAACACTTCGGTCTCCCGCACCCGCCGGGCGATCAACTCCGAGTACTGGGAGCCGAAGTCGAGGATCACGATGGCCGGATGCCGGCGGGAGCCGCTGGCCGGGTCGATCACCGGAGCTGAGGACACGGAGGGTTTCATGCTGAAAGCGCACCCTACGGCGGGCAGGCCAACTGGCTGAGTAGCGCCGCACCCACCGGCCCGCGGGCGCACACCTGCCGCTGTCGGTCGAACAGCACGGCCCCCAGCTGCGGCGTTGGTGCGCCATGGCGTTGCAGGTAGGCGAGGGACCGGGCCTCGATTGCCGCCGCCAGCCGCTGGCGCAGGCGTTCCGCCAGCGCCGCATCGCGGTCCTGCAACTGGCGCAAGGCGGCCTCCACCGTGGGAGCGCCATGGAGCTCCGCCAGGCCGGCGCCCTGGAGGCCTTCGAGGGCCGCGAACGCCGTGAGCAGTTCGGCGCGGCCATCCGCCAGGTGGTGGTGGGTGTGGAAGATGCCGCCGGCCAGCTTTAGCAACTTGCCCTGGTAGCCGAACAACAGCAGCCGCCGCACCCCCTGCTGGGCGGCGGCCACCAGCACCGGTCCCATCCAGTTGCCGGTCTTGAGCAACAGCGCGGCGGGCAGGCCCAAGCGCGGCGCCAGGTCGAGGCCGTTCTCGCCGATCACCAGCACCAGGTCGCCGCTGAAGTCGGCGGCGGCCGTGCGCCGGGCAAGGGCCTCCAGGGTGTGTTGCAGCTGATCAGGAGCAGCGCTGGCCTGGGTTTCGGCCTGGGTGCCGATCAGGGCCAGGCCCTCCACCACGCCGAAGGCGGCGTTGCTGGTGCGCTCCGCCAGGCGGCGACCGCTGGGAAAGATCACCCGCAGCCGCAGGCCCCGATCAGGCGGCCGCAGCGGCGCCAGGCTGTGCTCCAGCAGCTCTCGGGCGAAGCCGGAGATGCACAGCGCACGGGATTCGGCGTGCACGCCCACCCCCTCACCGGCCTCGAGCCACAGCCAAGTGTCTGGAGCGCCGGGATCCAGCGAACGCCAGGCCGCCTCCACCCACACCACCAGGCCGCGGGTGAGATCGAGCCCATCTCCGGGGTCGCAGCGGG
>JBKCTK010000268.1:0-30339 GCA_046319055.1 Synechococcaceae cyanobacterium
CGGGGCCCTCCGTGTCGTTCCATATATCTGGTCCTGTGTTGTCGTGGTGGTTCTGGGTTTTGGCGGGGTTGGTGAATTGCTGCAGCATAACTTAGCTATCCGGATCGGCCGCGGCCAGCTGCCGCGCCGCCGCGATGGCTCCCCCCATCCCGAGCCTGCCCTCGGTCAGCACCAAATGGGCGCCGAAGGAGGTGAGCAGCTTGCGGCGCTCCAGGCTCATCGTCTCGGGCATCGTCAGCGTGAGGGGAATCCCCCGGGACGCCGCCACGAACGCCAGGGCGATGCCGGTGTTGCCGCTCGTGGGCTCCACCAGCTCTTTCCCTGGCCCCAGCAAGCCCTGTTTCTCCGCCTCCCAGACCATGGCCGAACCGATTCGGCATTTCACGGAGTAGGCGGGATTGCGCCCCTCGATCTTGGCCAGCACCCGGGCGCTACAGCCGCTGCTGACCCGGTTCAGTTGAACCAGGGGCGTTTGACCGATGGTGAAACTGTTGTCGGCATAGATCGCGCTCATCGGACTGGACGGGTGAACCATGGTCTTCGGGAACCCTAGACAGAGGAGCGAAACCCGCCAGGTCAAGTGCGAGCGGCACCAATGCCGGCCCGATGACTGGATACGATCAGCCTCGTTTCCGCTGTGGTCCACCGCCTGAGGCGGTCAATTTGCCGCTATGCCGGGCCCGATTGCGCTGTTGCTGCTGCTCCTCTCGATCGCCGTGCTGACCGTGCTGATCGATCGCTGCCGCTACTGGATCCAGTGGTGGCGCTGCCGGATCCCGCGAGCGGAAGCCTGGAAAGCCCAACTCCGCGCCGACCCGGCTGCGGCGGCCTGGCAACTCGAAGACTGGAATCACGAGATGGCCTTTGGTGAACCTTTGCTGCAGGCCTCGATCCTGTTGGGACCGTTGCTCGGGCTGATCGGCACCGTGCTGGGGCTGATGGACGTGTTGGGCCAACTCGGCCCCCAGTTGCTGCTGCCGGCCAATGCCAATCTCCAAGGCTATGGCCGGGTGCTCTTGGCCACGGCCCTTGGGCTGATCCTGGCCCTTGTCGGCAGTGCCGGGTTTTATCTGAACCAGGGCCTGCGCCACTGGCAGCTCGGCCGCCTCGACCTGGTACTTCGGCGGCAGGCCCCATGACTCTGGCGATGCCCGCGCTGGTGGCTCTCACCTTGCTTGTCTGCGGAGGTGTGGCCCTCGGTCCTGACCTTTGGCAAGAGCGGTCTCCAAAGCTGCGGCAGCGTCCCGCGACCGCCTCGCTCGAGAAGCCGATCTGGGTGGTGCGCAGCGGTAGCGGGCGCTGGTATCTCGATGGCGACCCGATCAGCCGCTCCAACCTTACCCAGCGGCTGGCTCGGCACTCCGGCGCTGAGGTCCATCTGTTGATGTCAGCCCAGCTGAGCAGCGCCGAAGCCTCCCGAACCCTGCGCTGGCTGCGCAGCCTTGGGGGACACTCCGTGTTGCTGGAGCTTCCGGTCCGCTCCCTCTGAGTTTCGCCCTGGTCGATTGGTTCTGATGTCGTCTCCGCCCCTGTTCTCCGTCGCCTTCCCGCAGGCCGGGTTGAGCGCTTCTGGGCGGCAACGGCCTTGGTCTCCCGCGCCGCCCCTGTCCTGGGCGCCTGGCCTCGACGCGGTCGCCCTCGGCCTCTGGGCCGCGGCTTTGGGGCTGGTGGGCCTGGCCTGCCTGCTGGTGCCCCAACGCATCGCCCAGCGTCCCGCCAACCAAGGTGTGATGACGATCCATCTGAGCCGCGACGGGGCCCTGCGGGTGTGGAATCAGCCCATCGCCACGGCGTCGTTGCAGGGATTGTTGCAGCGGGCCGAGCGCCGCTCCCCGGGGGTGCGCATTCGGCTGGTGCCCGCTGGCGATGTGCCCTGGGGAATGGTGCAGGCCCTGGTGGAGCGCCTCGAGGCACCCAAGCGCAACTTGGAGTTGCACTTGCCATGACTCCGGCCCTGCATCGGCTGCGCCCCTTCGGCCTCTGCCTGCTCGCCGCTGTGCTGCTGCACAGTTTGGCGCTCACCTTGCTGCAGCTGCAACGCCAACGCTCGAAGCCGGCGACCGCCTCCGCCCTCAGCGGCCCACTGCCGGCGGACGACACCCCGGAGCTGCTGCGCTTCAGCCGCCATCAGGCTGAAGCCGGACCCCCTTCGATCGTCCCGCTGCCGGGGTTCGACCAACTGCCGCCGCCGCCGCCGTTGGCGGCGTCCGCTCCCAGCCCTGGCGCCAACGCCAAGCTGAAGGGCCCCTCCGACCTCAAGTTGAGCAAGTTTGCTGCCAAGGGCCGTGCTGGCAGCGCCTCCAAGGCTGGGCAGGAGCCCCATCGGCGCACTTCCCAGGCCCGCCATGGCAGTCCGGGTAGCGGCGGCCCATCCAGGCTTAATGCGGAGGTCGATACGCCGGTGGCCCTGATGGAGCGCCTGCGACGCCTGGCGTCGCAGCCCCCGGAAGCACGCTCCGGCCCGGAACCAGCCCCCGGTGCCAACCCCGCCGGCCGGTCTGAATCCCGCCGCGGCAATGACGTCTCCGGGCTTGGCGCTGGTGAGGCGGAGTCGCTGCTGCGCCGTCCCGAGGGCTCCGCCCAGCAGCCCTATCTGGCCCTATGGGAGAGTGCCCGACCCGAGGCTGGAGCGCCCGCGGGCGTCGTCGGCCTGCCGGCGACGTTGGAGCGCCGCAGCCTGCCGTTGTTGCAGGCCCGCCGCGGCGGCCTGCCGATCAACCACGGCGAAGGTGTGCTCCTGGGAGATCAGTTGCTGCTCTTCTGGATTCAGGGCGACCAGCTCTGGATGCTGCGGGGCCGATTGACCAGCGCCTGACCGCGCCGGCGTCCCAGCGCTGAGCCCACCAGCGGTGGGAGAAACAGAACCATCGCTGGGGCACCAAGGACCGGGAGACTGCGTAGGCGTAGGCGTAGGCCTTGGCGTTGGCGTAGGCGTAGGCGTTGGCCTTGGCGTCGGAGGTCGGTCATGGCAGGGGATCACTCGGCGGATCGTCCCTCATTCCCCTCGAACCTGGCGCGCCAGCTTGCACACCCTCGCCTCAAGGCATGGCGGCCCGGCCGAGCTGGAAGGATCCCTGGATCGAACCGGATGGCGCCGTCTTCCGACGCCCCACCGCTCGGGCACCGGACGCCGGTTGCCCAATCCGTGGCCTGGGGGGTGTGGAGCGTCCTCTCCCAGCTGGGAACGGGACAGCCGTGGAACCCCGAGCTGCTCTCCCGGGCCCTGTGCCCCAGCCGATTCGCCGCCGCGCCTCTCGCCTCAAGCTCGCGCCAACGCCATCAATCCCCGCTGCAGGCGCTCCAGGGCCAGAGCCAACGCCTCGCCTTGCAGCAGGCCGTAACTCAGCCGCAGCACTGCCCGTCCCGGTTGGCTGGGCAGCCCGAAGCTCTCCCCCGGCAAGCAGGCCACGCCGGCATCAAGCACCAGGCTGCGCACCAGGGATTCCCCCGCAAGCGGAGCGGCCACCTCCAGCAGACCGTAGAAGGCACCATCGAGGGGGCCTAGCCAGCGGGCCTCCAGCCCCTGGCTCTCAAGCCGCCGCGGCAGCTCCTGGAGCAGCTGACGCCCCGGGCGCAGGCTGGCGGTTTGGCGCCGGCACCAAGCAGGTCCGGCGGCCAGGGCGGCTACGCCGGCCCGCTGAACCGTTCGGGACGGCGCGATCAACAGCGTGTCCTGCAGCTTGCCCATGGCGGGGCTCAGCTGCCGAGGCACAGCGGCGTAGCCCAGGCGCCAACCCGCCATGCCATAAGCCTTGGAAAAGGTCTGGAAGGTCACGCAGTGGCCGCCGCTGCCGCTGGCGCTAGCGGGACTCCAGTGGGGTTCCGCGCCATGGCTGAACAGCGCATAAGCCTCGTCGCTCAGATGGAACAGGCCATGGTGCGCGCAGAGGTCGTTGATCGCGGCCAGCACGGTGCGGGGGATCACCACGCCGCTGGGATTCCCCGGCGACACGGTGACGATGGCCCGGGTGCGCGGTGTGATCGCCGCCGCCAGGATCTCGGGATCCGGCACCAGGCCCGCGTCGACGCCGACCGCTTCGGCGCCGGCCAGCTGGATCGCCATGGCGTGGTTGAAGTACCAGGGCAGCGGCACGATCACGGCGTCGCCGGGGTCGCAGATCGCCCGCACCACCATCTGAAACGCCATGTTGCTGCCGGCGGTGACCCACAGGTCACTGGAGCCAAGATCCAGTTGGTGGTGTTGCTTCAGGCAGCTAGCAATCGCCTCTAGCAGCTCGGGATCTCCGGCCCCGGGGCCATAGCGATGCGGGCTTTCGGGGCGGTCGGGAGCGTGGCGGGCCTGGCGCAGCGCCGCGGTCACCGCCGCATCCACCCCCTCAGGAGGCGACCAGTGCACCATCCCCTGGGCCAGGGAGAGGGCGTCGCCGCGCTGAGCCATCCAGCCCGCCACCACAGGAATGATGGGGTCGATCACCCCAGCGAGGCTGGCGGCGGCGGCGGGTTGGTGGGCGGGCATCCGCTCAGCTTCCCATCGGCAGCACCAACTCCAGCAGGGCGCCTCCTTCCGGGTGGTTGGTCGCCTGCACCCGACCACCAAGGGTGATGGCGATCTGTTGCACGATCGCGAGGCCGAGGCCACTGCCGCTGCGACGGGAGCGCATGCGGGCCGGATCGCCGCGATAGAAGCGCTCGAACAGATGCTTCAGGTCCTGGGACGAAAGTCCCTCGCCGTGATCGCGCACGGCCAGAAGGCACCATCCGCGGGATTCCGAGATCTCCACCTCCACGCTGCCCCCATCCGGACTGAAGCGGATAGCGTTGTCGAGCAGGTTGAGGATGGCGCGATGCAGCCGGGCGGAATCCGCCTCCACCTGAGCCTCGGGCTCGCCCACCAGCTTGAGCCGGATGGCGCGCTCCTCGGCCAGGGGCCTCAGGCTGTTCCACACCTGTTCCACCAACGACGCAAGCGCCACGCTGCTGCAGCTCTGGGTTTGACCTGGAATGGTGTTTTCGAGCCGTGAAAGTTCCAAGATATCGCCCACAAGTTGCTGCAAGCGCCGCAGCTCCCGCTGTAGCCGCTCCACCAACACCGCGTTGCGGCTATTGACCTGGGCGGCCAGGCTATCGCCCACCAGTAGCAACGCCGTGAGCGGTGTCTTGAGCTCGTGGGCCACATCGCTCACCCAGCGCTCCTGCTGGCGCTGCTGGGCTTCCAGCGACCGACGGCGCTGCAGGCGCACCGCCACCCAGCCGCCGCTTCCCGGCAGAGCCAGCAGGTCCAGCGGTTCGTCCCCGGGCTGCCAGGCGAGCCGCTGGCTGCGTTGGCGCTGGCGGCAGTTGTCGATCAGTTCCAGCAGGCCTGGGGCCGAGGTCAGCTGATCCAGCGGCTGCTTGGAGGGTGGCACCACGCTGGCCAGCTGCATCAGGGCCGCTGCCCTCGGATTGAGCAGGTGCACCTGGTTGGCGGCATCGAGGATCAGCCATCCCTCCGGGTCGTCGGCGATCCAACCCAGCAACTGGGAGGGTGGCAGGGTTGGGGAGCGTCGGGAGCGACCATGGAGGCGACGGCCCAGCCACCATCCCCCCAGCCCGCCCAGCAGGAAACAAAGGAAGGGGAACATTCAGCCGAAGCGATAGCCGAAGCCCCTGACGGTGATCAAATGCTCGGGTGCGGAGGGATTGGTCTCCAGCTTCTCACGTAGCCAGCGAATATGAACGTCCACGGTTTTGCTGTCACCTAAGTAATCTTGCCCACAAATGTGTTGTAACAGCTTATCGCGACTCCAGACCCTGCGGGGGTGCTGCATGAACAGCTCCAGCAGGCGATATTCCTTTGGCGAAAGATTAACTTCCACGCCATCACGGGTGACCCGACACTCCTCGGGATAGAGGCGCAGGTTGGCGTGCTCCAGCACCGTGGGCATGGCGGTGGCGGAGAGGCTGCGGCGCAAGAGAGCACGGCAGCGCGCCACCAGCTCCCGCATGCCGAAGGGCTTGACCAAATAGTCGTCGGCGCCAACATCGAGGCCCCGCACCCGGTCGGCTTCGCTGTCGCGGGCGCTCACCACCAGGATCGGCGTGCTATCGCCGGCTTGGCGCAGCTGGCGGCACAATTCAAGACCATCCAGACCCGGCAGCATCAGGTCGAGGACCACCAGGGCGAAGGTCGGCTCCGGGATGTTCTGGGTTTGCAGCACCTTGAGGGCATCCCGCCCATTGGCGCAAGCGGTGACCTGAAAGCCTTCTTGATTCAGGGCCTCCAGAATCGTTTCCCGGATCGTGTCATCATCCTCGACCAGCAGCAGGGAGCAGTCCATCTCCCTATTGTCAGGCTTGATGGCGCCACTCCAGAACAGCTGGGTCATCGGCCGGGCAGGTGGCTGACCACCAGACGGCGCTCGGAATCGAAGCAGAGCCAACCTTCCTGACGCAGCTGACCGATCACCCGGGTCACGGTCACGCGGGTCGTGCCAACGGCGCTGGCGATGTCTTGGTGGGTCAGCCGAACGTGAAGGCGCAGTCCCTGCTCGCAAGGGTGGCCATAGTCGCTGACCAGCAACTCCAGGAACCCCCGCACCCGCTCTTCCACGCGGCGCAGGGCCATCAGCGCCAGCAGGGACTGGCTTTGGCGGTAGCGCTGCATGACCGCCTCCAACATGGCGGCGGCCAGTCGGGGCTGGCGGCGCAGTTCGCTGGCGGGCAAGCACAGCAGGTCGGTGTCCGCCAAGGTGGTGGCCTGGTAAGCCAGCACGGCGCTAAGGGGATCGCCGAAGGGCTCGTTGGGCCCCGCCAGGCCTAGCAGGGTTTCATCACCGTGGATGGTGATGGCGCCCAGGCGCACCATGCCCCGCACCACGAGCCAGAAGTTGTGCTTCAGCAGCGGCACGCTGCTGCCGGCACAGAGATGCACCAGCGCGTTTTGGCGATAGCTGGCTTCGAGCAGGTCACGAAAGTTATCGCCACAATCCGTCGGTGCGGAGGAAGACATCACCATGGTCAAGGGTGCGCGTGTCTGAGGCGACGCTATGAGCGCCATCGGCGCCACAGGCAAAGGTGAGGTAGTCCGAACCTTAAGGACGGGTTAACGGCTTGCTGGCGCTGGGGACGCCGATCCGAAGTCCAGCCCGCCCTCCGGGATCGAGATCTCGCAGGGGCAAAAAAAGAGCGGCCTGAGGCCGCTCCTTGATGCGTTGAGGGTGGAGCCTGCCCCACCACGCGAGCCGAAGGCCCCCGGCGACTCAGGTGCCGATGCGAGCTACGGCCGCGCGCGACTTCTTGAGAACATCGGCGGGAAGGGGAACGTAACCCAGGTCGTCGGCCTTGTTTTGGGCTTGGGGGCTCAGCAAGAACTGCATCGCCCGGCGGATAGTGCCAGCTTTCTCGCCATTGCCTTTTTCGTAGGCCAGAATCCAGGTGAGGGTGGAAATGGGGTAGCTATTGGGCCCCGGCGGATTGGGATCTTCGCCAGCCAGATTGCCATCGAGTTGGATGGAGCTCAAGGCGGAGCGACCGCCATTTAGATCAGGCTTAACAAACTTACCGGCGCGGTTTTGAACCGCCGCAGCCTTGATCGCACCGCGAACGAAAGCCTGGTTGATATACCCGATCGAGCCGGGGGTGTTGCTGATGGAGGCCGCTACACCCTCATTGCCCTTGCCGCCAATCCCCACAGGCCAGTTCACGCTCTTACCCTCGCCAACCTTGCTCTTCCATGCTGCTGAAAAACTGGAAAGAGAGTTGGTGAAGGCGAAGGTGGTGCCGGAACCATCGGAGCGATGCACCACAGTGATCGGGCCGCTGCCGCACTTGAGTTGGCTCCAGTTGTTGATCTTGCCCAGGAAAATCTCTGCCAGCTGTTGCTGCGTGAGTTTCAGGTCCGCGCAAGCCGGATTGTTGTAGCCAATGGCGATCGTGCCACCGACGGATGGAAATTGGATCACACCGCGCTTGACCTTGGCCGCTTCTGAGGCCTTGATCGGCTCATCGGTGGCGCCGAAATCCACGGTACCGGCCACGAACTGGCGCACGCCAGCACCGGAACCGACCGACTGGTAGTTGACCTTGATGCCAGTGCTGGCCAACCCCGCAAAGGCGCTTTGGTAGAAGGGGGCTGGGAAGGTGGCACCAGCGCCGTTGAGGGTGGGGGCACCCTGGGCGAGAACGGCGACGGAGCCGGAGACGAGCGCGATGCCCACGCCGAGGATGGAGGCCTTCTTCGCGAAGGTCATTGGTGCTGGTTGAAAAGACCATGCCTTGGTTAGCAAGAGGCCGCACCCCCGGGCGTTATGGGGTGTTTAAGGATTCCATTTCCGCTCCACACTGCAGGCGATGGGACGCCAGTGCCGTGGGTCAGGCGGCACTCGCGCCGCCGCTTCCTGATGACGGCTGAACACACGCTCGAGTGTCGGCTGGGTCAGGGGCGTCCCTGACCGGTCCAGTCTTGAAACCAGCCGCGACTTCTCAACCACCAAAGCTGCACCCCGGCTACCAGGCCCATGAGTAGCAGGCTGAACGGATAGCCATAGGACCAGTGCAGCTCAGGCATGCGCTGAAAATTCATGCCGTAAATGCCGGCAATCAGCGTCAATGGTGCGAAGATGCTTGTCACAATCGTGAGTGCCTTCATGACTTGGTTCATGCGGTTCCCAATTCCTGCTGTATAGCCCTGAGTGATTGCATCGCACTGCAGTCGCAGCACGGCGCAGTTCTCATAGAGAAGCTCGACAATCTCCGACATTTCCTCAAAACCGATGGTGGCTTCTCGCCCGAGTAGCAACTTCCGTTGTCGTAGCAGCACCTTGATTTGGTGCCGAAGCGGCCAGATTTGGCGCCGGATTGTGGTGATCATGCCGCGGAAGTGGAAGGTGCGATTCAGGAGTCGAGGCTTGGGTTGGGTCAACACACGCTCTTCCAGGTCATCGAGTCGATTGGCGATGAACTCGAGCATCGGAAACAGATCATCGAGGAGATCGTCGATCACGAAATGCAAGATGTCATCCAGCTCTCGGTGCCCCAGCTCGCCGTTGCGCGAGAGCAGCCAGCGGCTGAGTTCCGGGAACGACTCCAGTCCCGCCTCCTCGATGGTGATCAACAGGCCCGGCCGCAGCAGCGCCCCCACCTGATCGCTCACCAGCGCCTCTGGCCCCTTGGATAGCCCCAGGCGATGCAGCACCACCAAGAGGGTCTCTTCAAGACAGTCCACCTGGGGGCGTTGGGGAACCTCCAGCAGCGCCGGCCAAAGCACTTCGGGCACCCCACAACTGGCGAGCATGGCTCGGATCTTGCTGTGGTTCTCCAACCCGCGCACGCGCACCCAGATGGGAAACCCAAGATCCAGCCAGGGCCTGAGGTCCCGCAGGTCGTCCAAGGGTTCAAGACTGGGGCCTTCGGGCCGGAACAGCATGACCTCCGCCTGGGTCGGCACCCGACCGGAGTTGAGCCACAGCTGGGGTGGATAGGCGGCAGGGCGCTGCTCCAGGCGATTGGAGAACAGGGCCCCAGGTGTCAGGCGCAACACAGGGAACGCAACCAGGATCGGCGGATCGCAACCGGGATTGGCTACGGGCTGCCTTGAACAGCGTCGACCTGTCCCAGCATCGCAGTGCGAACCCCCTTGGCAACGTCCTGGTGGGCACAATGGTTAGGCCTCGAGTTGGCAGGATGCAGCCCCATCACAACGACCAACCTCCCGAGGCCGATTCGCTCCGGTCGCCAATGGAGGCCCACAGCAGCTTTCGAGGCTCCAGCTGGTCTCCGCAACGGCTGGTTTTCCACCAAAATCTGGAAACCTTCGCCGATCGGGTGGGCCTTCTCGTGGGTTTGCAGGCGAATGGAAAACTCAGTCAGGAGGCGGCCTATGCCGAGATCCGCCGGCTCTGGAAGGATCTGAAGCAGAGCAAGGACAGCCTCATCGACGGCGGAAAGTCCCCTAGCCAGGACGTGTAATCTGGCCAAAATGACTGACCAGCTTGATCTGAACACGTTGATTTGACCTCTTTGATTTGGCTTGTGAGCGCTATTGTGGTTACGTTCGACCTGGCGAATGCGTGATAGTTTTATTGCTGCTATAAGGCTCAGGTTTAACGTGGGGATGTTTGACGTGGAGGCTTTGAGGCGTGGCAATCAACGCGGCAAGCCGGGCATGTATTGCCGCTCATGGGGATAACCGCGCAGCATCCTATTCCAGTAAAGAACGGGAAGGACATTCCGCTTGACAAACCACATGCTCCAGCGCTCTTGGGTGGGATCCAACGGGAACGAAGGTACCGGTTCTCCCTTGTAGTTGAACTCCGCCATGATCGTTCGCCCATAGCCGGTGATTAGGGGGCAGCAGGCGTAACCGTCGTAGCGGGCCGTGAGCGGCTTGCCATCCAGGTGGGCCAGCAGGTTTTCCACCAGCACCGGTGCCTGGCCCCGAATCGCCGCCGCGGTTTTCGAGTTGGGCAGTGAGGAGACATCCCCGAGGGAAAACACATTGGGGTAGTGCACATGTTGGGTGCTGTACTGATCCACATTCACCCAACCCCCGGGGCCATCAACCGCGAGAGCGCTGGTCGCGACCACGTCCGGCGCCGCCATCGGGGGGGTCACATGGAGCATGTCGAAGCGGATCACCTCCTCCCGCTGGTTCTCGCCCTCCCGCACATCGAAAATCGCCTCCCGGGAGCTGGCGCGTACCTCACGCAGCGTGTGCTGATATTTGGTTTGGATGCCGCGGCGGGCCACCACCTGGCGCAGCGGTTCAGCAAAGGTGGGTATGGCGAAGATCCCCGGCGTCGCGGTGGCGTAAATCACCGTGCTGCGCTCGGACACAGCAGGATCCCTGCGGAATACATCATCCGCCAGGTACATGATCTTTTGGGGCGCCCCGGCACATTTGATCGGGGTCTGGGGAAAGGTAAACAGCGCTGTGCCGCCCTGGAAAGCCTGGATCGTTTTCCATGTGTAGGGCAACAGATCGCGGCGGTAGTTGCTGGTGATGCCGTTCTGGCCGAGGGCCTCTGGCAGGCCGGCGATCCGCTCCCAGCAGAGCTTGATCCCCGTCGCCACCACCAGCACGTCGTAGCTGAGGGTGTCGCCGCCGCTGGTGCTGACCTCGCTGGTGTCTGGGTTGAAGCCCGTGGCAGCGGCCTGGATCCAGCGCACGCCCGTGGGGATCAGCCCCGCCTCGGGTCGCCGGGTTTCCTCCAGGCTGAACACCCCCGCCGCCACCAGGGTCCAGCCGGGTTGGTAGTCGTGCTGGTCGGAGGGTTCGAGCAGGGTGACGTTCAATGCGGGACGGGCCCGCTTCAGCTGGGCCGCGACGGTGAGGCCCGCCGCTCCGCCCCCGACGATCAGAACCTGGTGATGGGACATCCGCAGCTCCCCGGCGCGTGTTGAGGGAGGACGGGGTCATTCTGGACAGGGCGGCGTGGAACGGCAGCAGGCTTCAGGTCCTGTTCCAAAAACCATCCCGACCAGCCTTTTTCGAACAACCCCGGCGGGGCCGACTCCATGCCCACGCGTCGCGCCCTGGCCCCGCGGCCTGTGGCGCTCGGGCTTGGGTGCGTGGGCTGTGGCGCAAGCACGAACGATCAACCGCCACGGCTGGGGGCACCACGTTGGGAGGACAGCTGGCAGGACGGTTGGGAGGACAGCTCGGGGAACAGCCGGGTCTGAGCAATCCCGCTGACGGTGGCGGCGGGTTGATCGCCTCTGCTGATACGGCCCAGGACGTTGGGGGGAGAAGCCTTGTCGTGGTTTGGAGCTCCAAACGGCGACCCTGGCCCGGCTCAACGCGCGATCCCAGGGTGATGGCCTGTCAGGCCAGGGGGCCTGGAGATGGGCTGGGCTTCCCTGCTGTCCAGTCGGTCAGCCCCAGCGCCTTTGAGGTTCTGTATCGGCCAATACTCACCCACATGGAACTGACTAGCTTCAAGAGGACCCGCGCGACGACGATGTTTCTGAAGATCCGCCATGACGACGACAGCAGCTTGGTCGAGGTCTTGGACCTCAAGCAGCTGTCCGACCCCTTCCAGGCCTGCGTGCTGGGCCGCGTCCATGCCGGCGAGGAGATGCAGGATCCTGCCGATTACCCCAAGCAGGAGCTGCGCTTCCCCTCTGGTGAAACCCTGCCGCGCTGCTGGCTGGATGCCCATTACCCCCATTAACGCGTGCGACCCGAGAGCCGGGCGGAAGCATCCCGGCTCTCGGTGCCCCCGGGACCAACCAGGGCGGCCCATCGATGCCCGCCGCCTCGGTCCCAGGCCCAGGGCTGCCACAACGTCCTCCCGGGCGGCCTGGCCTCACGGCTTCGGCACCGCCAGCTTTCACGTCAGCCCCTGCTGAGTGGTCGGCGAAGGCCGCCGAACCCCAGTCTGTCGAGCTCGGGAGAGACAATTTCAGGCAGCTTCAGGCAGCCCTCGGCCCCAGGTCTGAACGGAGGCCGCTGTGGCTCCGCCTGGGCAAGCGGCCGCCGCAAACCCGGCCAGGATGGCGTCCAACTGGTTGGTCTTGGGGGCGCGGTGGGGGCTGAGTCCCTTCCCGCCAGCCCCTTGGCCCCCACGATCGAACCCGACACGTCCTGGGCCCCATGCACCTCCCTGCTGATCAGGACCTCCCTTGGAGATCGCCTGGCGTGATCCGGAGGCGCCAAGTGGTGTCTGGCCCCAGCGCCACCGGATCCAGGGATCGCTCTGCAGCGGATCGCCACTGAGATCGTGGTCTGGCCCCGGCGCTACTGGATCCAGGCACGGCCGCCTGATGACCAGGAGGCGCCCGGCAAGCTCCTAATCTCCGAAGGGCAGGGCAGCGTTCCGGCCTCGTTCAAGTCTGGCCTGCCATCACGCTCCGGCGCTTCAGCCCGCCTGGACTGCGCCCGCTGTTGCTGAGGCCATTCCCGGCCACTGAGGTCCATCCCGATCGACACCACAAGCCTCCATGGGCATCCGCGTCGCCAATGTCAGCAAGAGCTTCGGAGACTTCAAAGCCGTTCAGGATGTGAGCCTCGACGTGGAGAGCGGTTCCCTGGTGGCCCTGCTTGGGCCCTCCGGATCTGGCAAGAGCACCCTGTTGCGCCTGATTGCCGGTCTGGAGGCGATCGATAGCGGTCGGATCTGGATCACGGGTGAGGAGGCCACAGAGCGCTCCGTTCAGGCCCGGCAGGTGGGCTTCGTGTTCCAGCACTTCGCCCTGTTCAAGCACCGCACTGTGCGTCAGAACGTGGCTTTCGGGCTGGAGTTACGGCGCTGGAAACGGCCGGCGATCCAGCGGCGCGTCGATGAGCTGCTCGATCTGGTGCAGCTGCGGGGCTATGGCGGTCGTTACCCCTCCCAGCTTTCCGGCGGTCAGCGGCAGCGGGTGGCCTTGGCGCGGGCCTTGGCGGTACAACCCCAGGTGCTGCTACTCGATGAACCGTTCAGTGCCCTCGACGCCAAGGTGCGCAAGGAGTTGCGAGCTTGGCTGCGCAATCTTCACGACGAGATGCATGTCACCACTGTGATCGTGACCCACGACCAGGAGGAAGCGATGGAGGTGGCGGATCGCATCGTGGTCATGAACGAGGGGCGCATCGAGCAGATCGGCTCCCCGGCCGAGATCTATGACCAGCCGGCAACGCCTTTTGTGATGAGCTTCGTCGGCGCGGTCAACGTGCTGCCCCGGCAGGCGCTGCCAGCCTCCGCGATCGCCGCCGCCAGCCCCGATTCCTTGGCTGGAGCCCAGGCTCCCCCTGGCAACGGCGCCCAGAACGACAGCCTGTTCATCCGGCCTCACGACATTGAGGTCTTCGTGAGCGAACAGCCCGGCACCGTGCCGGCCAGCCTGCGGCGGCTGATCCACATGGGCCGCGACATCCAGGCCGAGCTGGTGCTGGAGGGGGAGGAGGTGGTGATTGCCCTGCTGCCGCGGGATCAGAGCAACCTTGGGGCACTGCGACCGGGAGATCGGTTGTATGTGGCCAGTCGCCAGGCCCGCAGCTTCGTGCCCGATTACGCCATCTGAGCTGGCCGTTTGGCAGGCTGCTGGTTGCGGTCGGAGACCAGGTCCTCACCAGCGGTCGCTTCCCGCTGAGCGGCAAGAGCGCCCATGGCGAAGACCTGCTTCAGGGATGGCGGCGCACCAGCTGACGGCCCGTGAGGCGCCAGCCCCGCTGCAGCCGCAACCGCCAAATCGCCAAGCTGGGTAAGGCCAACCGGCCTTTGTCCGTGCGCACCAGAGCCAGCCCCACCAACACCAACGGGACCCCAAACAGGAGCGGGGCTGTGAGCACCCCGATGGCGATCAACAGGGTTGGCCCGAGGTTGTTGGGTAGGGGGCGAACCCGGGAGGAAGGGACCACAACCATGGCAGTGACGGAGAACACCCCTCCTAGCGACCCTGCGACACGGACAACGTGGGCAGGACCACATCCGGAAGTCCGGTTGGAGGCCTTTTCAACGTGAATCCTGACGCATCGTTGGCCCTTTGGCAGCCAATGTTGATGCCTCTCAAGCGGCGCTGGCTGGCGGAATGAGCACAGCACCAGGGTCCTGGTCTGGCGATGGCGCGGCGGGCTCCTGAGGCGCCACCTCCAGACCCACTTCCACCCCCAGGTGCTGGTTGGAGCGGCCGGTGATCAACATGGAGGAGCGCTCGCGGGTGGCGATCACCCACAGCCACTTGGTGAGCAGGGTGATGCGGTTCTCCCGTGCCGGCATGAACATCAAGTGGGCCACGCCCCAGATCAGCCAGCCGAGCGGTCCACTCACCCGGAGGCCGCGCAGATCGGCGACGGCGAACAGCGGCCCGACCACGGCCATGCTGCCGAAGTCGAACCAACGGAACGGGGCGTGGCGGCGACCTTGCAGCGTGCGGACGATGTCCCGGGCCACCCAGCCCCCCATCTGCACCGCCGGACCCGCCATCCCGGGCAGCGGCTTGCCATCGGCGGTGTGGCTGTAACTGCAGAGATCGCCCACCACCCGGATTTCGGGATGGCCAGGAATCGAGAAGTCGGGCTCTACCACCACGCGCCCGCCGCGATCGACCGCACAGCCGCTGCGCTCGCCCAACACCTTGCCCAGATGGGAGGCCCGCACCCCGGCGGTCCAGCAGATCGTGGCGGCTGTCAGGCTGCGCAAGCCCGTCGCGGTGTTGACCTGCACACGGCCGGCCTCGATCGCTTGCACGCGCCCGCCCAGCAGCAGATCCACGCCCTGCCCCCGCAGAAAGTCGGCGGTGGCCTCAGCAAGGGAGGGATGCATGGCCCGCAGCAGGCGATCGCCCGGATCCACCAAGGTGAGATGGCAATCGGCCTCGTTGAGCTGCTTGTAATCGCGCCTGACGGCATGCCGCATCAGCTCCATCAAGCTGCCGCTCAGTTCGCAGCCCGTGGGGCCGCCGCCCACCACGACGACGGACTGGAGAAAGCGCCGCCGCGCTGGATCCGGGGTCTGCTCCGCCTCCTCCAGGGCGCTGAGCAGGCGGCGCCGAATCTCGTCGGCATGCTCGAGGATCTTCATCGGCGGTGCCAGGGGACGCCAGTCCTCATGGCCGAAGTAGCTGCTGCCGGAGCCAGAGGCGAGGATCAGCCAGTCGGAGCCGTAGCGCCGCTCGTTAAACACCAGCTCGCGCTTCTCGATGTCGATGTCGTCCACTTCCCCGAGCAGCACTTGGACGTTGGGGGCCTCACCCACGAGGCGCCGCAGCGGCGTGGCCACATCCGCCTCAGCGACCAGGCCGCTGGCCACTTGATAGAGCAGCGGCTGGAACAGGTTGAAGTTGCGTTTGTCGATCAACGTCACCCGCACGGGCTGGCCGATCAGGGCATGGCAGGCCTTCAGACCGGCGAACCCCCCTCCGACGATCACCACGTGGGGGAGCTGACGCAGGCTCGCTTCCGGTGGCGTGAGCTCCAGGAAGAACCGTTCGGGGGCCATGCCGGATTGGGGATGTAGGGCAACGGTAACGAGATCACCGATGCCGGCCACCCAGGACTGCTGCGCAAGCCTCCCCAGGTGATCTGGAACCCATCCCGGCCAGTCTCCTCTTTCGGGTTTTTGATCTCGCGGGTCGGACCCAGGCTGGTGCCCCAGGGGCAGGCAAGCCCAGCGGCGCCGAGGCTGCCGGCCCTGCCTTGCTCCTTAAAGCCTGGTGCCACAAAGCCGGCAATGGCGGGCGTCGTCGGCGTGGCCCGTGGCGCCGCAGGCTGAGCAGATCAGGGCTGCCGCCTCTGCTGAAGCCTGGGCTGGGCTGGGTTGGCCCCGTAGGGTCGCCTCCGGGGCCACGGCCCCACGGCGCTCCCCCGCCAACGCCGCGCCGAGGATGCCGGTGGGCACGGCGATGATGCTGTAGCCCAGCAGCATCACCACCGAGGCCATCAACCGCCCCAGGTCCGTGACCGGGGCCACATCGCCATAGCCCACGGTGGTGATCGTGACGACAGCCCAATAGATGCCCACCGGGATGCTGCGAAAACCCGGATTGCCGGCCTCGATGAGATACATCAGCGCACCGATCACCACCACCAACGACACCATCACCAGCAGGAAGGCCGCGATTTTGCGCCGGGAGGCCAACAGGGCTCTCCCGAGGAGCTCCGACTCCTCCAGATAGGCGCCAAGCCGCAGCACCCGGAACAGGCGCAGCAGGCGCAACACCCGCAGCACGCGTAGCACCAGATAGACCTGACTGCCGCTCAGCAGCAGCTCCAGGAAGGTGGGCACGATCGCCGCCAGATCCACCAGCCCCAAGAAGCTTGTGGCGTAATGCCAGGGCCGGGCGAGGGTCACCAGGCGCAGCAGATATTCGTAGCCGAACAGCAGGGTGAAGCCGATCTCCAGGGCCCGGAAGCTGCTGGCGTGGGCAACCCGTAGGGACGGCTCGCTCTCGAGCAGCACCGCCAGCACGCTGCTGGCGATCGCCACCAGAAGCACGCGATCAAACAGCCGCCCCGCTGCGGTGTCGGAGATGAGGATCGTCTGCTCCAACCGGGCCCGCCCGACCAGCTGGCGGGTGAGGAAGGCCAGGGCCAACAGCCCCCCAAGCCCCAGCAGGGCGATCAGGGGAAGGGTCGCTTGCTGCAGGCGGGCGAGTGCCTGGGGACGGGGGGAGAGAGCGTGGTTCCAGAGCGGCTCGCCGACGGGCGCATGGGCCCACGGGTGGTGTGGCACCACGGTGGCAGCCGGGTTCCAGTGGTGCCTCACAGATTGGGAATCCACAGGCTGAGCCCCGCACCGGCGATCTCCACCGTGCAGCATCGCGCTGGGCTGTTGGCCGGGCCAAGGGGCACCGCTGCCCTCGGCCGCAAGCCCTCGCCCCTCAGGGATTCAGCACGGGTTCAAGGGCTTGGCGCAGCGTGGTGAGCGCCCTGCGTTCAATCGCCTGGACCTGGTGCTTGCTCTTGCCGATGCGGTTGCCCACCTGGGAGAGGGAGAGCTTGACATCGTTGCTGTAGCGCCAATTCAGCACGCGCAGCTCCGGTTCGGGCAGCCGTCCCAGCTGTTGATGCAGCCACCCATAGTCGTCTTGCAGAGCTGGGCAGCATCCATCGGTGATGGTTTCCAGCAAGGAGGTTTCACGCCCATCTTGACCGGGAATCACCTGATCCAGTGAGATCAACGATTGAAACAGCTGGGCCTGGCGGGCCTGCCGCAGGCGCCGTGGCGGTGGCAAGGGGCGGCGCTGCGGGGCAGCCAGTTGGCTGACACCGGTCTCCCGCCCCTCCCGCTCCAGGCGACCCGCCAGGGCGCCTAGGGAAGGTGGGATGCGCACCAGGTAGCCCTGCTCATGGATCGAGCGACTGACGGCCTGGCGGATCCACCAGTAGCCATAAGTGGAGAAGCGGTAGCCGCGACTGGGATCGAACTTTTCGACCGCGTGGATCAGGCCGATGTTGCCGGCCTGGATCAGGTCGGTCATCTCCAGATTCAGCATGGCAATCCGATCGTGATAGCGCTTGACCACGCTCACCACCAACCGCAGATTGCCGTTCACCATGCGGTTCAGGGCGCGCCGTCCGCGACGGCAAACGTCTGAGTCGGCATCCTTGTGATCCTGCCAACTGCGTACGAGACGGCCGAAGTGCAGTTCTTCCTCGGGGCTGAGCAGGGGGTAGCGGCTGATGGCCTTCAGGTAGTCACCCAAGAGATCGGACATGTTGATGATCTCGATGCAAGGTTGATTTTGGATCCTGTTGCCCCCCTAAAAGGGGGAGAACCGCAGGGTTGGGGCGTGGCTGCTGCAGAGTGCGGCATGTTTCCCCGTGGGCCCTTTTGGCATGCGAGGGCATCACCCGGAGGGGGATGATTGTGTGGCAGTGGCGCCATCGCATCACTGCGGAGGCCGCTCAGGTTTTGGCAGGGCTGCATCGCGGCAGTTGTGCTCGCGATTCCTCCAACATGAATGGCTGCATTTGTGGCCGAGGCAGGGATTCTCAGGCAGAGAAAGCCTCTCTGATGGGGGAGAGTTTCTTCTGCTTAGGTGTTTTCCCCCACGGCATAGGGAGGACCAAGATATTTCTAGAACAACGGCATTCACTGCCGGTGGATGCATCCCGCAACCGGACTGATCGTGAAGACGTCAGGTGGGCCAGATCTGCTGTGTTCGGCAGGGGCTTCAGCGTGCTGTTCGCAGGGATTCCCGCCGGTGTTGATCATCAAGGTAGAAATTAAGACGGCTAATCAGACACCGAACGAAGCGCCACATCATCATGGACGCAGGCGGCCTGGTGGTGTCTTGGCAAGCTCTGGATCACCCGGTGTGCGGCCAAGCCAACCAGATCACCTGGGTTGGCTTTTGGAATCCTTTTGGCTGTGCCAGACGGGTGATTCAGGGCTCCCCTGGAACGGGCGGCATGGTGCCGATCTGAACGCTTGAGGACTCAGGCTCGGGTGGCCTCATCAAGGTTCTTCTCAATCAGGAAGGCCGCTAAGTTGCTCAGGGAGCGACCCTCTTCAGTGCTGCGGTTCACGAGCGCATCGTAGACACCGTTAGGGATCGTGATGGTGATGCGGCGCGGAGTGCGAAAGGCCGAGGGCTTGCCATCCAGTTCACGCGAAATCCAGTCGGTGATGGTTGCTTGCATGGGATGGAGCTCGGCACTGGAGAAATCATGGCGTGATCTCCACGTGATCCTCCGGGTTTGTAACAAGAAAGGAACATGGATTCGCGCCTGCCGAAAGATTGCGCCAATCTTGAATCCTAGACACTGGATGTAGGCGGCTCGTTGTTGCGCCAATTATCTCATCTTTCCTCGTCGCTGGGCCGGTTCCCCCTCGCGTCCCGATCGGCGTGGCACTGGTCCGGCCCGTGCGCTTGCCGGGGGACTGGCGCGGCCCCGATCGGCCCCCTGCCGCGCCGAACGCCTTTGGGGTGAGACTGCGGCTGGTGCCCGCCTGGAGCGGGACGCGTTGGCCTTGTGGTGCTGCCGGCTACTGCAGTTCGTAACCCGGAGGGCTCCGCTCCACGGCCCTTGCCTACCCTCGCGTGGAATCCTCGGCTTCAGGCCTGCGCTCCCATGACCCAGGTACCCGGTTCCGTGCCCGTCGCAACGGCCAGTAGCGCCGGCGGCGCCACCATCGAATCGGTGCTCCAGGAGGGGCGCAGCTTTGCTCCCCCCCCAGACCTCTCGGCCGAGGCCAGGATCCCGTCGATGCAGGCCTATCAAGCCCTCGTGGCCAAGGCCGACACCGATCCCGATGGCTTCTGGGGCGAGCTGGCCCGTCAGGAGTTGCATTGGTTCGAGCCCTTCCATACGGTGCTCGATTGGAGCCAGCCTCCGTTTGCCCGCTGGTTCGAAGGCGGTACCACCAACATCAGCTTCAACTGCCTCGATCGCCATCTCGCCGGGCCCGGGGCTGACAAGACAGCTCTGATCTGGGAGGGGGAACCCTGCGACTGCCGACGCTTCAGCTATCGGCAGCTGCATGCGGAGGTATGCAAGGCCGCCAACGCTCTGAAGGCCCTCGGCATCGGCAAAGGCGACCTGGTGGCCCTCTACATGCCAATGGTGCCGGAGGCCGCGATCGCCATGCTGGCCTGCGCCCGCATCGGCGCCCCCCACTCGGTGGTCTTTGGCGGCTTCTCCGCCGATGCCCTGCGCGATCGCCTGATCGACGGTGAAGCCAAGTTGGTGATCACCGCCGATGGTGGCTTCCGCAAAGACAAGCCCGTGCCGCTCCAGCCGGCCGTGGATGAGGCCCTGGAGGCCAACGGTGGCGCCCCCAGCGTGCGTCACACCCTGGTGGTGCGCCGTCTAGACGGCGCCGCCGGCGAGGCGCCAATGCGGTCGGGACGTGATGTCTGGTGGCATGAGCTGGTGGAGGCCCAGAGCACCGATTGCCCCGCCGAGCCGATGGCCAGCGAAGACCGGTTGTTCGTGCTTTACACCTCCGGTTCCACCGGCAAGCCCAAGGGGGTGGTGCACACCACCGCCGGCTACAACCTTTGGGCCCATCTCACCTTCCAGTGGATCTTCGACATCCGTGATGACGACATCCACTGGTGCACCGCCGACGTGGGCTGGATCACCGGACATAGCTACATCGTGTATGGGCCCCTGTCCAATGGCGCCACCACGGTGATGTACGAAGGCGCGCCACGGCCCTCCAATCCAGGCGCCTTTTGGGAGGTGATCCAGAAGCACCGTTGCACCATCTTCTACACCGCCCCCACGGCGATTCGGGCCTTCATGAAGAGTGGACGCGAGGTGCCCGATCACTACGACATGAGCTCGCTGCGCATCCTGGGCACCGTGGGTGAGCCGATCAACCCCGAAGCCTGGATGTGGTACCGCGATGTGATTGGCGGTAACCGTTGCCCGGTGGTGGACACCTGGTGGCAGACCGAAACCGGTGGGGTGATGATCAGCCCCTTGCCCGGCGCCACCCCCACCAAGCCCGGCTCTTGCACCCTTCCCTTGCCCGGCATCCAGGCGGACATTCTTGATCACGCTGGCAACTCCCAGGCGGCCGATCAGGGCGGCTACCTCACGATCCGTCGCCCCTGGCCTGGCATGATGCGAACCGTGCATGGCGACCCCGAGCGCTTTCGGCGCAGCTACTGGGAGGAGATCCGTCCGGCGGATGGCTCCTGGGTGTATTTCGCCGGCGATGGCGCCCGCCGCGACGCCGACGGCTATTTCTGGGTGATGGGTCGTGTCGATGATGTGATCAATGTCAGCGGTCACCGCCTCGGCACGATGGAAATCGAAAGTGCCTTGGTGAGCCATCCGGCCGTCGCTGAGGCCGCGGTGGTCGGACGCCCCGATGAGCTCAAGGGCGAAGGCATCGTTGCCTTCGTCACCCTGGAGGCTGGCCGTGTGGGTGATGGGGGGCTGGAGGCGGACCTGCGGATCCATGTGGGCAAGGAGATTGGTCCGATTGCCCGGCCTGATGTGATCAAGTTCAGCGACGCCCTGCCCAAGACGCGGAGTGGCAAGATCATGCGCCGGATCCTGCGCTCCCTCGCCGCCGGCGAGGAGGTGAGCGGCGACACCTCCACCCTCGAAGATCGTTCCGTGCTGGACGCGTTGCGCGTGTGATCTCTGTTTCGCCTCCAGCCCCTCGATTTAGCGCCTCCTATCCCCGCCTGATCGCCCTGTGCCTGGGCTTAGGCCTGGCCATGCGGGTGCTTCTGGCGGTGATCCTGCCGCCCGGCTACGACGAAAGCTATTACCTGTTTTACGGACGCCACCCGGCCCTCAGCTACTTCGACCATCCCCTCGCCGTCGCCTTGTGGGCGGCGGCGGGCCAGCAGATCGGCCCCCTGTTCAACGCCCAGCCGGTGCTCGCCCTGCGGCTGCCCAGCCTGTTGAGCTACACCGGCGCCTTGTGGTTGCTGAGCGAAGCCACCCGGCTTTGGTTCGGCCGCCGCGCCGCTCTGCTGGCCTGCACCCTGGGCAGCCTGGCTCCTTTGTTGTTTGTCTGCGGCGGCTTGTTGCTGCTGCCCGATAGCCCGCTGCTGTTGGTGCTCAGCCTGCTGCTGTGGTGGTTGGCGCGTCATCCGTTGCACGCCCTTCGCAGCCCTTGGCAGTCGCTGCGCTTTGGCGGCATCCTCGGCTTGCTGAGCCTCTGCAAGTACCAGGGCCTGCTGCTGATTCTGACGCTGGTGGTGTTGCGTCTGGTCGACTCCTGGCGCCGCCGCCAGCTGCGCTGGCGGGACACCGCCCTGATCGCGCTCGGCTGGCTGATGCTTTCCTGGCCTCTGTGGCTTTGGAATGGGCTGCACGGCTGGCGTTCCTTCGCCTTTCAGGCCGGCCGCACCGCGAGCGCTCCAGGCTTCCACGGGTCGGGGCCACCGCTGTTTCTGCTCAGCCAGCTGGGACTGCTCTTCCCCACCATCGGCGTGTTGCTGCTGGTGGGCCTGCTGCGCCGCACCCCGGGCCCTGCGGCCCCGGCAAACCTGTTGCGTGCCTTGGCCGTGCCGCAGCTGCTGGTCTTCCTCCTGCTGGCCGGGCGGATGCAGGTGCTGGCCAGCTGGCTGGTACCCGCCTGGTGGCTGCTGCTGCCGCTCGCGGCTGCCTGGCTGGCCCAGCCCAATGTCTGGCGGCGGTTGTGGCTGCGGGGTCTCGCCCTGTTCACCCTCATCGCCGTGCCGCTGCTCAGCTTGTTGGCGGCGGCCCATGTGCGCTGGGGCCTCGCCCGGGCGTGGATCCCGGCCGCCGTGGACACCTCTGGTCAGCTGCTGCCGCCCGCCGAGCTGCGCCAGGCCTTAATGGCCCAGCCGCGCATCTGGCGGGCCTTGCGGGAAGCCCAGGTGATCGGCTCGAATCGCTACGAGCTGCCCGGTTTCTTGGCCCTGGCCCTCAAGGGCTACAGCCGGGCTCAGTACAGCTGCTACACCGGCGACTGCCGCGGCTTCGACGACTGGCGCACCAGCCTCGATCCCAAGGCCCGCCGCGGTGTGCTGTTCGCCGTCGTGGGCGACTACATGCCGTTGGCCACCCTACAGCTGCCGATCCCCGAGCAGCCCTGGCGCATCCGACCGCTCACGCCCCTCGGCCAGGTGCCGCTGCGCCGGGCCGGCCAAACCGTGGCGGTGCTGGAGTTCTATGGCTTCGATCCCTCGACCGCCCAGCGAATGCTGTTTCCCCCGCAGGCCGCCCACTGAGCTTGGGGCTAGCCGTCGCGCAGGGATTGGTGAGGCGACGAATGGGAGCGAAACAGCGGTCGTCGCCCTGGATCAGCAAGCCAGGAGCCTGGCTCGGATCATTCCCTCACGAGACGGCGGAAGATCTTGTCCCCCAGCCTCAGCACCTTGCCTTCAAGCTCGTCAGGGCTGGCAAAGATCTGGTCGGGATCGAGCAGTTTTTCACCATCAAACCTAACGCTGCCGCTTTGAATTCTGCGCTTGGCCTCACTGCTGGTAACCCCAATCCCTATGCGCCCGATGAGATAAAAGGCCTTGGCAGGGAAATTCACCCCTGCCAGGGAGGCCTCGGGCACGTCCGCCGCGGCGGCGGCTTGGCCAGAGGCACCGGCCACGAGCCGCGCCGCATCGGCCTGGGCCTGGCGGGCCGCCGCCTCGCCGTGGCGTTGGCAGGTGATTTCCAGGGCCATCGCTTTTTGGCGGGCGCGGGCGTCGCTGGGCAGGGTTGCTAGATCGAGGTCGGTGAGCAGGGTGAGGTAGTCGTTCACCAGCCCATCGGGCACTTTCTCCAGTTTCGAATACATCGAGAGCGGATCCTCCCGCAGGCCCACGGTATTGCCGAGGCTCTTGCTCATCTTTTGGACCCCATCGAGGCCCGGCAGGATTGGCAGCAGTAGGCCGAACTGGGGGCGCTGGCCGAAGTGACGCTGCAGATCCCGGCCCATGGCGATGTTGAACTTCTGATCCGTCCCGCCCAGCTCCACGTCCGATTCGATCGCCACCGAGTCGTAGCCCTGCAACAGCGGATAGAGGAACTCATGCAGCGAGATGGGGGTGCCGGAGCCGTAGCGCTTGGAGAAGTCGTCCTTGGCGAGCATCTGGCCCACGGTGCCCGTGGCCATCAGCTCGATCACCTTGGGCAGATCCAAGCCCGCCAGCCATTCGCTGTTGCGACGCACCTCCAGCCGTCCGGGGGTCTCGAAATCGAGCAGGGCCCGTTCGCGCGGCTGGCCGAGCCCCAGCTGCAGCAGATAGGTTTCGGCGTGGGCTTCCACGGCTGCGGCGCTGAGCTGCACCCGGGTGGCGCTCTTGCCGGTGGGATCGCCGATCCGGGCCGTGAAGTCGCCCAGGATCAGCACGGCGGTGTGGCCCGCATCCTGAAACGCCCGCAGCTTGCGGAACAGGATCGAGTGGCCCAGGTGGATGTCGGAGCCGGTGGGGTCGATGCCCAGCTTCACCCGCAACGGCCGGCCATGGCGCCCAGCCTCCCCGAGCCGCGCCGCCAGCTGCTGATCGGGATCGGGGGGGCCGCCGCCCGCCGGAAACAGATCCGCCAGCCCGCGCTGGATCCATGGCGGCAACCCCTGCTCCTGGCTGTTGACGCTTGCCGGTGTCATGGTTCTCCCGATCCGCCGCCGCGGGCGCGTTCGCTGCGGCCGGCACTGTAAGCAGCGGCATTGGACTGGGGCTGTGGAGGATGCCGATGGGCCAGTCCGGCGGGTTGGTCCGCCGGCCGCCGCCGTGCGCCAGGGTCGCCGCTCCCCGCGGGCCCTGCATCGCCCCCGCAGGTCGGTGGTTGGGCATCTCGGCAGCGCTGGCCCGCTTTAGCGGCTCTGATCCAGCTCGTTCTTCATGCGGGCGAGGGTGTGGTGCATCTGTTCAAACATCCGTTCCGGCGTCAGGCCGAACTGGCCGAGCTGGGTGCGCAGCTGCTCCACCGTGAGCTTGGCCTGAAAGTCGTCCGACAGCTCGAAGCGCTTCATGAAAACGCGATAGCGCTCCATCATCTCTTCCATGCGCTCGATGTAGAGCTTCTTGCCCTGCCGATCGAACTTGCCGTACTCCCCCCCCAGCTGCATCAACTGCTGGTAGTCGCCAAACAGACGCTTCGCTTCGTCCTGGACGATCTCGGAGTCGAAGAAGGCCATGGCCACGACGGGCTGCTGTTGCTCGGAATCATTCTGAGCGGGGCCGTCAGGGGCTGTTGGTGCGGATCCACGCATCGTTGGTCCCAACGGCTCTCATCCTGCGCACACTCCATATCACATCGTCTCCCGCTCGGTTCGGCGGGGAGCTCCATGGACTTCACCCCCCATCTGGCTGAGCTGCGCCAGAACGCCCTGCTGGCCGAGAGCCTGCTGGGCTCCAGCCGTTTGGTGCTGTGCTTGGGCAGCCGTGCCTTGTTGTTCCTCACCAGCGCGGCGATCCGCCAGCCGGAGCGGATTTTGGCGGCGGTCTCCACCGAGGCCGAGGGCTTGGCTCGCGTGGAGGCTCTCGAACCCGACCTGCTCGTGGTGAGCGACCGGTTGGAGCAGGGCTGCGGCATCGCCCTGGCGGTGAGCGTGCGGCAGTTGCTCCCCCAGTGCCGCACGCTGCTACTGGTGGAGCAGGAGCACCGGCTTTGGAAGATCCAGGAGGCCATCGATGCTGGATGTGAAGGGATCCTGCTCGATTCGGAGATCGGCCAGGGGCAGGAACTGACGGCGCTGCGCAGCGTCTGCAGCGGCCGGGTTTATCGACGGGGAGATCTCGGGCGCTATGGGCGCTCCAGGCTGCCTGTGCCGCTCAGCAACCGGGAGCGGCAGGTGTTGCGGTTGCTGGTGCAGGGCGGTGGCCGCAGCAATAGCGCCATTGCCCGGGAGCTGATCCTCTCGGAAGAAACCGTGCGGACCCATGTGCGCAACCTCTTGGCCAAGCTGCAGGCCCGGGATCGGCTGCATGCCGCGTTGCGGGCCGTCCACCTCGGTCTCGTCGACTATCAAGATGCCGCCACTGACCGCTAACTTCGGCCTGTTTCCAGGCGAGCCCTGATGGCACAGCGGCACTGGCTGGACCCTCTAGCCCGACGGCTGCTGATCGCCACCGGCCAGCTTCCCGGCGCCGCCCCCGTCCCGATGGAGCGCTCCAGAGCCGCCAAGGATCTCGATGCCCTCGGCTTCGGTGACCATGCCGAAGGTGAGCATGCCGAGCAGGTGGAGCGGGATCTGCTTGCATTGAAGTTGAAGTGCAATCCAGGCCTGCGCTTGCGCAACGCCGAGGAGGTGCGCCATGCGGCCGCCCTGGGCTGGAGCCTTGATGTGAACCGCGCCGCGGCGGGCGATTGGCTGCGGTTGCCCGGATGCGGCCTCGACCACGCCGACCTGCTCCTGCGTTCCCAGGCGGAAGGTGTGCAGCTCTGTGGGGCGGAGGATCTGCAGAGGCTGCTGGGCCTGGCGGAAGCCCAGATCGCTGCCTGGCTGCCTGTGCTGGTCTTCCGCTGGTACGCCGAGCCCCCCTATCCCCCGGCGCCGCCGCCGCTGCGGATCAATCAGGCCAGCGACCAGCTGTTGCATCGCCAGCTCGGCCTGTCCGAGGCCTGCTGTCGGATGCTCATCCGGGAACGGTCGCTGCGGCCCTTCAGCGGCCTGGCGGATCTGCGCCAGCGCCTCAAGCTGCCGGAGGCCACGTTGGAAGCCTGGATCGGCCGGCTCAGCTTTCAGCCCGGACTCGCCAGCCCTTCGTTGCCGCCAGCGCCGAAGCGGCGCGTTGGGCGTTAACGCATCATGGTGCGCCAGGGCGAACTGTTCGATTCGGCTGCCGCTTGGCAGACGGGAGAGGCGCTGGTGCCGCGGGCGTTGCCCCTGCTGCGGCATCAGTTGCTGAGCTGGCAGGAGCGCCTGGCCTCGCACCAGGGCCCGCTGTTCCACCGCCTGGCGAGTGGCGAGGGGGCGAGTAGCGATGGCGATGCTGTCGTTGATCCGCAGGGCAGCCTGTTTGGCCTGCCCGGAGCGGCTTCCCCAGGGCATGCCGCTCGCCTGGGCTGGGAGGATCCCCGCGCCTGGGCGGAACGCCTCGATCCGCTGGCGCTCCAGGCCCAGAGCTTGGGATTTTGGCGCTGGCCCAGCGCGCCCCATCTCGGAGCGGCGCTCTATCTGGTGATGGATCGGCCCGCGGATCCCGCCCCGCCTCTGCTGCTGTACGTGGGCGAAACCGGACGGGCGGATCGGCGCTGGAAGGGAGACCACGACTGCAAGGCCTATCTGGCCGCCTATGGCGAGGCGCTGCAGCGGGCAGATCTGCCCGCTCGGCTGAGCATCCGCTTTTGCTGTGATGTGCCGGTGGCGGTGCGGCCCCGTCGCGCCCTGGAACAGGCCCTGATCCGCCGCTGGCTGCCTCCCTTCAACAAGGAAGCCCGCCATCGCTGGGCCACGCCCTTCGGCGCGGAGTCCGCCTGAGGCGACCCCCAGCCCCAGGGCGGCAGCGCGGCCCGCTGGGGCGCGCGCCGATCGGGCAGGCCCACCCGGCCCAGGTTTCTGCCGCTTGGCCTCCCCCCGCATCCGGGCGCGGGCAGGAGGGTGCCAGAGCCAGGCGTCGGGCACGCCATCCCCCCTCTGGAGCGGGGCGGCGGCGGATGCTGGCTACGATCAATCTTTGATTTAATTGTTGCGATGCGGTTCCGCTGTCTGGCCACCTCGGATTCCGTGCTGGAGGCGTGGAGTGGCGATGCCTTGGCCATTGGCCTGTTTGCCGATCCGCACCATCCCTCCAGAGTCCAGCTGGCAGAGCTGTTTGGCCCTGATCTGGAGCGTCATCTAGAGCAACGCCAGTTCAAGGGCAAGCCCGGCGAATGCGCCTGCATTGAGCGATTAGGGGCTACCCCAGCGCTGCTGATCCTGGTGGGCCTTGGCGATCCCGCGGCGTTCCATCTCACGGAATTGCGCCCGGCCTGCGCCACCGCCGCCCGCCAGACCTGCCGGGTCGGCGGCCGTCAACTGGGGCTTTGGATGCCGGTGGAGGGCCTGGAGCCGGTGGCGGCCGCCTCCGCCATGGCGGAGGCCACCCGCCTGTCGCTTTACAAGGACCAGCGCTTCAAGAGTGAGGTGGAGCCCCGCAGCCTGCCGGAGGAGGTGGCGTTGCTGGGCCTGCCGGAAGCCGCCAGTAAGGGGCTTGATTCGGTTGGGGCCATCTGCAGTGGCGTGGAGCTGGCCCGCGAGCTGGTGGCGGCGCCGCCGAACGTCGCCACGCCGGCGGGTTTGGCCGACACCGCCGCCGCCTTGGCCCGCGACTTTGGCCTTGAGTTGACCGTGCTGGAGCGCGCCGATTGCGAAGCCCTCGGCATGGGGGCCTATCTCGGGGTTGCCCAGGGTTCCGATCTTCCCCCCAAATTTATTCATCTCACCTACCGTCCCGAAGCTGGGGCGCAGCGGCGTGTCGGGTTGGTGGGTAAAGGGCTCACCTTCGATTCCGGCGGTTACAACCTCAAGACCGCTGGTTCGATGATTGAAATGATGAAATACGACATGGGTGGTGCGGCAGCGGTGCTCGGGGCGATGCGCAGCATTGCTGAGCTGCGCCCGGAGGCTGTGGAAGTGCACGCCATCGTGGCGAGTTGTGAAAACATGATTAGCGGCAACGCGATCCACCCCGGCGACATTCTTACCGCCTCAAACGGTCGCACGATCGAGATCAACAACACCGATGCCGAGGGTCGGCTGACTTTGGCCGATGCCCTTGTTTACGCCAGCCGGCTTGAGCTGGATGCGGTGGTGGATTTGGCCACCCTGACCGGGGCCTGCGTGGTGGCTCTCGGTGAGGAGATCGCGGGATTGTGGACCAACAGCGATGTGTTGGCCGATGGCCTGTTGTCTTCGGCTGTCGCCAGTGGCGAAGCGCTTTGGCGCATGCCGTTGCGGCGCTCGTACAAGGAGGGTCTGAAGAGCACCCTGGCGGATTTCAAGAACACCGGCCCTCGGCCAGCCGGTTCGATCACGGCTGCCCTCTTCTTGCGAGAGTTCGTGCCGGAGGATTTGCCCTGGGCCCATCTCGACATCGCCGGTACGGTCTGGACGGATAAGGACCGCGGCCCCGACCCGGCTGGTGCCACAGGCTTTGGCGTGCGGACCCTCGTCAACTGGGTCGGCTTCGGCGCCCCGGCCTGAACCGGGCGGCCCCAGCCCTTAGCGTGGCTGAAGCCGCCCTCCCCCATGGCCGTTCGCAAGATCCGCTGGTACGTGAAAGCCCAGCTGGGTGTGCTGTTGTTGCCCGCGGGGCTGTGTTTGTTCGGGGAAGCGGTGATCCGCAAGGGCCAGGAGCAGGGGCCCTGGTTTTGGCTCGGCACCTTGGGGCTGATCCTGATCAACGCGGGTGTGGGCCTGATGATCGAAAGCGGCCTGTTGCGGGGGTATCCGGGCCGCGAGTTGGAGTCGGGTCGCTGACCGCAGCGGCCCCCTCAGGCGGCCACGGCGGGGTGGGAGGCCGCCTCGCGCAGGACCTCCGCCTCGAGCGCGAGCGATGGGGATTCCAGCGCATGGATCTGCCAGCGAGCCTTGTCTCCGCAGCGGGCCAACAGGGCATCCAGTTGGTCGGCCGCCTGCTTGGGGCTGGCGTAAGGACCGATGTGACGGGTCTTGAGACCGTCCCGGATGGTCAGCAGATACATACAGACCGGATGTTCGGCGCCTGATCACGCTAGGTCCGTTTTTCCGGGGTGAACAGGTGGGAAGCCCGTTCCTGGCCTGTCGATCCGCAAACGTCGGCCACCGCGTTCTTAAGGATTTGCACAGATCGAGGCGGCCGGTGCCAGGCCTGCGGGCCCTGCCGCTGATCAGGAGCGCCTCAGCTGGATCTGGGAGGACGCCCTGGGAGCGCAAGACTCGCTCGTGGCTTGTCGCTGCGCCGAGGTTGCAGCCAGGCCACACCCTTCCGCGCCCGCTCCCCCCAGACGGCATCGAGGCGTTGGTCGCGGCCGCAGGACCAGCGGTAATAGCCGTAACGCAGCGGATTGCGGTCGGCATAGTTCTGGTGGTACTCCTCGGCGGGCCAGAACCGTTGCAATGGCTGGATGCCGACCTTGAGGTCGCCCGCTGGTTTGCCCAGCTCCCGGGCCGCGGCCTGGAGGCTGCGTCGGGCTTCATTGGCCTGGGCAGGACCATCGCTGAAGATCACCGCCCGATAGGAGTCGCCGCGATCGCAGAACTGGCCGGCGCCATTGAACGGGTCGATGTTGCGCCAGTAGGCCCGCAACAGGGCCGCGTAGTTGACGCGGCTGTCGTCGAAGCGCACCAGCACGCTCTCTTGATGACCGGTGCTGCCGCCCGAGACCTGCCGGTAGGAAGGGTTCTCCAGCTGACCGCGGAGGCTGTTTCCGCCGCCATCGAACCGCTGCTGGAGCGGGACGGCGAGCAGCGGCGACGGATCCTCGAAGGCTATGGGCGCTTGCGCCAGCGGCTCGGTGAACCCGGCGTCACCCAGCGGGCCGCCGCCGCCATCCTCGACAGCCTGGGCCCATGCTGAGACGCCTGTTTTGCCTGACACTTGCCTTTTGGCTGCTGCTGGTGCCCACAGCTCCGGCCC
>JBKCTK010000269.1:0-22709 GCA_046319055.1 Synechococcaceae cyanobacterium
CGATCGCTTCTTTTCCTTTGATCCAGCGGCTTGGCAGAGCGGTGAGCAAATGGCCTGCCACATCACCCGCACCACCGCCGCGACCCATCGGCTGATTCAAGACAACCTGCATCTCACCCCCATCTACGGCGGCGTGATCGACAGCAAGGGCCCCCGCTACTGCCCCTCGATCGAGGACAAGATCGTTCGCTTCGCCGACAAGGACAGTCATCAGATCTTCCTGGAGCCCGAGGGCCGCGACACCCCCGAGCTCTACATTCAAGGCTTCTCCACGGGTTTGCCGGAGCCGTTGCAGCTGGAGCTGCTGCGCACACTGCCCGGGCTTGAGCGCTGCGTGATGCTGCGGCCCGCTTACGCAGTGGAATACGACTACGTTCCCGCCACCCAACTCAAGCCGACCCTGGAGACCAAGCGGCTGGCGGGGCTGTTTTGCGCCGGCCAACTCAACGGCACCACCGGCTACGAGGAGGCGGCCGCCCAGGGGCTGGTGGCGGGCTTGAACGCCGCCCGCCACCTCCGCCAACAGGAGGCGGTGCTGTTTCCGCGGGAGGGCAGCTACATCGGCACCCTGATCGACGACCTGGTGAGTCGCGATCTGCGCGAGCCCTACCGCGTGCTCACCAGCCGCAGTGAATACCGCCTGGTGCTGCGCGGCGACAACGCCGACCGGCGGTTGACACCGTTGGGCCATGCGCTGGGCCTGATCGACGCCCGCCGCTGGCGGATCTTCGAGGCGAAGCAGCAGGCCATTGCCGCGGAGACCCGCCGCCTGGAAACCGTCAGGTTGCGGGCCCGCGATCCCGCTGCCGCCGCCCTCGCCGACGCCAGTGGCGCCGCCATCCGCGAGGCGATCACCCTGGCGGATCTGCTGCGTCGCCCCGGCTGCCATGCCGACGATCTGGTGCGCCACGGCCTGATCAGCCCCGATGTGCCTGCGGACGTGCTGGAGGGCGCCGAGATCGACATCAAATACAGCGGCTATCTACAGCGTCAGGAGCAACAGATCGCCCAGGTGAAACGTCAGGACGGACGCCGCTTGCCCGACGCCATCGACTATCAGGCGCTGACCACCCTCTCGGCGGAGGCCCGGGAAAAGCTGAGCCAGGTGCGGCCCCTCACCCTTGGACAGGCCGGTCGGGTGCCAGGGGTCAGCCCCGCCGACGTGACCGCCCTGCTGCTCTGGCTGGAGCTGCAGCGGCGTCAGCAGGCCAGTGGCGTTACGATTCGCCCACCTGATTACTCGGTAGCGGATGAAACCCCTACGCGGCATTCCCTCATCCCGAGCCTATTGGGACCTCAAGGCCGAGCAGATGATGAATCGGATCTTTGATCCGGAGCAGATCATCGATCTCGAGCCCAAGGACATCTCCACCGCTCCGCCGCCCCATGGCCGCCAGGCTCCGGCGCCGCGGACTAGGCCCTTGCGCAGCACCTCCACCGTGCCGCGAAGCCCCTCGACCCGGCCCAGCAGCCGAGGCAATCCCACGACCACGCGTCGTGCCCCGCTGCTGACGCGGTTTAGCGCCTTCATGGCCCAGGACCGGGAGGTGCTGCTGGTGGCCGGCCTCGCGGGCCTCTCCCTGGTGGCCGCCCTCTGCTCGGTGCTGTTCCTCAATCACACCTGGAAGGTTCAAGAGAACCTGCGCGAGGAGCGCAACCTGCTGCTGGTGGAGCGCTTGCGCAGCTTGGGACCGGCCAGCTCCGCCTACCAACCGGTGTTGACGCCACCGCAGGTCACCGCTGCGACGCTGGCTGGCACCCCCCCGGGCTCCGATCTACCGCCGCCACCGCCGGACGAACCTTGGATGCAGCAACTGGGCAGCCTGCCCCAGGGCTCCGCTGATCAAGCGCCGGTGTTGAGGGTGCCGGTGAGTTCTCGGCTCAGCGCGGCAGCCCCCGCAGCCAGCCGCGAGGGCAGGGCTGCCAGCGGTGGGGCTTCCGGACCGGCTCCGCAGCTGGTGGGTCTCGTGGCCGCCCAGGGACGCCAAGGCTCTGCCATTTTTCAGGTGGGCGGCACTTCAGCCAACGTGGGCGTGGGCGAAAACATTGGCTCCTCGGGCTGGAGATTGCAGGCGGCTGATGGTGATTCGGCTGTGATCGAGCGCAATGGAGAGGTGCGCCGCATCAGCCTTACCACCTCCCCCTGACCCGATGCCTGCCGCTGGCGCCCGCGATGCCGATCTCTCCTCCCATGGCCCGATCCCCAGCGTCGACTCCGCCGGGCTGTTCCCTTCACCGCGGGCCTTATGGCAAGCGCCGCTGCCCGATGTGCTGGCGGCCACGGCCGGTCGCCAACTGAGCGGTGCCTGGAAGCTGATGTTGCTCGGCGATGGCGGACCCACCCGCCATCTGCAGTTGCTGAGCGGCCATCCGGTGACGGTGGAGGTGATCGCCATGGCTCCCCAGCCTTTACCACAGCCGAGCGATCCAGATGAGGTGCGCGAGCTGCAACCCCCTCTGCTGCGCCGTCAGGTGTGGTTGGTGTGCCACGGCGAGACCCTGGCCTGGGCCGAAAGCTGGTGGAACCAGCAACAGGCGGAGATCCATCTGCGCGATCGCCGTCAGCCGATCTGGACCAGCCTGACGTCGGGGCGGGCCGAGCTGTTCCGGGAGGTGGTTGGTCTGGGGCAGGTGGATGCCGAATGGCTGCGGGAACGCTTTGGCCATCCAGGCCCTTTTTGGAGTCGTCACTACCGCTTCTTCCGGGCGGGGCGAGAGCTCACGGTGATTCGGGAGGTGTTCTCACCGGCGCTGCAACGCTGGCTGGGGGAGCCGCACGCCGACATCCAGGCGCCGCCACAACAATATTAAGTTTTAACAATTCGGTAACGCCACGTGGCGGTTTCCCCTTGACGGATTGACACCAGTCAGGGCCTGACCAGCATTCGGTCACAACGGATCGAACCCATGGCCACCCGTCACCAACTCGCTCCCCGCTCCTCGCCCCCCCCGCGCGAGCGCCCCAGCAGCCGCGGCCCGGCCCAGGAGTTGCCGAGCGGCGACAGCCCGAACGGCCCGGAGTGGCAGAGCCTCACCGATCTCGGACGCCACTACGGCGTGTCGGCGGTGCTGATCGGCAAGCTGTTGCGCGCCTGCGGGCTGCGGCTGAGCAGCGGCGAGCCCAGTCCGGAAGCCCTCCAGGGCGGACTCGCCCTCTGCCAGCAGGCGGGCCACCACCACCAGGCCCTCTGGCATCGCCACCACGTGGCCCCCTTCCTTGAGGCCCAGGGACTAGAGCCCCTGAAACAGTCGCGGCTGGTGGGGCTCTGGGCCGATCTGCTGCAGGCCCTGCAGCAGGGATCCCCCTCGATCGCCATGTCCGCTGAGGAGATGGCCGGGGAGATCCCGAGCGAACTGGTCAGCCCCGTCAACCAGGCCTTGCGCCAGCGGGGCTCCAGCTTCCAGGTGCGGCCGGTCAGGCGAGGCGCAGGGCCTCGGCCTCTTTGCTCGCCTTCTCCAGCAGTTGACGCAGGTTCTCCTCGTCCGTGTGACTGAGGTTGGTGCGCAGCAACCGCGCGTTCGGCGCATGGGACCGCAGGCGCTCGATCACCCGATCGGGCGCGGCATCCCGCAGCAGCACGCACAGGGCGGCGCTGCCGCTGGGCAGGGTGTCGCCCAGCTCGCGCAGGAAACCGTCATCGATGCCGATGTCGGATAGGGAGCCTGAAGCGGCCCCGATCCCGGCACCCACCGCCGCTCCCAGCAGGGGATTGAGGAACAGCAACCCCACCAGGGTGCCCCAGAAACCGCCTCCGACCGCGCCGGCAGCGGTCAGATTCACCGCCTGGCGCAGATGCACGCGGTTCTCCGCGTCGCGCTCCACCACCACGGCGTCCTCCAGAGAAATCAGCTGCTCGCGCTGGACCGCCGCCAACTCCTGCCGCACCTCTTCGGCTTCCTTCGCCGTCGGGAAACCGACCACCACCAACGTGCTCATGGCTGCTGACACCTGAACGGTGCAAACGACCGTTCCACCGTAGTCAGAGCGTGCGGCGGCGGCTGGAACGGGGCAGGGGCCGCGATGGGGCTTCGCCATCGGCCGCCGGCTGGCGATCCCGGCCGGGGCGGGCCGGGGCGGACTCCGCTGACGCCGTCGTCAGATTCGGGCCAGGCCCTGGCGGTAGCGGACGGCTCCAGCGGGGCACAGAGAACAAGCCATCATCGGGCCAGGACTCTGGATCCCGATCCTCCCGGACCTGGGCCGCGGCTCTGGGCTGAGGCAAAGAGACGGGATCGGGCTGGGCGGCGCGGCGGGAGCTCGGAGGCGGCGCTCCGTCGCTGTTCGAACCCAGGCCGCGGCGGGAGATGGCCTCCAGGGCCCGTCGGCCCGGGGCGGATTGCGCGGCAGGTGGCGCGGCGGCAACCTGCCGGGCCTGGGGAGCGCGATCGGACGTCTGGCTGGGGGCCCCGCTGCGCCCATCCTCCTGCCAGGGTTCGCGCCAGTCACTCTCGTCGTCCAGCAGGCTGTCGAGACGGGTTTCCACCCAGCGACCCAGGCCATCGAGCTCGTGGCGCCAGCCGGCGCGCCGCTCCCCATCCCCCTCGCGCGCACCGCCGCTAGCCAGACCGCGGCTGCCGGGGCGCGCACCTGCCACCCCATCCACAAAATCCCGACCCCGGCTGACCCAGCGGTCGAACCGCTGCTCAAGAGGGTCGGCTGATCGGCCTTGCATCGCCATACCTTACCGGCATTAGCACCGGCGCCGTTGGCGTAGCCAACGCTCCCGGCCCAAACCCAGCAGGGCGATGGTCACACCACCCCATTGCAGGGACCAGAGAAAGGTGGCCATCACGGCGTCCAGCTGCGGCACAGTCAACCAGGTCGGAGCCTTAGGCGCACTGGCGCTCGAACACCAGCAGGCAGCTGGCATCCCAGCGACCGCCATGAAAACGCTGGCAGCAGGGTCGGCAGGCCAGCCCCTGGCGGCGCTGGCGATAGGGCACCGCCAAGCCGCAACGGGGGCAGGAGGCGATCCAGGCCAGGCGGGCGGGGGGCAGGGGGTAGCTGTGGCGCAGGCTCACCTGAAACTCGCTCTGGCCCCCGTTGATCGCGGCCATCCGCGCCCGGAAGAGGGGACCGTGCACCTCGCGCCGCTCCAGCACCCGATCGATCCAGGCGTGGATCATTTCGTGGCATAGGGTGCTGAGGGTGGCGGCCCGGGGCAGGGGCTGCAACAGTGGTTGCGACAGCACGATCTCGCTAAGGCGACTGCCATCGCGGCGGAGGCCGTGGCGGTAAAGGCCGGCGGTGCGCACCATGCGCCGATCGCTCCAGCGCAGGGACACCAGCGCCTGGCCGTCAGGGCAAAGGCTGCCTTCGAAATGTTGGCGGTCGAGGCGATGGAACAAGGGCAGCAACGGTTCCAGAGTCACGGCCGGAAGCCAGGCATGGCCGGCATCATGCCGCCCTTGCCAAGGGGAGCGCCTTCCGGCCGCGCCCACCCCCCCAGCCGCAGGCGGCGATCGGTCAGACTCAGCCCCGTTTGACGCAAGCGCTCGCCACGATGGATTGGGAACTGGCCCGCAGCCTCGGAAGCAAGGCCCTACTGGCGGCAGCCGGCGCCCTCTTGGTGTATTGGACGATCACCGCGGTGAAGTTGGTGCTCAGCGCCCGCGGCATCAACCCGCTGATCAAGCAGTTCTTCACCCAGGTGGCCAGCGGCCAGATCGACGGCGCCTACCTGCTGACTA
Organism: Synechococcaceae cyanobacterium; assembly: GCA_046319055.1. Taxonomy (GTDB): domain Bacteria; phylum Cyanobacteriota; class Cyanobacteriia; order PCC-6307; family Cyanobiaceae; genus Cyanobium. The sequence continues at coordinate 5,692 of JBKCTK010000269.1, forward strand.
CGAAGAACTACCGCTCCCATGTGAACCGCTCCCAGTTCATTCGCTTCCTGGCGGGCCTGCAGCTGAACAAGTACAACAACCTCAAATCGGGCCGGCCACGGCTCCAGGAGGGGCAGATCATCCTCACGGTGAAGCTCAAAGCCGAGAGCAAGGAGGAGCTGCCGCTGGATTTCACCTTCGTGAAGGTGGACGACACCTGGCGCGTTGATCGCATCCAGAAAACGGCCGCCGCCTGAGGGCTCTCGCCAGCGAAACCCCGGTTCCACCCCCGCCTTGACCCGCAGCCGCCGCCCCCCCGACGACAGCGCCGCCGCGTCGCCTCCGCGGCGGCAACGCCCAGGAAGCCAACCTGCGGCCGAACACCTGCCTGCCCACCAGCACCCCAGCGCGCAACGGTCCAGCGACCGGCCGCCAGGCGACCCATGGGCCAACCACGACCTGCGCCCTGATCCAGGGCCTGGGGGTGAGGGCGCCGCCGAGCCAGTTCCCCTGGAGCAACGGCCCGGCGACGAGCCTTCAGCTGAACCGCGCGCCGTCGACCGCTGCGCCGCAGAGCCTGGGCCCGATGACCGGGCGTGCGTCGACCAGCTGCCGCTGAGCCCGGCCAGACCCTCCTCCCCCACGAACCTTGGGCCGCCAACGGACCCTGGATCCAGGGCTGGAGCAGACCCGATCAGCGACCTGGCAACCCGGGCCGGTCAGCTGCGCCAGCAGCTCAACCGCTATGCCTACGAGTACTACGTGCTCGACAGCCCCAGCGTTTCCGATGCGGTTTACGACCAGCTGCTGCGCGAACTCGAGGCGATCGAGCGCCAGCAGCCGGAACTGATCGCCGCCGACAGCCCAACCCAGCGGGTGGGCGGCGCCCCGGCGGAGGGCTTCCGCAGCGTGCCGCATCGCATCGGCCTGCTCAGCCTCGACAACGCCTTCACCGCCCCGGAGCTTGAGGCCTGGTACGGCCGCCTGCTGCGGGAACTGGACCGGCCGGCCGACACCGCCCTACCCCTGGTCGGCGAGCTGAAGATCGATGGCAACGCCCTCGCCCTCAGCTACGAACAGGGCGTGCTGGTGCGGGCCGCCACCCGCGGCGATGGCGAAACCGGCGAGGAGATCACCGCCAACGTGCGCACGATCCAAAGCGTGCCGTTGCGATTGCAGCTGCGGCGGCCGCCCGCCTGGGTGGAGGTGCGCGGCGAGGCCCTGATCCCAGACACCACCTTCGCCGCCATCAATGCCGAACGGGAGGAGCGCGACGAGCCGCGCTTCGCCAATCCCCGCAACGCCTGCGCCGGCACGCTGCGCCAGCTGGATCCGCGCGTGGTGGCGGCCCGCCGGCTCGACTTCTTCGCTTACACCCTGCACCTGCCCGACGACTGGCAGCCGGACCCGGACGATCCGCCACCGCCCAGCAGTCAATGGCAGGTGCTGCAATGGCTGCGGCAGGTGGGCTTCAGGGTCAACCCCCATGCCGCCCCGCTAGGGGATCTGGCGGCGGTGGAGGCGTTCATCGCCCAATGGCAGGAACGGCGCCACGGGCTGCCCTATGCCACCGATGGCGTGGTGGTGAAACTCGATGACCTGCGCCTCCAGGCCGATGCGGGCTTCACCCAGAAGGCGCCGCGCTGGGCGATCGCCTTCAAATACCCCCCTGAGGAAGCCCCGAGCCGGCTGCTGCGGATCGAAGCCCAGGTGGGCCGCACGGGGGTCGTCACCCCGGTGGCGTTGTTCGAGCCGGTGGCCCTGGCCGGCACCAGCGTCAGCCGGGCCACATTGCACAACGCTGACCGGCTGGCGGCCCTCGACCTGCACGCCGGCGACACGATCGTGGTGCGCAAAGCGGGCGAGATCATCCCCGAAGTGGTGCGGGTGCTGCCGGAGCTGCGGCCTGCCGAAGCCCAAAAGCTGGAGCTGCCCGCCAGCTGCCCGGTCTGCGGCTCCGAGCTGGTGCGGGAGGCGGGCGAGGCGGCCACCCGCTGTGTGAACAATGGCTGCCCGGCGATCTTGAGCGGCTCGCTGCGCCATTGGAGCAGCAAGGCCGCCCTGGATATCGAGGGCCTGGGCGGCAAGTTGATCGGCCAGCTGGTGGAGCGGGGCCTGGTGCGCTCAATCGCCGATCTCTACCGGCTCGACGCGGCGTTGCTGGCCAGTCTGGAGCGGATGGGCGAGACCTCCGCCACCAATCTGGTGACGGCCCTGGCGAGCTCGCGCCAACAGCCCTGGCATCGGGTGCTCTACGGCCTCGGCATCCATCACGTGGGGGCGGTGAACGCCAAGGCGCTGGCCAGGGCCTTCCCCTCCGCCGAGGCGCTGGCGGCGGCCGAGCCCGCGGCGGTGAGCGCCATCCACGGGATCGGCGGCACGATCGCCGAGTCGTTGCGGCAATGGTTTGGCACGGCGGCCAACCGCCAGCTCGTGGAGGAGTTGGCGGCTCTCGGTGTCACCCTGACGGCTGCCAAGGCGGAGGCCGGGGGGCCGGCTGCCGGCCACCAGCCCCTGGCCGGTCTCACCTTTGTGCTCACCGGCACCCTACCCACCCTCAGCCGCCAGCAGGCCCAGGAGCGGATCGAGGCGGCCGGAGGTCGGGTGAGCAGCGCCGTAAGCCGCAAGACCAGCTACGTGCTGGCTGGGGCCGAGCCGGGATCCAAGTTGGAGAAGGCCCATAGCCTCGGGGTGGCCGTGCTCGATGAAGCCGGGCTCGACCAACTGCTGCGGGACGCCTCCTGACCTGCAGCGGAACAACCTCACCCCAGCCGCCTTGCCTCGCCGCAGCCGCTGCAGCCGCTGAAGCCGCCCCTGGCGCCACTGGCAGCTTGTCCACGCCAAAGTGCCCTTATGCCTCCCCCCTCCATCCGCCGCTGGATCAAGACCGATTGCGGCCGGGCGCGCTACGTCGAACTGGCCGGCAGGACCGGGTTGTGGGCCAAGCTGCGCCTCTGGTGGTTCGTGATGGCCGCGGCCCTGCGCGATGGGCCGTTGCCGCCCCGTTAAGGACGACCCCTCCCACGGCGCCGGCTCAATGGATCCGCTCCAGCTGCAGCATCAGCAACTCCTGACCCAGCATCGCCACGCGCTCACCCGCGCGGCCGCGGACCTGCTGGATCGCCCCCGCTGGGACCTCCAGGCGCCGGCGCTGCTGCTCAGGGCTCCCGCGGGCCTGCTGGCCCTGCCCCTCGCGGTCGGAGAGCTGGGCCGCTGGATCGACCATCTACCCCAGGCGCTGGATGCCTTCGTGCGCCTGCGGCAGCGGGGGGTTCCCTTGGAGGAGGCCCGCGAGCGCTGCCAAATGCAGCAGGGGGACGACTTCGTGCTGGCCTGGGAGCGCATGCAGGACCGCCATCCTCTGCTCAGCCACGACGACCTCAGTCGGCTGGCCGATCTCTCGCGCCGGGGCTTTTGCCGCAGGCCGCGCCAGCTGCTGGTGGTGGTGCAGTGGCCCCAACGGGTCACGGCGTTCCTGGTCAGCTGCCAGCCCCTGGGCCTGGGCGAACCGGGCCGGATTTCGGGGTCTGGGGCGTTGGGGTGGTCAGCCTCGCAGCCGTGACGCTTGGGGATGGCACGACAAGCAATGTCGGCCAGCATGGGGGCACTTCCAGGGGTTCACACCGCTGCTTTCCTCCGTGACTCCATCACCCATCGGCCCCGCGGCGGAGTCCACGCTGACGCCAGGCTCCTCTGCTCCGCCCAGCGGCCCCACCGCCGAGCGGACCCACACCATCGACATCCCGACGCCGCTGTGGCGCCAACTGGCCCGTTTCCAGCTGCTGCTGCCCATGCTGCGCCAGCAGGTGATCGCCGATGCGGTGGCTGACATCCAGCTCTCGAGCGAGGACAGCACGCGGGCCCAGCAGGCCTGGGGCGCCCACCACAATCTGCGTTCCGCCGAAGCCTTGACCGCCTTCCTGCGGGTGCAGGCGATCACGGAGGCGGACGCGATCTGGCAGGCGGAACTGCCCCTACGGATTCAGCGCTACTGCGGCGAGCACTTCGTGCACCGGGCCGAGCAGCGCTTCCTGGCTCGCAAAAATCAGCTCGACCAAGTGATCTACAGCCTGCTGCGGGTGGAGGATGCCGCCCTAGCCCGGGAGCTTTACCTGCGCATCTCCGAGGGGGAGGCGGATTTCGCCGAACTGGCCGCCCAATACGCCAAGGGTCCGGAACAGGCGACCCGCGGCGTGGTCGGCCCGGTGCCCCTCACCCAGGCCCATCCCCAGCTGGCGCAACGGTTGCGCACCAGTCGCCCCGGTCAGCTGCTCCCCCCCTTCGCCATCGAGAATTGGTGGCTGGTCGTACGGCTGGAAACCCTGCGATCCGCCAGTTTCGATGAGGAGATGCAGCATCGAATGGCGCGGGAACTGTTCGACGCCTGGGTGGAGGAGGAAGTGGCGCTGCGGATTCAACAGCACGGCAACCCATGATGCTCTCTACCACCCGGACAATCGACGACCTGTTTACGTTCAGCCCATTTGACGGGCTTTCGGAGCCCTCGCGGCAGCGTTTGCGCGAAGCGGCCCGGCTGCAGAGTTATGGGGAGGGCCAGCTGCTCAGCAGCGCCGATGCAATCGGCGATCGGGTCTTGGTGCTGCTGGACGGCACGGCCCGCCTCTTGGCGGAACGGGATGGCGTGCCCTTCACCCTGGAACGCCTCCAGAGCGGCGCGATCATCGGCTTGGCGTCGCTGCTGCGGGCCCAGAGCTGCGAACAAGTGAACGCCGCCAGCCCCCTGCTGGTGACGGCGATCCCCGACGCCCTGATGCTGGAGCTGGTGCAAAGCGAACCGCAGCTGCGCCGCTGGTGCTCCCAACACCTCTGGACGGCTGAGCTGCATGCGCTGATGACCCTGCGCCAATCGGCCCAAAGCGCCAGAAGCTTCGATCCCGGCGCCTGGCGCCAGGAGCTCGAGGAACTGCGCCCAGGGGTCCGCGTCGTCACCCCCGAGGCGTTGGCGGAGCGACCGGCCGGGGCTGAGGAGGAGCTGGTGCTGGCCAGTGCCAACGTGCCCGAGCTGAGCCTCGGCAGCGTGCTGCCGGCTGGCCGGCCGCTGCCCCAGCCCCGTCCTCCTCTGCCGCTGCGGCTGGTGGTCCTGCCGCGGCTGAGCGAACGGGTGCCCACGGTGTACCCCGAAGTGTTGGCCGGGGTGGATGGGGAGGTGGAGGGGTTGCCGGTCCCGGGCCAGCCCCCCCAGCCCAGCAGCCTCGACCTGGGGCAAAGCGACCGCGCCCGCGACCTGCAGCTGATCCGGGCCCGGGGGCCATTGGACGAAACCCTGGCCTGCTTCCAGATGCTGGCCCGGATGTTGGAGCTGCCCTATCGGCGCGATGCGATCGAGAAGGTGCTGCGCGACAAGCTGCGGCGCGGCCAAGCGATCGATCTGCAGCTCTGCGGCCAGATCGCGGCGATGCTCGGCCTCCTGGTGTCCGGGGCGCGGGTGCCGGCGGCGGCGGCCACCAGGCTGATCACCCCCTGCCTGATCCCCTGGGACGCCAGCTTTGCGGTGGTGACCGCCAGCAATGGGGCGGGCATCCGGCTGGCCTCCCCGGCGGAAGGCTGGCTGGAGCTCACCCCAGCGCAGCTGGCGGAGCGCTATCCGGAAGGGATGGAGGTGCTGCTGCTGGAGCGCAGCATCACCACGCCGGAGGAGAACTTTGGCCCCAGCTGGTTCTGGCCGGCCCTGAAGCGCTACCGCGGCATGTTGCTGCAGGTGCTGCTGGCCTCGTTCGTGGTGCAGCTGTTCAGCCTGGCCAATCCCTTGCTGATCCAGGTGATCATCGACAAGGTGATTACCCAACGCAGCCTCGATACATTGCAAATCCTTGGGATTGCGCTGGTCGTCGTCACCCTGATGGAGGGGGTGATCGGCTCGCTGCGCACGTTCCTGTTCACCGATACCACCAATCGGATCGACCTAAGGCTGGGTGCAGAGGTCATCGATCACCTGCTGCGACTGCCACTTAACTACTTTGACCGGCGCCCGGTGGGTGAATTGGGCACCCGCATCGCCGAACTGGAGAAGATCCGCAACTTCCTCACCGGCCAAGCCCTGATCACGCTGCTGGATGCGGCCTTCTCGGTGATCTACATCATCGTGATGTTCATCTACAGCTGGTTGCTCACCATCATCGCCTTGGCGGTGCTGCCGATCCAGGTCGGCCTGACCCTGCTGGGAGCCCCACTGTTCCGCCGCCAGTATCGCCAAGCGGCTGAGGAAAATGCCCGCACCCAGAGCCATCTGGTGGAGGTGCTCACAGGCATTCAAACAGTGAAAGCCCAGAACGTGGAGATGGTGAGTCGCTGGAAGTGGCAAGACCTCTATGCCAAATACATCTCCCGCAGCTTCGAGAAAACGATCACCGGTACGGCGGTCACTGAGAGCAGCCAGGTGTTACAGAAGCTCTCCCAGTTGATGGTGCTCTGGGTGGGGGCGGCCCTGGTGCTCAAGGGCGAACTCACCCTGGGCCAGCTGATCGCCTTTCGCATCATCAGCGGCTACGTCACCCAACCGCTGCTGCGGCTCTCCTCGATCTGGCAAAACATCCAGGAGCTGCGGGTCTCGTTCGAACGCTTGGCGGATGTGGTGGATACGCCCGAGGAATCGAGCCTGGCGGACAAAGCCAACATCCCCCTGCCGCCAGTGCATGGCGATGTGGTGTTTGACCATGTCAGCTTCAGCTTCGGGCCAGGACAACCAGAGGTGCTCACCAACATCGAACTGCACATCCAACCTGGCACCTTCGTTGGCATCGTTGGCCAGAGCGGCAGTGGCAAGAGCACGCTGATGAAACTGCTGCCGCGGCTCTACTCACCGACGAAGGGCCGCATCCTCGTGGATCGCTATGACATCGACAAGGTTGAGCTCTATTCGCTGCGCCGCCAGATCGGGATTGTGCCTCAGGATCCCCTGTTGTTCAGCGGCACCATCAGTGAAAATATCGCCCTTACCAACCCAGAGGCCGCCAGCGAAGACATTGTGCGGGCGGCCACGATTGCCGGCGCCCATGATTTCATCATGGAATTATCCGCCGGTTACAGCACGATGATCGGCGAACGCGGCGCCTCCCTGTCCGGTGGCCAGCGGCAGCGCATCGCGATTGCCCGCACCTTGCTCAGCAATCCCAAGCTGCTGGTGCTCGATGAAGCCACCAGCGCCCTCGATTACGACACCGAGCGCATCGTCTGCGACAACCTGCGCCATGAGCTCCAGGAGGCGACGGTTTTTTTCATCACCCACCGCCTCTCAACTATCCGCCGCGCCAACCTGATTGTGATGATGCACCAAGGCGCCATCGTCGAAACCGGCAGCCATACTGAGCTGATGGATCTTCGCGGCCGCTACTACGCTCTCTATCGCCAGCAGGAGGCGAACTGATGGCCCGCCCCCAACTTCCCCCCGGCCCCGGAGCGCTGTTCCGTTCGGCCCAAAATCAACTGGAGCGCTCCGTTCGCAGTGATCATCAGGATGTGGTGTTGCAGCAGTCCCGCTTCTGGGCCCGCAGCATCACCTGGACCCTGATCGGTGTGACGGGCTTCGCCATCGGCTGGCTGGCCCTGGCCAAAACCGAAGAGATCGTCACCGCCCCGGGCAAGCTGGAACCAGTCGGGGTGGTGAAGGATGTTCAGATGCCGGTGGGCGGCGTGGTGGAAAAGGTGCTGGTGAAGGAAGGGCAACGGGTCACCAAGGGTGAGGTGCTGCTGCGGCTCGACACCGAAGCCACCCTCGATCGGCGGCGCAGCACCGAGAAAACGATCGCCTTCAAGGAGCAACAACTGGCGTTAAAGCGCGATGAGCTGGTGCGTTATCTGCAGGTCAACGACACCGAGCAGCGAAAGCTCATCCAGAACCTGGCCTTGGAACAGGATGTGATGCGACGGCTCGAGCAGCTGAACCGCCAGGGAGCGGTGCAGGAACTGCAGTATCTCAGCCAGCGCAACAAGGTTCAGGATGTGAACGTCCAGCTTGCCCAAACCCGCGCCGACCGCCTGCGTCAGGCGGCGATTCTGGAACAGGGGGTGCGTCAGATCGAGGGGGAACTGGCGGATCTGCGCAGCAAACTGATCGAACTCAACGTCAACATCCGCTATCAGGTGATCCGGGCGCCGGAATCCGGCTTGGTCTTCGAGCTCAAGCCCAAGGCCCGCGGCTTTGTGGCCCAAACCAGTGAACCGGTGATGAAGGTGGTGCCGTTTGATCGGCTGGAGGCACGGGTGGAGGTGCCGAGCCGCACCATCGGTTTCGTCAAGGTGGGGCGCCAGGCCGACATCAGCATCGACTCCTTCCCCGCCAGTGATTTCGGCGTGCTGCATGGCCAGGTGCGCCGCATTGGCTCGGATGCCCTGCCGCCAGATCAGCTCAAGGATTTCTACCGCTTCCCGGTGGACATCCGCCTCGACAGCCAGCAGCTCAGGCTCAAGGATGGCCAGGCCCTGCCCCTGCAAGTGGGCATGTCCCTGACGGCCAACATCAAGCTGCGCAAGGTGACCTACCTGCAGTTGTTGTTGAGCACCTTCAAGGAAAAGGCTGATTCGCTGCGCAGCATCTGACTCCCTGCTCTTGCCCCTGATCACCCCTGGCGGCGGTCGGGCCCCAGTCGCGTGGGTGCTTGTGGGCAGGGTGGCTGCTAGCTGGCCGCGGCGGCTTCAGGCGGTGACGCCGTTCATCGCCGACCGCTCCGCCTTGAGGCGCATCGCCAGTTCATGGTCGGGGATGATGCGGCAGCGCAGGCCCTGCAACGGCTCCAGCCAGGGCAGCAGCAACCAGGCCAACCCCCGGTTGGCCAGGGGCATCGCCACACGAAACGCCAGGCGCCAGCGCCAATCCCGGGCGATCGCATGCAGGGCGCGGGGGTGGTGAGGACCATCCAGGCTGACCAGGCTGGCGGGATCCAGCCCGGCCCGTTGCATCGCCTCCTTGAAGCTGCGGCGGCTGTGGAAGCTGATGTGCTGGCCATTGCCGAAGGCGTAGTACCACCAGTCGTCGGCGGGGATCTCCGTATCGCGGCGCATCAGCGTGGAGAACACGAATAGCGGCACTTCTCCAACCTGCTGGCGCAGGAAGGCGGCGGCATCGGGCACGTGCTCGATCACCTCGAAGGCGGTGCGGCAACCGATCGGCAGGTCCGGCCCTGGGTTGCAGAACGGCCGGATCAGCTCCATGGCGGCGAACTCATCGCTACCCCAGAAGTCGAGGCCATGATCCCGCAGCAGCCGCGGCAGCATGCCCAGCCCGCAGCCCATATCGCAGCCGATCGGCGCCCCCAGACCCAGCACCCGGCCCATGGCCAGGGTGAGGCGCAGCAGGGTGGCGGCGTGGAGGTTGCGATCCACGTAGCCGGTGTCGCCGTAGAAGGCATCCTCATAGGCCACCGCCAGCCACGAGGGGGCCGGAACGGAAGGCGCGCCCTGGGGCTGGCCCAGGTCGTCCTCCCCATGGGCGGGAGGGTCGGCGAGCCCATGGAAATCGCAGGCGCCGCAGTGATACAGAACCGCTGGCTGGCTCAGCCGGGTGACCACCACCTGGCGCAGCAGGGTTGGTCCCTGAGCCCCGCAATTGCTGCAGTTCATCGCGCTGGCGGGTCAGGGTCGGTGGGGGCGGGGCGGATCCTACGGGGAGCGTTCGCCAGAGCTTTGGCCCAAAGCCAGCGGCTCTGGGACCGCTCCCGCCGTGCTCCCGGCGCTCGATTCAGCAGTCAGCGCCCCGGATGGGAAAGGGACGGGGCCAGCCGGCTCGGCGCCCAGCACCGCTGAGCTGGGCTCCGCCAGGGCGCGCCGCGCCACCCGGGTCACCAGCACGGTCACCGCCAACGTGGCGATCAGGCCCACCAGCCGCAAGCTCCAGGTGAAGGGGTCGGCGGCGCCGGTCAGCACCGTGTTGAAGCGGGCCACATCACCGGCCAACGCGCCAAGGCCGCAGAACAGCACCGTGCCGGGCAGGATCCCCAACAGGCCGATGCTGTAATCGCGCAGGCTGACGCCGCTGAGGCCATAGGCGAGGTTCAACAGACTGAAGGGAAACGCCGGCGACAGCCGGGTGAGCAGCACCAGCCGCAATCCCTCGCGGCTCACCGCCGCCTCCACCGCCAGCAGCTTCGGGCTGGCGGCCAGGCGTCGACGGGCCCAGCCCCGCAGCCGCCCCCGGCCCAGCTGAAACACCAGCACCGCCCCGAGGCAGGCGCCGCAGAAGGTGACCACGCTGCCCCAAACGGTGCCGTAGAGAGCGCCCGCCAGCATCGAGGCCCACACCCCCGGCAGCAGCAGGGTGACCCAGAGGGCATAGAGCGGCACAAAGGCCAAAGCACCCAACGGGGAGCGCAGCAAGGGCAGCAACTGGACCAGCCAGGCGTCAGCGACCGGGGCGGACATGGATGGGATGGGATGGGATGGCTGGTAGGCCTCCCGAGCCTGGCGGGAACAGGACCCGGGTGACGCGCGGCCGAAGCCTTGAGGCTCCAGCCGCTGCCGGTTAGGTTGCCAGCCATTCGCCGCCTTCGGGTTGGGCCCCAGCGCCTGACGCGGCTGGATCGGCCCTCCTCCCGCCGGCCCAGGCCAGGCCGCCGCCGATGATCAAGTACCTCGGCTCGAAGCGCAGGCTGATCCCCCAGATCACGGCCTGCATGGGTCTGCTGCCGCGGGTGCGTCGCGTCGTGGATCTGTTCAGCGGCACGGCGCGGGTGGGGATGGCGTTGAAACAGGCGGGCTATGTGGTGCAGGCGAACGACCACAACAGCTATGCCTACCTGCTGGCCCAGTGCTACGTGCAAGCTGAGTCCCGCGACTGGCAGGAGCGGGCCTCACGGCTGATCAGCGAACTCAATGGCCTGCCGGGTCGGGCCGGCTTCGTGACCGAGGCCTACTGCCTGCGCAGTCGCTACTTCCAACCCCAGAACGGCGAGAGGATTGATGCGATCCGGGAGCGGATCGAAGCGCTGGGCCTGCCGCCGTTGCTGCGGGCGATCGCCCTGACCGCGTTGATCGAGGCCGCCGATCGGGTGGATTCCACCACCGGTCTGCAGATGGCCTATCTGAAACACTGGGCCCCCCGCTCCTATGAGCCCTTGCAGCTGCGGCTGCCAGCCCTGACCGATCGGCTGAGCAAGCGCCGCTGCAGCGCCAGCCAGGCCGACGCCCTGACCCTGGCAGCGGATCTGGAGGGCGATTGCGCCTACCTAGACCCCCCGTACAACCAGCATTCCTATCTCAGCAACTACCACATCTGGGAAACCCTGGCCCGCTGGGACACACCGCAGCTCTATGGCATCGCTATGAAGCGCCAGGACTGCCGGGAACGGCGCAGCGTGTTCAACAGCAAACGCCTGCATCGCCAGGCCTTCGAGAGCTTAATCGCGGCGCTGCGGGTGCGGTATTTGGTGGTGTCGTTCAGTGATGAGGGCTTTATCAGCAGGGCGGAGATGGAGCAGATTCTGGCCAGCAAGGGCCATGTGCACACGCTCGAACATCCCTATCGTCGCTACGTGGGGGCGCGGATCGGCATCTGCAACCCCCGGGGTGAGATTGTGGGGAAGGTGAGTCATCTCAACAACCGCGAATACCTCTATGTGGTGAGCCCCCGACCGCTGGATCTCAGCCGGTTGGATCGGGAGCCGGCCCTGGCGAGTCCGCTTGGCAGGCATAACTGATCAAGGCGCCGCGCCGCTGCCGGAACTCCGGCCGGTCGGCGCTCAGCGGACGCCACCACCAGCGGCCGTCGCTGTAGCTGGGCACGCCGCTGTTGTTGGTGCGGGGTAACTGCAGCCGCAGGTCACGCCAATCCAGCAACACAAATGCCCCCGGCAGAGTTCCCGCCAGGTTGTTGGGGATGGCCGGGTCGTCGACGGCACCAGCTTCGTAACGCACCCGCAGTGGTTCACCATCGCAGCGGTAGCTGGCCTGGGCTGGCAGCGCCTGGGGAGCGGAGGGGGGCTCCAGGGCGCGGGCGGGCGGGCCGGACAAGCCGAACAGGGCGATGGCGAATATCAATGCCAGGGCCAAAGACCGTGCCAAATCCACCAACCCTCGTGACGGGAACATCGGCATGGGCTCAAAAGCCCTGTTGGTGCTGGGCGGCGGTGCGCTTCTCCCCTGCATCCCCAGCCCGGCATCGATGTTTCACCCTAAAGCTGGCGGTTGGGGCATGGGCTTGGGCCGGGCAGTCCGGCCCGGATCGTCCTCACGGATCAGGCCGGCCAGGCGGGAATCCTGGTGTGCCTGAATCGCTGGCCTGGATGGCCTCCCTCCAGGTGTGCTCGTGTGGTGGAGCCCCGGGGGAAAGACACCTTGCGGCTCCGCCCAAGCCCTTGATTGTGTGGCCTGCCGATGCAGCCAGACAGCCTCCCGGATGCAGCGCCGCGAACAAGCGCCCCCTCCCCCAGGTTCTCAGGGGGCAAGGGTGCGATGCCCGGGAGGTGACCCTGGGGACATGACCAGACCTGATCAGCAATAAAGCTCCGCAGAGCCAACGATCCCGGGCTGAGGAATGCTGACTGGCACGCATGAGCGCCCAAAGGCCAGGCGCCGGAAGCCCGTTCTTGCCAGGCGTGAGAACGCATTCCTCTGATGAGGAGCTTTGTTGCTGATCAGGTGACCAGAAGGGCGGTTACAATAAGCCTAGAATGAAAGTTAAGGGAAAAATGAAAGGCTGATGAGGGTCTCCCGGTCAGCAGGTTCCGGGATGCCTAGGCCATGCCGCCTACGCCTCCCCCCGCGCCCTCCGCCTCCGACCCCGCTGAACCAGCGATGGCAGCGGCGCTGGATAGATGGAGCGCTGGAGCCGTGATGCCGCCGAGCTGGGGGGGCCGGTGGCGCGGCTGTGTCCGCGGCAACATCGCGACGCTGACGTGTGATGGTAACGATTCACCCGGCTGAAGCGTGGCGAGGCCCTGGAATGTCATCAGAACCGATTGCAAACTTGAGTATCGGCTTGATGGTCTCATCGAGATCAACACTAGATTGTGATTTGCACCATCACCCCCAGCGTTGGACTCCTCCACCCCCGCGACCGAAGGCCAGCAGCCCACGATCACCTTGGCTGGCAAGCAATACGCCTACGACAGCCTGTCGGAACCCGCCAAGCAGCTGGTGGCTGCGATCCGCGCTTCCGAGGAGGAGATGAAAAGCATCCGCAACCAGCTGGCGCTCATGGATGTGGGTCGCCGTGCCCTGGCTGCCCAGCTGCGCTTGGCGGTGGAGAACCCTGAAGCCTTCCAGCGTCTGCAGAATCCCGAAGCGGCCAACCAGCCCCCCAGCCAAGGCTGAGGCCCCCCGCCCCTTCTGGCCCGGGACAGCCCAGGCCGCAAGCCAGCGCCCCACCGGTTCCTGAGCCCGCCCGGGCTCCTGGCCCTATCCACTCGCTCCCGCCATCCATGACCGCCAGCCTTCCGGTCCTGAGCAGCCTGACCTCCCGTTTGGCCCAGGCCAGGCTTCTGGCCCAGGGCTGGCTGAGCCAGCTGTGGACAGAACGGCCTGAGGCGATCGAACGCCTGCTCTGCCAGGCCTTCGACCTGGATCCAGGGGGCCAGTCGCCCGGAGCCCTGCTGCGCCAGCTGGCGCACGGCGGCGCCAGCGGTTTCGAAACCGCCCTCAGCACAACCCTTCCAGGCTTGTTCGATGGCGCCGGGGCCCTGGCGGCGCCACCCCGGTTGGTGGGGAAGCCGGTGGAGCTCAATGAGCTCTTCCCCAACCTCAGCGCCCCGGCCGGTGAACCGGTGGTGCTCGGCGCCGACCGCATCGTGGAAGATCGCTTCTCCGGCTTCACCGCCGGGTGGAGCGGCAACGGATCCGGCGGTGGCGACCTGCTGATCAACCGCGCCTGGGCGGAGCAGGCCACCGTGCTCGATCTGGCCGAGATGCTCCTAGAGCAGGCCGGCCACGCCTTGCAGGAGCTGCTCGGGCTCCCCGAACCGCGCGGCGATGAGGGTCGCATCTTCGCCGAAGGCATGTTGCGCTTGGCGGTCGGCCTCGGGGGCAATGGCGCGAACCCCGTGGTGCCTGAGGGCACGGTGGAGGCCCTGCGCCTGCGCGACGACGGTGGCTATCTGTTCAGCGGCACCCCGGGGGCGGCGCCGTTGCGGGGCCTGGAGCTCGGAGAGCTGAGCGATCAGTTCTTTGAGCGCATCACCCGTCTGCTGGCCTATGGCGAGGTGCCCATGCTCGATCTCAGCGGCTCTACCGCTGACGCGGTGCGGGCCGTCTTCGGGTTCAGCGCCAGCGGGTTGATCAATGCCTCCCCAAGCGCACAGCGCGATTCCTACGCCAGCCGCCTCGTGGATGGCAGCCGCGTTTACGCCCGCGATGAGCAGGTGCTGCTGAGCGCCTCCCAGATCGACGCCGACGCCGATCTGCTGCGGCTCGTGCCGGACGGCTCCGCCGGCTTGGATGCCCTGCCCGGCAGCTGGGATCTGAACGATTTCGGCTTCGCCCTCGAGGACTGCCGGCATACCACCCTCTCCCAGCCGTTGGTCCTCGATCTGCAGCGCACCGCCGCGGGCGCCAACGCTCCGGTAACGATGCGGCGGGCCAACGGCACCCTGGTGGTGGGGCCTGGGGTGGCGCCGCCACGGCTCTATGCCGTTCCCTTTTGGAGCGCCGCCAAGCCGCGCGAGCTGCAGGGCTACAAGCTGTTCGACAGCGCCAGCGACGCCGTCGCCCTGTTCCGAGCGCTCACCGCAAGCGCACCAACCCAGGCCAGCATCGACGCGGCGGCCCACGCCGCCCTACGGCTCGAGTCCGGTGCCGGCAACGACGCCGGCGCCGATCGGCTGGTGCTGAACGCCGATCGGCTCTACAGACTCTGGGGCTGGCAGCCGGAAACCATCCGCGACCATCTGGAGATCGAGGCGGTTTATGGGCTCACCGCCGAATCCCAGCGCCCGGCAGCCGGCGATCGCTTCGGCGAAACCTCCGCCAGTGGGTTCTTCGCCACCCATGCAGTGCTCCAGGGCACGGGTTCCCTGACGCCTGCCGACGCCGCCCTGCCCGCCACCGCCGATGGCTTCTGGCTCAGCGCCAGCGTGCGGCCGACCAGCTCCTACCCGATCCTCGCCTTTCAGGGCACCGACAACTCCGCAGGGGCCCTCGACGACGCCAACCCCGCCGGGGTGGGCATCGTGCAATACCTCACCAATGTCGGCCAGATCATGGCCGACCTCACCGCCTGGAGTCTGCCCGGCCTGGCCAACGGCAGCCTGGCGCCGATCAGCTTCACAGGCCACAGCCTTGGCGCCGCCCTGGCCCAGCAGTTCGCCCTCACCGCCCTCGATCCGCGGGGCACACTCCAAGGCATCGAGGCCCATCTGCTCAGCGGCCCGCTCAACACCCTCAACGGCACCCTCACCAGCCTGGCGGCCCAGCCGATCACCGACAGCAACTGGCTCAGCTTGCTGGCCGGCGGCCTGAACATCGCCCTGCTCGTCGATTTGCTCAGCGGTGATGAGGGGGAGGAGGAGATGTGCGACGACAACAAGCCGACCCTCAGCGAGAAGCTCGCCTCCCTCGGCGGCGATCTGGTGGACAGCCTGGAGGGCTATGCCCAGGCCCTGGCACGCCTCAGCGCTGCCGCCCTCGATGGCAGCGCCGTGCTGGATGGCGTGGGGCTGCCGGTGTACCGGCTTGCGGCCATGAACGCCGCCGGCATCCAGGACTGGCAGTTCGAGGCGCTCACCGAGCCCTGGGACAACCAGGTGATCGCCGATGTGGCCTTCCAGCTCTCCCTCGGCGATGTGGTGGGGCTGGCCGGGGAGATGCACCTGCCCGGAGAGGTGACCTTCCGCGGATTCAACCCGCTCGGAAACTTCCCCCAGCTGCCGCACGACCTCAATGCCCTCACCAGCGGCTTCCTCAACCTCCACACCAACCGCGCCTACCTCCCCGTGGGGATCACCGCCCTCACCGGCCTGGCCGAGGGGGCGGGGGAGCAGCTGATCCACCTGGTGGACAACCAGCAGCCCCTGCAACTGCGGGCCCTGCCGACCCCAGGTCCCGACTCCCTCGGGTTGCAGCGGTTCGGCGTGGCGGAGAGCACAGAGGGCGCCGTGATGGCGGGTTTTGGCGGCGGCGACGGCAACTTCGACGACAGCGGCGATCTCAACTGGTTGCTGCACCGCCAGCAGCTGTTGCATCTGGCCGCCCTGGTGGACGACTTTCTCGGCCTGCTGCGGGAGCTGATGGCGCCGCCCTCCGCAGGCTCCAGCGCCCCGGGGGGCAGCACGGGCAGAAGCCTGAGCATCGATCTGGGCGCCTTCCAGATCGCCAGCAGCCAGCTGCGCCTCGACGACCCTGGCCTGCGGGCCCACATCGGCGCCGGGCGGCTGTTGACGTTCACCCTCAGCCCTGGCACCCGCCTGCCGCGCCTAGCTGAGGGCAGTCCTGTGCCCAGGGGCTGGAACGAGGGGCGTCCCCAGGAGCTGTTCCTGCGGCCCAGCTCCCCCGGCAGCCACCTCTTCGACGTCTATGCCGGTGTGAACGTGGCCGGCGAGCCGGTGCATCGCCTGCGGCTCAGCGCCGACCAGGAGACGGTGGTTTACGCCCAGCAGGACATCAACAATCTCTACCAATCCGGCGCCTTCCAGCTGCCCGCCGCCGAGCGGGCGGAGATCGATCGGATCGTGGCCGCCATCGCCGCCGGCAACCAGACGGTGCGCGACGTCCGCATCAGCTCCTCCACCGATCCCGAACCGCTCACGCCGGCGCTGCGCACCAAGCTGCTCAACCTCGGCTACGAGGGCAGCAACCGGGGCCTGGCGGTCGCCCGCGCCGAGGCCATGCGCAGCGACCTGCTGGAGCGCCTCGACACCCTCCCCGGCCTGGATCAACCCCAGCTGCAGCTGCTGCTGCCGCCGGTGCCCCGCCTGCCGGTGGCCAACGCCGGCGAGCGCCGCTACAGCGACGCCACCTACACCCTCGCCTGGGAGCAGGGGACCTCACCCCGCGATCCCGCCGCCCGCTTCGTGCGAGCCGACCTCGACCTCGAACGGCGTCTGGCCGGTGGCGGCACCCTCCACACCAGCTGGACCTCCGGCAGCGGCGCCAGCGCT
>JBKCTK010000270.1:0-6051 GCA_046319055.1 Synechococcaceae cyanobacterium
GTTCAACACACCGCTGATGGGCACGCTGGTTGTGGCGGAGGAGCTCACGGGCCGCTTCCAGATGACGCTGATCTGGCCGGCCCTGGTGTGCTGCGCGGTGGCGGCCGGTGTGAGCAACCTCGGCGGTCAGCCGATGTTTGCGCTGGGGTTGTTGAGCCAATCCGTCTCCGAGGTCAGTCAACTGCTGCTGGCGCTGGCGATCGGGGTGGTGGCCGGCTTCATCGGCGCGGTGTTCGGCTTGCTGCTGCTGGCCACTCGGCAGTGGCTGCAACACCGGGTTCGCGATCAGCCGCTGGTGACGGGACTCCTGCTCGGACTGGCGTTGATGGCGATGACGCTGCTCAGTGGTGGCGCCTCGGCGGGGGACGGCGAAACCCTGATGACTGACAAGATCGCGGATCTGGAGCGCCAGGATTCGCCGCTGCAGCTGCTGACACTGGTGCTGTCTCGCATCCTGGGGCCATGCCTGGTGCTGGGGGCCGGGGTGCCGGGAGGCTTGATCGACCCCGCCTTCACGATTGGAGCTGTGTTCGGCCATGGGCTTGGTTCACTGGGCTCCCTTCAGGGCGTGGGGCTGGCCATCGGGATGACGGCCGCCCTGGCCGGTGCCACCCAGCTGCCGGTGATGAGCGTGGCCTTTGCCTTGCGCTTGGCTGGGGATCAGCAACTGCTCCCCGGCATGCTGCTGGCCGCGGCGATCGGGGCCTATGTCTCGCGCCTGTGGATGCGCCAGCCGGTGTATCACGCCCTCACCGATGTGCTGCGGGAATCCCGGGATGTCCATAGCTTGACGCCATAAGCCTGTCGCTGCCCCATGGACATCACGATCATCGACGTGCTCCTTCCCAGCGCTCCCTCAACAGCCAGCCAGCTGGCGCTGCTGCTGCTGCGCTTGTTTGTTGGGCTGGCGTTCATTCGCCACGGCTGGCCGAAACTGCGCAACCTCAACACCTGGGCCGCAGCTCTGAAAACGCCGGTTTGGCTCTGTTTTCTGTCCGCCGCTTCGATGGGGGCAGGCGGCATCGCCCTGATCGGCGGGCTGCTGACGCCGCTGGCGGCCCTCGCCATCCTGGTTTCCATGCTCTATGCGGTTGTGCTGGAGATCCGCGCTGGATTCCCCTTCATTGCCCCTGATCCCTTTCAGATCCCCGCCGGCGATTACGTCGGCCCGATGGGTGTTGGAGAGCCGCCCAGCTGGGAGAAAGCGGCCATGTATGTGGTGATGTGTGTGGTGCTGATCGGTTGCGGCGGCGGGGTCTACTCGCTCGATCATCTGCTGCTGGCTGATCTGCTGCGCGGCTTGCTGGCCTGAAGCCGCTTCGGCAGCGCGCCGGGCGACCCGTCCGCAGCGACCGGCGCGGCGCCAGGCCCACCGGCGGGGCGCTGTTGGCAAACCGTGCAACAAGCGCCAAGAATGCCGGAGTTCCTGGTTGTCCCATGGCCCAGCACCCAATCTCCCTCTCGATGGGTCGTCTGCTCCGAGCCCCCCTCAGCGGTGTGTTGCTTGCCGCATCCGCCTTCTCGGCAGTGCCTCTGCACCAGCTGCCCGGGGCGGCCCAAGACGCGTCGCCCCTCAATGAGATCCGGGCCCTCAACTTCGCCCGCGACTACGCCGTGCGCCTCAATGGCGGCCTGACGGTCTATCGCCCGGCCCAGTGCATGTTCACCACCTCCGCCCCCAGCAATCCCTGCTTGGTGAACAGCGATGGCCATGGCTTCACCTTCCGGTTTCTTGGGGGTCCCCCAGGCTGGGTGAGCGAGAACAAGCCAGCCACCAAGGAAACCGAGCTCAAGATCTCCCCCGATGGCCGTTCCCTGGTGCGGCTCATCTACAACGGCGCGCCGCGCTGATCCAACGCTGCGCCGCGCAGAGGCGGGTTCCAGGCTTGAGCGCCTGAATGCGGGACCCAACGGCGTGGTGCGCGTCGAGACCGGTGTTCCGCGGGTTGGGCCGCTCGCCTGGCTGGCCTGGCCGGCATTGGGTCGCGGCTAGGGGTGGGCGGCATTGCGTCAGCGGCCCTTGCTTCCCTCAGCCCTGGCCCTGACAATGCGAGTCTGTCTTGGGTCCTCCATGCCGGCCTCAGCATCGCCCGGCAACGCCGGGTCGCCTCTCTTCGTCGGCCGTTTCTTCGTTGGTTGGGTGTATGGCCCGTGGGTTGTGGCGCTGCTGCTGCTGTCCACGGCCACCCGGCTCCTGATCGACCCCGACGATGGGCTGCATGCCAGCGCGATCGGCTTGATCGGCAATGCCTCGATCTGTTTCTCGATCGGTTGCGTCTGCAAGATCACCTGGGCGATGGCCCGCTACAACGCGGTGCGGTTGCTGGAGATCCAGTTGCGACAGCAGCTGGGGCTGCGCTGAACCTGTCGCGCTTGAAGTCTTGAGGGGGATGGTGGTACCGCGGCGATGAAACGTTCGACCCTGGATCTGGTGATCACCCTGCCCTGGCTGGCCGCCGCGGTGGTGCTGCTGGTGGTCGCCCGCTTGGATGAGAACGCGCGCGAGATGCGCCTGGCCTTGATGGGCAGCGCCGCGATCTGTTTCTCCATCGGCTGCCTGGCCCGCACCAGCGTCGGTCTGCACGCGTTGACCGAGCGAGGCACGGCGGAGAGCGGTGCGGCCCCAGCCGCTGCACCCGTGACCTCCAGACCCGTGACGCCCGGAGCTGTTGCGCCCAGAGCCGTTTCACCGAGAGCCGTTGCAGAGAGAGCCGTCGCGGCCGAGGCCGGACTCGACGGTGCAGCCGGGATCCCCCCCGCAGCCGGGACACATCCCGCAGCCGGGAGACCCCTTGCTCCCGGGACACCCCTTGCAACCGGGACAACTCCCGCAGCCGGGGTCTCTCCTGTGGCACGGGCCGCCGACGCTGGCGCAGAGGCCGCGCCGCCACCGCCACCGCAAGAGCCGCGCTGATGGACCCTGGGCGCTTCACGGTGTGGCCGGGGCTGCTGCGGCGCTGCCCTGGCTTGGTGGCGGGCCTGTTGCTGGCGTCCTCGTTGCGGTCCGCGCTGGCCCAGCCCGCGGCCATGGCCGCGCCGACCATCCTTCCCGGCCCGAGCCGGGGGTTCAGCCGCCGCTTGCCGCCACCCTCCGCCGACCTGCTGCGCAGCCTGCGGCGACTGGATCAGGATCTGACGCGCCTGGACGCCACCCTGCCGGATGGCGCGTCAAGCGCTCCCGCGGCCACCAACCCGCTGCCACCGTTGGCGGCGCCTGCTCCCCGTGCCCTGCCGGAGTCTCCCCAAGCCGTGACGATTCAGGAGCGGCCACGGCTCAGCCTGCGGCAGGCCCTCAATCTGGCGGTGAGCCATGATCCGGATCTGAGCGAAGCGGCCGCGGCGGTGCTGGAGCGCTCTGCTCTGCTGCGGGCGGCCCGGGGGCGCTGGTGGCCCGAGTTGGGGTTGGCCCTGGGAGGCCGCATTCGCCAAGGCCACCTCTACAACCAGGTGTGGACCGACAACGCCGGGCTATACCCCACCAATTCGCCCTTTCTGGTGAAGCCCGATGGCTGGAACCTGATCCAATCCACCGCCAGCGGCGGTTTCGGCGGCCTGGATCTGGCCTGGGCCCTGATCGATCCAGCCCGGGCGGCGGCCCTGGCCGAGAACGACCAGGATTGGAAGGCCTCACGCCAGCGCTACGCCGACCGGCTGCGGCAGCTGCAGCTGGATGTGAGCCAGAGCTACTACGGGTTGCAGCTGGCCGCTCAGCGGCTGCGCATCCGCCAGGCGGTGGTCGATTCGGACCGGGCGTTGCGGGATCAGGTGATGGCGCTGGTGGCCGCCGGTTTGATGCCAAGGCTCGACCTGCTGCGGGCGGAGGCTCGCCTGCAGCAGGGCCGCTTCCGCCTGCGCCAGGCGGAGGCGGAGCGCGCCACCGGCCAGCGCCAGCTCAGCAACCTGATCAATGTGCCGTTCGATGTCACGCTGCTGGCCACCGAGGCCGTGCGGCTGCAGCCGCCCTGGCCCCTGGATCTGCCCCAGACCCTCTGGCGGGGATTGGATCGCCACCCCCTGCTGCTGGCCTTGGAGGCGAGTCGGGCGGCGTTGCTGCGCCAGGCTGACCGCCGCGCCGCGGTGTTGCAACCGAAGCTGCGGCTGCTCGCCCGGGCGGGCTACGCCGAGGGGATCGACACCAATCCGGTGATCAGCCTCAACGGCTGCTGCAGCAGTGCCCTGATTCCCCGCCTTTACAGCCAGAGCGCGGACTGGGCCGCGGCGCTGGAGCTCAGCTGGAGGCTGTTTGACGGCGGCGTGACCGCCGGCGAGGTGGCGGCCAGTCGGGCGGCGGCCCAGCGCACCGAACAGCAGCTGGCCCGCCAGCGCAACAGCATCCGCCAGCGCCTGGAGGCGGCGTACTACCAGCACCAGGCGGCCCTGGAGCAGATCGTGGCGGCCCGCTCGGCCTATGCCGCCAGCCGCGAGGCCTTCCGCTATGCCCGGGCCCGCTACCAGCTGGGGCTTTCCGATTACACCGATGTGAGCGATACGATCACGGCGCTCAGCCAGGCCCTCGAAGGGGTGGCTGAGTCGACCACCCTGGCCAACCTCAGCTATGCCCAGCTGCTGCGGGATCTGGTGAGCGTGCCGGATCAGCCGGGCGGTTCTCCGGAGCTGCCGCTACGCCTGGAGCCAGCCGCCGCTGTTGGCGCCCCGGCCGGCTCAGCAGCAGGTGCCGGGGCAGCGGGCGCTGGGGCGAGGGGCTCCGGCTCCTGAGCCGCGGCTGTGCTGGTCGTCGCAGCGGTTGACGTCGCAGCGGTTGACGTTGCAGCGGATGACGTTGCTGCTGTGGGTGTGCCAGCGGTGACCGTCGCCGTCGCGGCCTCGCTCAGCGCCACGCGGGCCTCCAGGCGCGCCTGCCGGCGGCTGGCCCAGGCGAGCCAGCGCCAGAGCAGCAGCACCAGCAAGGCCGCGAACCAAAACCACACCTCGGGAGCGTTGGCGTGCAACAGCACCGCCAGCAGCACCGCCATCCCCAGCAGGAAGGGCCACTCGCGCCGCAGAGAGCCTTGGGCGAGAAGCTCGTGCGGGGTTTCCGTCATGGCGGCCCCCCCTGCTGCCGCAGGCTCGGGGCATCCAGCTGACGCTCCTGGCGCAAGGTGCGATACGTGCCGGTGAGCTCCCGCAGGGCCGGCAGCAGATAGGTGATCGGAGCGCGCCACTCCACATAGCCGTGGGCCTGCACCGTGAGGCCCTCGCGGATCGGGAACACGCTGCTGCCGCGGCTGAGGGTCCAGCGGTAGCGGCCGGAGACCTCGCGTTCGGCCCGGCTCAGGCCTGGCAAGGCCGCGGACGCCTTGCTGGAGGGATGGCTGGGGGCGACCCCGGGCGAGGCGGGCTCGAGGCTGATCAGGCTGCGCATCACCGGGCCGGAGCGGGTGAGGGCTTCAGCGAGCTGAGGATTGCCGGTGGTGGTCGCCACATCCTCGCGGGTGGCCGGCAACAGGTTGACGCTCATCACACGGCCGCGGATGCCGCCGAAGCGGCCCCGTTCCTTCCAATCCGGCACCACCTCCATCGCCAGGCCGCGGGGCAGCCGCCGGGCATCCGCCGGGGCGAAGTAGGTGACCGCTTGCAGGCCAAGGGTATGGGGCCCGCCCAGGGTGCCGAGGCGCTGGCCGGGCTTCACCGTCTGGCCGGGCACGACTTGCAGATCCAGCAAGCGCCCATCCCGCACCGCCCGCAGGTTGCTGAGGTAGTCGAGCCGCGTGCTTGTCACCTGGAGGGCGCGGCGGGCGTCGTCGATGCGGTAGGAGCGCTGGCGGGCTTGGGTGGCGATCTCGAGCCGCAGCGCCTCCCAGGCGTCGATCGCCTGCTTCTCGCGGATTGGCAGCTCATCCAGCACGGCCTGGAGCTGCACGGAGCGGTCTTCGCTGGCCACCACCTCCTGGGCCAGGGGCGCCACCACGGCCCTCTGGGTCGCGCCAAGGGGTTGCCAGAGCTGCTGCCGCGCTCACCCGATCACGACGGATACCGGCCCATGATGCGCCGGAATGGGCGGTAGCGCTTGCCTGCGGGGCGCATGTCCTGTTTGCAGGGTGAGGCGTGGAT
>JBKCTK010000271.1:0-22292 GCA_046319055.1 Synechococcaceae cyanobacterium
GTCCATACAGACGATGGATGTTGACCCAGGCCACAAAGGTTTTACCTGAAGAACTCAGCGGCCAATGAATCGGGCGGTTCTCATACATCCCCTTGTGCACATCTTTGAAGAAGTCCAGGCGCAGCCAATCGCGCAGGCTGCGGCCGGGAGCAATGGCGGCTCCATAGCGGGACCAGGCTTGATGCAATGGGGCTGAGGCCTCTGCGCCAAGGCCGTCCCGCAGGTCGTTGTCTTCCAATGATCCATCGAGGAAAAGGATTCCTGCTGGCAATGCATGAGTGAGATCCGCCGTGGAGGGATTGAGTATGCCGGTCGGATTGGTTGTAGTGGTCTGGCCCTGCTCATCGACAGGGGCGAAGCGACCCAGGACAACACCAACTGCAAAGCTCAGATGATCGGTGGGGTGCTCGGGGTCAAGTTCTTCGATGTATTCGGGAAGAGGAGCACCTTCAGGGCGGTCAACGGCTTGTTGGGCCCAGTTCTGTGCGTGGCGCCAGGGAGAAGGAGCTGGTCTGCAGAAACGGATAGAGACCTCGCATCGTTCCTCATGCATAGAAAAGAATCTTTCAACCCGCGCGAAAATCTCAGAAGAGCCTTTAATTGCAAAAACAGGAAGCCGATTTATGTCGCCTACTTCGAATCCAATTTCGGGGTTTAGTGACTGGAGAAGGCGCCTCGCGAGTGATGAATTCATTGCGCAGACCGTTCCAGCCAAGTCCTTGGGATACAGTGAGGATCCTTTATTTCCCAATACGCAGGGAACACTGTGCACTCTTGCGCTAAAGGAAGATCCAATCATAGAAAAAGAGATCCCCCTCTCTGAAAGAAAAAAACGCTCATTGGCGAGTGAGCACGTAACTGTATTGGTCTTGTGACATTTGGATGCCTTAATTTCTACGCCCCTGTGAAGCCAGTTCACAAGCTCTCTCAGAGGCTCAACCCAAGCTCGGCCTTCAGCTCCATTTACGAAGGGCTGCCATCTCGAGTTGCGTGGAACCTCCCATGCGTATCTAACAAATCTGGTGTTGTCTCCTGTTGACTGAGCAGCACATCCGGGCGAAAGAGATCCGAGCAGAGGCAAGTTCTTGAAATAAGCCAGGGTGTCCTCTCTCCACCAATAGATTAAGGGCAACTCGGGCACAGAGCGCAGCTCAGAGGACCGAAAAGAAAAGGTCTCTTCATGCGCCACAGCCCTTGCTCTTTTGCGAGAAGTCTCTCCTTGACTAGCAACGCTTTCTTCGTCGAATACTCGTATTGCGATTGAGCCGCAATCGCCTGGCGGGCTCTTGAGGAAGGTCGTCGCGGAAACCGAAACGACAACTTGGGCAGGCGATATTTCTTCAAAAGCTCCAGATGATAGATCAAGAATGCTTGCCAATCGGAAGTTGCCTGTGAGGCATTCTCTTAAATCCGCATATTGCTTGAGGAACATCCAACTCCTCATCGTCAGCATGCAAGAGCTGCTTCCAGGCTTTGCCAGCTCAATACCCCGCACCAAGAAAGCAGCATAGAGATCAGCACTGCCATGATAATACTCCTGCTCTATGTACTCCGTGCGGCTCAGCTTGCCGGTCCCCTGATAGGGCGGGTTCGCTACGACAAGATGATAGCTATTCTCTTTTAAGAGTCGAACAAAGCGTACGCCAGCTGCCAGCTGTTCGCCATGGAGTCTCAGTCCTAGATCATTGGCGCTGGAGTGGCGCGACAGA
The DNA here is from genome assembly GCA_046319055.1 of Synechococcaceae cyanobacterium. GTDB lineage: Bacteria > Cyanobacteriota > Cyanobacteriia > PCC-6307 > Cyanobiaceae > Cyanobium. The sequence goes on from JBKCTK010000271.1 coordinate 1,710, forward strand.
AAATCCTCCAGCAACTCCTGCAAATCGGCGCGGGTCTCCGTCGCGGAGAAATCCATTTCGGCTTGCATTGGTGGAGCGCCGCCAAAAAGGTCTGCTTGCACCTGTAGCGCCTTGGCCCGCAGTGCCTTGAGGCGGTGTTCCTGTTGTTTGATCGCAGCATTCACCGCTTGATCGATTTTCAGCAGGCTGCCAAGATGGTCGGCGCCCTTGAGGGCTTGCAATATCTGACTGGTGAACTCCCCAGGAATTCCCGTCTCAGCCTCAATATCGGATCGAAGCTCAGCCAGAGCCGGATCATCATCGGGAAGATCCGCTAGCCTCAAGTTGGGAGCCACAAGATTCAGTTGTTCTGGCTGGATCTCGGGGCAGAGAGCTTTGCCCTTCAGCCAAAGCGAAGCTGCGGCAATCTGCACGGCACGAGGATCAATATCAATCCCATGCAACGTGTGGGTCAGCAGATGCTCCACGATCGCCCGCTCGCTCCACTTGGGATCGTTCGCTTCACCGCGATGCCTGGCTTCCTCCTGGAACAGCGCCAAGAGCAGTCCCAGCGCTACCACCAGGAAGTGTCCTGAACCCACAGCCGGATCGAGGATCTTCCATTCACGAACGGATTCGGGGGCCAGCGCAACCGCTTCATCAGGAATCTCCTGGTCCAGCAGGAAGTAGGCCCAGCGCCGCTCCTCATCCGTTTCGAGCGGCATCAGCTCCGTCAGGCTCACCTCCCCCGCCGCCCGCTTGGCCCGCCACTCAATGCGGCGCTCCTCCAGGCGTTGCAGGGTGCCATTCGTTTGCACCTCTGGTGCCCAGCCGTGCTTTTTGCAGAGCGTGAACCACATCAGGCCCAGGCTGTTCTGCAGCATCCAGTCCACCATGTAGCGCTCGGTGAACATCTGGGTTTTGCTGGCGATCTCGTGGGGTTCGATCTTGCCGCCGTCGTTGATCTTGGCGTCGAGCCGTTCCCGCTCAGGATCGTTCCAGTACTGGTACACCCAGCCCAGGGTCATGTCGTCGGCCCAGCAGGTTTCCAGCTCCTCCTTGTTCAGCTCCTCCACCGCGTAGCGCAGGGTGGCTGGTGGGATCGGAATCAGGTCGCCGATACCGGCCGAACCAAACAACCCCGGCAGGTCGTCCGACAGCTCTTCGCAGACGAGCTGCAGCAGGAAGCCAAAGCCCTCGGTGGGGTCGTCGCGCACCACGCCCCGGGCTAGATCACGGAAGTCCTGGTAGGCCGTGCTGCCCCAGCCGCCCTTGATCAGGGCGGGTTTGCGTAGGGGTTGGCCGGAGGGGCCGGGCTCCTCCAGCAGCCGCAGAATCACCAGCCGATTCAGCAGCGTGTAGGCCGCCTGCTGCTCGGCCTCCCGCCGAAAGTCCTCCCGCTGCCGCCGTCGTGCCTCAGACGCCTGGGCCCGGAGCTGTTCATCCAACCAGTCATCCAGACGCTTGCGCTTTGTGCGGGCGGGGTCGTCGAGGCCGGCCTCCTGCGCCCGCACCGACAAGCGGTAGGCCGATTCCGTGGCGACATGCAGATCGTCAAGCAGCCGCTGCCTGAGGCCACGGATTGTGCTGGAGAGCGCCTTCTTGGCTGCGGGGGTCATCCCTGACCCCTCGTTTCTGCCCGCCTCCCTGGCCTGATGCCCCATCCCTCAGAGCTCCAGCTCCCTGGGCAGATCCAAAGACCGCTCCAGATCGATCGCGGCCAGCTCCGCAGGCGCGCGGCGCAGGCAGGCCCAAAGCGATCCTCCAGCAGCTGTCGGGCCAGGGTCAGCAGGAGCGGCTGGCGCCAGCGGCGCCAAGTTGGAGCCGTGGGCCCTGGCGTTTGGAGTCAGCCGGCTGGGCATCGCGCGGCAGCAGCGGGCCGATCCAATCTAAGGAGCAGGGCTTGTCGCAGCTTGCCGAGGTCGTAAGGCGATTCGCCTTGCGATGCAGAGGTTGCCCGTGGTTGCCATGGCAGCTGGCTCCGATCGCCGCGATCTCAAGCTCAGCCGCGACGCCAAGCAGCTGCTGATCCAGGCTGCGGCGATTGAGGGCCTGAGCCTGGCGGCTTTCGTGCGCTCGGCCGCTAGGAAGCGGGCCCGCGAGGCCATCCTGCGGGAGCGGGAGGTGCGGCTTTCCCAGAGGGATTGCGAGGCCTTCCAGGCCGCCATTCACAAACCCTTCGGCCCCTCGCCAGCGTTGGAGCAAGCCCCGCAGCGGGCTCGCTCCGAGGTACGGCATGCGTAAGGAATGGCCTCCTTGGGGAATGGCGTGCTTGGGGGATGGCGTGCTTGGGGGATGGCTTGCATGAGCAGCAGTGGCTCGATCCACGCCGCCACAACCGTCAGGCGTTCCGCTGTGGCGTAGAGCCCCTGGATCGCTTCCTGGCGCACCAAGCTGGTCAGAACGGCCGCAGGCGAGCACCACGGCTTGCGTCGGCGTCAGGCCACACGGACTTCACTGGAGCGACCCCTCGGACCCCAAAGCTCTCGCCCTGGCGCTGGCGCTGGCCCTGGCACTGGCACTGGCACTGGCACTGGCCCTGGGACTGGGTCTGGGTCTGGCCCTGGCGCTGGCATTGGGACTGGCTTCAACGCCCGCTCATGCATAGGCAGCGTGGGGATCAAGGTGGAGACCGCAAACAGGCCAACGCATGACAGCCCTCTTGCATGAGCGGTAGCTCCAGCAACCACTTCAGGCAGGAGGGGCCGGCTGGATCCGGCTGGTCCGCTGAGCGCTGCAGGCCCTGGTCGTCGTTAGCGCTGAGCACCACGGCGGTCGGAGGATTGCGCTTGAGCCGATCCACCGGACCCGCGCGCAATGCATCCTTTACCGCCGCGATGTCGTCTCACGCCGTTTGGCGCCCAGGGCTCACGCGAGCGTTAGATCTTCTTGCCGAATCGGTAGAGGGCGCCATCCTTGGTGGCGATGAAGCGATCCGCCGTCACGAACACCACCTCAAAGGTGTCGGTCGCCGCTGCTGCTCCCGCGTGCTTGATCTCGCACGCAAACTTGATGTCGCTGCCCTGAATCGGGCTATAGCTGCCAACCCACAGGGCTGCAGCATTCATGGACTGGGCTTGAAACTCCCACGGAGTTCCGTGGTAGCCGCCCACGCTGCCATTGTTGTCCATGGCAGCAACGGACCAGCGGGTGCCAGCCGGCGTGAAGCTCACTCGCTTCTCCTTCGGCACCGTATCCACGGAAACGGTGATGGAGCCGGTGTTGTCGAAGTTGTTCTTATCCCAGAAACACAAGGAAAGCGTACCCGCCTTCTGAATGGAAGCGTCGAACTGTGTGCCCACCAGGAAGTAGCTCTTGCCGCCATCTAAGCTGCCAACGAGGCTTCCATTGGGAAAAGTATCGCCCGTGGTCGCTGAGGTCAAAGGGGCATAGGCTCCGCCATACTTGTTCCCAGCGATCAAACCGTTGGCGTTTGAAATTCTGTCGCCCTCACCGCAGGACCAGGTGTCGTCCTCCGCAGCCTTGATGATCAACCTGTCGCCACTGGCAACCGCGATTCCGGTATCCAGTACAATACCACCGGTGGAGCTATTCTCCTTTGCTTTGACTTCGAATTGCTTTAACGCCATGGTTAAGGCCTCTGCTGTTTGTGAAAAGAAAATGAATGGGGGCAAGACGGCTCAATGCCGTACTCGGCAAGGCAGATCCTTGCCTAGCCAAGTCTATGGCGCGTAGTTGGGATGCCGCAATGGCTAGCCACAACCCGCACAGAAGTTGAGACGCGAGGCTGTGACAGCACGGAGCCCGCCATCGGCCCCGCTGAAACCTTAAGGGCAGCTTGATTCCCAATTGCATCTCAGACATAGATCGCATGCAATGGCTGCCATTCCACCTGGGATTTCCGAAGCGAACTGGCTGGCGACGGCAACTGCGGCCGGAGCGGCGCCAGGGCAGTGGCCGCAAGCCGCGGATCCCGCTGGAGAGCGCCTTGTTGGCGGCGGGGGGCATCACGGCTGGCTCTCCTCCTCGCCTGGCCTGGGATTGGCGAGGGCCACGGGCAGGTCTGCATCCCATCCTGCGCGGGTGTGACCCTCCTCGCCATCCTTGGCGGTCGGGTTGCTCGTGCAGGCCTGCCGCCCCGCCGCGCTGCCACCTTGCCTGGCCAGAACGGCCAGACCAGTTCATGGACCCTCTCCAGGGCAGCCCAGGCCCCTGTGCACCCGGATCACCATCCCGGTCGGTCAACGTCCAGGAGGCGAAAACCCACCCCACCGGCTTAGCGGACACCATGAGTGCTCTGCATCACCGGTTTGGAGCTGCGTGCATGGGATCAGCTCGCACGCCAGCCTCTCACCGTTCAGCTTGCTATTGATCGCAACGAGGACTTTCACACCTGCGACGACTAGAGATTCTCTCGCTCCGGCTGAGATTGTTGGGCCCTCAGCGGTTGACAACAGTGAAACCGGCACTTTGGCTCAGATCCTTGTCGATGCCGAAACTGTCGAGCTTGTCAAGCGGCTGGCGACCAGGCAGAAGATTCCCGAAGCCACCGCTCTCAACAAGCACTGACCGCGCAGTCAGCACCCGCCGCTGCAGCACAGCGACCGAAGCAAGCGGCGCCCGAGCCTGGGAATAAGATCGAGTGCCCCGAAAATAAAGTCTTCCAGAGCAACAGCAAACTGGGTAAGGATCTGATCACTTTCCTGATCACATCCCGAACGAGACCCACTCACACCCATGGCTCCCGGCTGTGCAGCATCAGCTATCCCAGAAGGTGCTCGGTTTGCTCCTCAGTCTGACCTTCAAACAATCCGCACCCGACCGCCCTGTTGCACCAGCGGCAGCAGGCGGCTCTCGATTTCCCTCGCCAGGGCTCGCACATCCGCCTCGCTGCTGAGCTCGCGGTTGTGTAGCCCCAGATCCACCTGTTGGGTCAGCTGGGTGTCCTTGCCGCAGACCACCAGCAGCCGATCCAAGATCTCGAGCGCCTGCTTCTCCGCCCGTTGCAGACGCGCCACAAACGGATCCTTCAGGTCCACCAGGCTCGGGGCGATGGCGCGTGCGTCCGTCTCCGTGATGCAAGCCGTCAGGGGGGTGAGCACGGCATTGCTCTGCTCACCGGTGAGGGTGCTGAACCCCCGCATCCCGCGAACCCTCTGCCTGCTCGCCTCAAGGCATTGCCCTTGCTCCAGCAGCAGCTGGCTGCGTTCGCGGCGATAGGCATTGCGGATCTCGTCCAGGTCAGCCTCCAGCTCCGCCAGCCCCCGCCAGGGTTGGGGGCTATCCAGCTTCTCGCGGATTCGGGTGGCGGCGGCTTCCACATGGCTGGCCCGCACGCCCAGGCTTTCCAGCTGCTCGGCCATGCGCGTCAACACATCGTGGGCCTCCCGTAGAGAGGCCACCGCGCCATCGGTCACCTCGGCTTCCAGGAGATCAAGGGTGGTGAGTCCATCGCGCAGGGCATCGAGATGGCGCAGCACGGCCTTCACCGTCGGGCGGGTTTGCCTGGGATTGCCCAGGCATTGCTCCAGGGCCGCTTGCAGCTTGTCCAGGCTGCTCGGGTGCTTGTCATCCGGCAAACGGTTCAGGCGGGTCTGCACCTCCCGCAGCCGTTTCGCAACGCCAGGAAACAACTCCGACACCGCATCGGCGATCGGGCCCTCCTCCCGGTCGAGATCACAGTTCAGCAGGTCGTGGAACAGCTTGCAGATCCGCGCTCGGTCCTGGCGCGTGATGCCCCCGTCGCCGCCCTTGCGGAAGCGCGCCTTGCGAAAGCTGCGGTCCTTGTCGAACAGGTCCTGCACCCCGGCATCGCGACGGTCGCTGATCTCCGGGCCGGTTTCCGGTTGAATCGCCACCTTGCCGTCGCGCAATAACCCCGCCACGCAAGCTTTCACCACTCCGGGGGCATAGCCATAGGGAGCAGAACCCAGGATCTTGAGCAGTTCAAGACCTTCCAGGCCCTCGTCGTCTTCGATCGTCTGCAGCACACGCCGCGGAATCTCACCACTGCAGGCGGGCACATAACGACCGGTGTCCAGCTCCAGAATGCCTAGCCCCTCCGGCAGGAACTTGCTGGAGGCACCGCTGAGTTCGGGTTGCAGCAGTTGGTTGAGTTCCGCCGGCAGGATCTGAATCGCGCGGAAGTAGGGATACAGCGCCGGCAGGGCCTGGTTGCCGGCCGCCAGCAACGCCGCCCCGAAGCACTGGCCGCACGCCTTGGGCTGGAGGCTGCGGCCCTGGAAGTAGAGCCTTCCCTCCAGCCAGCTCTGGGCGATAGCCTGCTTCAGCTGGGGGATCAGCCGTTCGCCCTGGGCCTGCTCATCGATGAGCAAACGCTGGCGTGCGGGCGGGATCGATTCACGCCTGGGGAAATAGCGTTGCACCATCGCTTGGGAACGATGCAGCTCCCGGGCCAAATCTTCGACGGCATCACTGTTGCCCGCGATCCACAGCAGACGCGACTTCAGCTGGGGATCCTCCGCCGAGCGGCGCACCCAGCGGCTCTCCACCCGCTCCTCCAGCGGCAGGCAGCGCAGATCGAGCGTGAGGCAGGCATCTTCGCGGGGATCTTGCAGCTGGGCATCGATGGCATAGCGGCCATCGGAGAAGCGCACCTCCCAGGGAAAAGGCCGCCCTGCCAATCGGGGCCGCTCCGAGGCGGAGGCATCGGCCATCAGCAATTTCAGCCCCTCCTGCAGCTGCTTGCTCAGCTCCTGGCGGCTGAAGGGGAAATCGGCCCGCTCCCGCTCCCACTCCTCCCCGGCGGTGGACTGAATCTTGAAACCCTGCTTCTCGGAGTAACCCAACAGGTTGCGGCGGCGCAGGTCTTCGAGGGCCTGGCGCACCGCGGCCTGCTGATTACCGCCATCCAGGCGATCGGCCAGGCAGCGGGCCACCAGCGCTTCGGTGGTGGGTTCGATCTCCTGAATCAGCTCCAGCAGCGCCACCACCTTCGCCGCCCGCAACATCAATTCACGGCCTTCGCCGCTGCACTGGGCCTGGATGCGGGCCATCGAGGCTTGGGTGTCGGCATCGAGGGCGGTGTATTGCACCTCATACACCTGATCGAGGCTCACGAGCGTGCCGATCGGGGCCTCCGCCAGCCGCTGCTGGCGGAATAACTCCCCCAGCAGTTGCAACAGGCCGCGGATCGCCTGGTCGTCGCCCTGGGCGCGGCTGGAGCGGGTGCGCAGCACCGAGGTGATCCGCAAGATCAGCTCGATCTGCCCCGGCAATAGCGGATACACCTCCACAAAGGCATCGGCCGTGGTGTCTTCACAGCCATAGGCATAGAGCTTGAGATCGGCGCGGTGGCGCTCGAACAGCTCCCGGAGCTGGGCGGCACCCTCTGTTGTCTTGGCGAGGATCCGCTGGTGCACCACATCACGAATGTTGGTGGGCGCCAGGTGCACCTGCAGCTGGGGCGGGAAGCGATCCTTCGCCCACGACAGGAAGGTGTCGCCGGCCGCCTCATCCAGCTTTTGTTGCCCCAACGCCAGCAACCAGGCCTTACCCCGTAGCGTGGATCCCAGCGCGGAGGCGAAGGCCCGCAACCGATCGGTGCGGTCGCGGTTGCTCAGCACATACTGCGACACCTCATCGATCACGAGAAACAACGTCTTCCCCTTGGCTCGCAATTCGAGCATGTCGCGGATCGCCTTCACCACCTCCTCCGGTGAATCGCGCCGCTGGTGGGTGCCGGCTCGACTCTCAAACCAGGCCATCGGATCCCGATAAAGGTCCGGAAACAACGCCGACAGCACCAGCGAGAACTGCTCCTCGGCGAGCTGTTGATCCTTCACCGCACTCCAGGGTTGCCCGAGGCTCTGCTCCGCCTTCTCCAGGAATTGGGGCCAGAGCCCATCGCGCTCGAGTTTGAGCTCGAAGTCGGCCACCAGGGGCTCGGTGGAGCAGTAGCCCAACCGCTTCTGCACCTGGCCGAGGGCGACGGCATGCACGTGTTCGTTGTCGCGGGCCACGCTGCCGATGTCAAACACGACAGCCAGCGGATCGATCTCCCGGCGCAGAGCATCCCAGGCCTCCCTGAACTCATGGGCCAGCTCGGAGCTGTCGCGCTTCAGCCAGGCCTCAGATAGCGATGTGCCATCCGGCAGCGTCATGCCATCGAGGGCCAGGCCGAGCAGCTTGGCGAAGATCGACTTCCCCGATCCAAAGAACCCCGAGATCCAGGCGGTGGGCAACTCCGGCCCGCCCGGTTTTTGCAGCTCGCGGGTGATCCCCCGCAGCAGGCGCACATATTGCTCATGGATACCATCCGGCACGCGCTGGCGATTCGGATGCCCCTCTTTCCAGCCTCCGGTGATGATGTATTCACGCACCTCCGCCTGAACCGTTGCGGGGGTCTGCTCATGGAAATACACCACCGGAGAGATGTCGCGGCTGACATCCGATTTGAAGAGCGTGTGGAGGGGTTTAGAGGTCATGGATGTCTCTTCAAGGGTAGATGCGGGGGCGGTAGTCGCTGTCGGGAGTGAGCAGACCCATGAATGACAGGGACGTGGGCCCCTGCTTGGTGCCCGGATAGAGCAGCACCACGGGGACGTTCCCCGTTTGTCCGTCGAGGTGCCGCAGCAAGGCCGAGGAGCGGAAGAACGGATACAGGCCCCCAGCTCGACCGATCAGCACCAAGGTGCGGTCGGCTTTGTCGGGATGTTGGTCTACAAAGGCCTGGATCAACCGCCTGCAATCGCCCGCCAATCCCTCCGGCCCCTCCACCAGGGGAAGCAGCTTGCTCTTGAGGTAGTTCAAGCCACGCTCCAGCTGCCGCTCCGCCATCCGTTTCTCCATGGCGATCACCTTCTGCTGCCAGTCATCCGGCTGGGAGCGGATGCGATCCAGCAGCAGTTTCTGCAGGTCGATCGTGAGCACAAACCAGCCCTTGGCTTCCAACTCAGAGACAAGCCGTTTCACCTCAGTGCGCATCGCGTATTCGTTTTCCGGGCTGTATTGCACAATCGCGAAGCGGTAGTTGCGCATCGTGCTGATGCGGGGTCCATCATCCCTACCGATCAAATCCTTACGCAGTGCTTCCATGGCCACCTTTACAGGCGTGTCGCTTTGGTTGAAGAGAGGAAGCGTGCCCGTCATGCCACCGCCAGCTCCCGCTGTTCCGCCCCGCCAAGGCCGGCGTGATCCGCCCATGCCGCCAGGTCAGGGTGCTTCCAGCCCATGTCCACCAGATCGCCCTGGCGGCCATAGCGCAGATCCGGCAAACGCTTGAGCCGCGCGTTCAGCGGGCTCCCCTCCAGCCCCACCGAGCGCAGGTAGGGGTTCGCCAGCACCGTGCCCTCGAAGTCCACCTCCCGCAACAGATGCAGCACATAGGTCAAGGCGTCATCGGGCACCAGGGGGACCACGAGCGGCCGTGGATCGCGCTTGCCCTGGATCAGGCCCGCACTGTGGGCCGTGGTCAGCAGCTTGCTGGCCAGCTGCAGGCGTGTGCTCCCCGCCCAGCGCCCAGCACCGGCCTCCCCCAACCAGGTGACCACCTGCTGCTTGCTGACCGTGGGCTGCCCCTGCAGCAACCGATCCGGGAGGACGGTGCCGCTGAACTGGCGATAAAGGGGATCGCTGAGTTGCAGATGCCAATGGCAGATCAGCTTCTGGGTGTCGCCACCCATGCCCGGCCAGCGATGCAACACCCGCAGCGCCGCGGGAAACGCGGCGTAGCGGGCCCGCAGGTGGGTGAGCAGCTCCCGCAGCCGCGTGAGGCTGCGGTGGCCGAACCACCCCGCCTCGAAGGCGTCCTCCGCCCCCATCAGCCCCTCCGCACCGCTCTCCACCCAGAAGATGCGCGAATTGGCCAGCTCCAGCGTGCACTTGAGCACGCGGGTGTGGAGCCGGCCCTCCTCCTTGGGACGTGCGGTGGGTGTCGGAGCCATGCTCCGGCCAGAACTTGACCTGCGGCTCGCTGGCTGGGTTGCGGCGGCAGTCCCGATCGCCGCCTGGTGCGCCTTGTTGACCGCCTTCTTGCTGATGGCCGCCTGGCTCATGGCTTCAACCGGAAGTGCGGAAGGGGGTAGCTGTCCGCCAGGGGTGCCAACGCTGCCACCAGCCGCCCCACCCGGCGGTCCAAGCCTGCGGGCAGGGCCTCCTTCAGCTGGCGACCGGTGGGTAGGGCCTCGGCCTGCACGGGCCCATGGGCCTCCACCCACTCCAGGAAGTGAGCCCTCACCCAGGGCTGATGGAGCCTGGTGCCGAGAACCCTCCCCAGGCCCGGCAGGGCTTCCGCAGGAGGAAGAGCACCGTGCTTGTGGACCTGGAGGCGCTCCTCGATCTGTTCATCCAGCTCGAACCCGAAGCGGTAGAGGGTTACCAGCTGGTCGGGATCGCTGGCCTTGGCCCGCAGCTCTTGATCCTTGCGGCGAGCCGCCTGCCGCACGGCCTGCAGCATCGCCCACGGCCACGTTCGAGGCAGAAGCCGCTTCAGGAGGTCTTCCCCGCCATATTCCGATACCAGATCGGTCTGCCACCAGCCCAGACGCGATTCCTCACCGCCCTCACCGGCCCAGGCCACCACGATCTGGGCGGTCAAGGCGCAGTCCAGATCCGATTGGGACACGGCAAATCCCGGGCCGGGGCTGGCGAGGGGGGCTTCCGGCCCGCTCCCTTCGGCCGAGGGATCCAGCGCAAGGAGGCTCACAGGGGGAGGGTGGTTGGGGGTGTATCAGATTTCGGGATTCTGCTGGTGCACCTACCTGGCTGGCGCGATCCGCAACGGTTTGGTCGCAAACACCAGCCTGTTGCAGGGCAGACGCAAACTGAAGGATACATGTGTTGACGATGCACGTGGTGACGATGCCCCACGATGCGCGGGGGGCATCGTGGGGCATCGTGATGTGCGCGAAAGTGTGACCGGCGGCGGCTGATGAACGCAGTCTTAGCTCAGTCGGATGGCCAGGTTCCACCACACCTGATCATAGGTGGTGAAGGCTGATTCTGGCCGTGCCGCAAGCCCCGTGGGCACTGCTGTTCTGCCTGGCACTAAGCCTGGCAACTCCGCCTAGCCGCTACGAGGAAGACAAGGGATTTTGGAGGGACGACTCTTCAGGCCCCTCGTCCATCAAGCCATAGGAAAGCGGCCAGCGTGTTTTGGGAAGAAAATGGGAGCCAAAGAGGCGATCATAAATGGGAAAAATAGCCGCAAAATTTTTGTTCACCAGATTGGGATCTTCATTGGTGTGATGCCAGTGATGAAAGGCGGGAGTGGCCAGCAACTTCTCAAACCAGCCAAAGCGAAGGTTGACGTTAGCGTGGATTACAAAACTCCAGAAGTTGCCGAAGATTACGTAGATAAAGGGAACGATATCGGCGGTGTTGGCCGTGGGCTGGGCAAAGCCCAGTAGGTAGATGGGGATGAGACCGCAGAGGCGCGTGAACACCATGTCGATGGGGTGGGCTCTTGAATTGACCAGCCAATCCATCTCGGTGGCACTGTGATGCACGGAGTGAAAACGCCAGAGGAAAGGAATCTGATGACTCCAACGGTGCCCCCAATAAGCTCCAAAATCACCAATGACGAGGGCCAGCAGCAAGCGCTTTCGGAGCGAAAGGCTCTCAACGGCATCATAGAAGGAATTCGAGCCGAGATGATGCACTGCTGCAGCTAAATAGGAAAGGGGCAGCACCAAGATCAGCTTGGGCAAAATGCCGTTCAGAAAATAGAGAAAACAATCTTCAAAGTAGTCTTTGCGGAGAATCGCTTGACGGGTTCGCGGGATAAGGCGTTCCAGGGGGATAAAGATCACCGCGAGCAGCAAAAACCAAACCGAGAGCCGAATGAGGTCTTGAACGATGGTGTTGAACTGAGCCAGCATGGGGATGGGGGATCAAGAGGGCAACGACAAGCCAGCCGAAACAGGTCGTTTCAAAACCGTCATAAAAAGTTGATTCTACAGAACCGCAGGCCCATGCCGCGGGGCCTCGAAGCTATCGCCCCAACATCTGTCGTTGCTTGGACAGGACAGGCGGGCGTCGATGCTGCCGGCCGCGCCTGAGGACAAAAGCCTCGCGGCTTTCGCCGTCAGCCGTGCCGTGCCTAGCCGGCGCCTTGACCGGGAATGGGCAGCAAGGCCAGAAGAGAAGGAAGATTTTACCCGAAAGATTCGGCGATTATTTTATAAATAGCACTCAGGAATATGGGCTAGAGTTGTGTTGTTGAAGCAAGCAGAATGCCCAGCGCTGACAGGCCAGAACAAGCGCATTCCAGTTCTTCCATGCAATGTCAATCCCCTGCCGAGCGGTTGACTCATCCCAGTTCAACGCCTCCATCACAGATAAGGCCTATTGGAAGATTAGCGCGGAGCACCAGAGACCTGAGGCGCGCAAAGAGTTGCAAGGTTTCTAGCCGGGAGGCGGTGGACGAGAACATCACAATAGCGAAGAAGATGGGCAAACTTTCCATCATAGCGACCAACGGAATGCCCGTTCATCTGGGATTAAGCATCGGCACCGATGCGGCCTTCTTTATTCCTAGTGCTAAGGAGGCCACAGGCTCAGCGAACAAGCAAAAATCCAGCCTCTCTACCAAGGCGAACATTCTCTACCTACCTTCGTTGCAGTTGCAGCCGGAAGTCCTCTCTCCATCGTACTCAGGCCTGGTTGTCATTGTTGATCTCGCTGAGATTCACGCCGTGGCGGCAGCCAATCGTGGAGCGGAAAGACTTGACCCAAGAGAACTGGAACAACTCCGCCGACCAGCACGGCTAAGCCAGGATTCCTGCCAGCGCGCTTTCTTCCTTGAATCAATCTACACGCTCTTGCACTTTTTGGAGGATTTGGACTTAACGGATGCTTGCTTGCTGGCCTCATTGGGCCTGGATGAACTGTTGCTTCGTTGGCTCGTAAACCTGCTGCTGCCGATGATGGACGAGAGCGCGGCCGTGCCTGAAAAGACACACAGACTCGAGACTTTATTGGACTGGATCAAAGACAATTGCCTTGAGCCGATCACGCTCTCAGATCTGGAAGCCCGCTCAGGCTATTCCGGCCGCAGCTTGCAAAGGGCGTTTCAGAAGCGCTTCGGCTGTGGACCGATGCAGTGGTTGCGTACCCAACGCATTCATGCGGCACGATGCCGGTTGGAAGCCGCGCCCTTCGGGACACAGGTCAAAGACATTGCGATGGAGTGTGGCTACACGAGCATGTCAGCATTCAGCCGCGACTACAAACAAGTTTTTGGTTCCACGCCCAAACAGCATTTGAGTGCCCTGCATTGCAGCGGGTGCCCGATGGGCTTGCCAACACGTGATCAGGAAGCCCCGTAGGCTGGAGCGAGAGGCGTAGGGATAAGAAGGTGGATCGGATCCATGGCGACCCGATCCACCTGCCCGAGCTTGCGGTGGGCTTCAGCTGTCGAGCGAGATCAGCAAGCCTGGCCGCATTCAGATGGTGCGGCTGGTTGCGGAGGAGCCCAGCCGGCGAGCGCCTTTGCCCTGAATCCGGTGGCGCAACCTGCGGCTCCAGGCCAACATCCCCGCCGCGCCCAACACCGGCAGAGGGCCAGGCGCGGGGGCGGCCTTGGTTTGCGTCAGGCTGACGCCATCCAACAGCAGATAGGGAGGGAGGCCATTGGTGCCAAACGCAAGGAAGCTGAGGACTTCCGATGTTGCGGTAGCGGTGAACGTATGGGTGGCGGTGTACCAACCCAGGAAGCCTGTAGAGGGAAGATTCACCGTTGGCGTGACAGCGGTATCAGAACCCAAGGAATACTGCCAGTATTGCCAGGTATTCCCAGTGATATTCGCTTCTTGAGCGTGGGCATATTCAAAGGTGAGGGTGTACTCCGCGTTAATATCCAGGCCGGAAATAACCTGCTTTAGGGGCGCCCTGTAATCAAAGCCATCGGAAGCTACAAACCAGCCACCATTCTGGCTTGTAGTGAAACCATTGCCATTCTGGAAGCCAGGTGTAGCACCCCAGAGGCCAGGGTAGTAATAGTTCTGAGATTGCAGATAGGGAAGACTCGTGATGATGTTAAATCCCCACCTGCCCGCTGGTATATCGAAGTCACTGATCCAATTGGCTGCAGTGGTGTTTCGAACCCGTGGATCGGTCTGAGGTGCATAGTCAATAAATCCAGGTCCACCATTCGTTTCAAACCCGCCGTTTTGAACCAGGTTCGTTGCAGCTTGGGCTGATGTCGCGAGGGTGGTGGCAGCGCAAAGGCTTGTAAGCGCCAGGGCCTTGAGGAGCGTTGAGCGAAGATTTCGCATGGAGAAATTAAAAAAAACCGTACGAAACGTACTGGAACACAGGCGCATGCGATCAACTCTATCCAGAATGCGCCAGAAGTTGTCGGTTTTTGGACATTGCTGAGCTGGAGGCCCACGAAAGCTGTCGCTTTTTGCACATCGTGATCCAAGCGGCAGCCTGCGGAAGATCTTCAGAAGGGCCACTACTTCATCTGGCCAAATTGATTCGTGTGGTACAACGGTTTAGGGCCTTGCTGGCTCCCACCTAACAACTCCTGCCTGTCCTTTTCTGATCTATCAAAGGAATGTCCAAGCTATCTATCAAGTTCGGCGATTCATCAGACCTGAATGCCTCCAATTCGGGCCAAGTTCTTGGTGAAAGTCGTTGGCATCACTTCGCAGCGGGCCTGAAGCAAGTGGCCGTTGCTGGGACGGCCCTGCCCGCCTTGGCGTTGGCTTTCTCGATGCCAGCCAATGCCAACCTTGTAACGAATGGAGGCTTTGTGCCCAATGCTGCCACTTTGGGATCTGCCAAATCCGGCTTTTTGGGGAATACAAACAACACAGTCTTGCCAGGCTGGAAAACAACGGCTGCGGCACCCTCTGCGATTGGACCCTTTTGGGGCGCTGTTGTTGGCGATGGCTTTCCCATCTCCGTCAACATGGACCAAGCGCAACTGGGTGCCTCGTCGGGCTGGCCCCAAGGCAATGGTCATGGCTTGAACGTGGCCTCGGTCACATCCGTCAACAGTGCAGATGGCTCTGGCTGGTTTCTCTCCGTGGATGCCGATATCCGCTTCGGCAACACCCTTGAGCAAACGATCAGTGGCCTAACGCCTAACACGACATACACGCTGTCGTTCTCGCAAGCCGCGGGCCAGTATGCCCCAGACCCCGATCAGGCCATCACTGCCTGGTGGGATGTGACGTTTGGAACCTCGACCTTCCAATCCGCCATCATGGCTGTGGCATCAGGGGATCCGGTGAGTGCCTGGCAATCCCAATCCACAAGCTTCACGGCAACAAGTTCTTCCCAATTGCTTAGATTCCTCTCCCAGGGCACACCAACTGGTGGCCCTCCTTTCGCTTTGCTGTCAGGAGTGAGCATCACGCCTAATGCGGTGCCCGCCCCCGGGCCTCTGCCTCTGGCCGGTGTGGCGGCAGCCTTCGGGTTTTCCAGGAAAGTGCGTCGCCGCATCAAGCTCGGCTGACGTCAGTCACCCCGCCGCACCGGTTCGCCTCGCCATTCGCACTCGGCACGGGGCGGATGGCTTTTTTGTTGCGCTTCAGCCCACCACTGCCGCCGGACCATCATCTTCCCCAGCTGCAGCGGGCAGGGTCATCCTTGTGCCCCGGCCCGAGCTTGGCTGGTGCGGCGGGAGTGGCTGGTGCGGTCAGGTTCCACCGCGTGTGCACCCCTAAAACTTGCGCAGCTCGCGGCGGATCTTCAGGGCATCCCCGGAGTGCTGCTGGTTGAAGAGCAGCAACAGGCCCCCCAGCACCAGCAGCGCCACGGCGGCGAGGGCCCAACCGGAGGCCGCCGGCCGCGGGCCCAGGCCCGACCGTCCCAGGGAGCCCCGACCCGGCGATCGCGGATCTAAGGGGCGCCGCCGGCGCGTCTCTCGGTTACTCCGTGCCATGGCGGCGACGCCGGCGACCGCCGGTCGGAACTGGATCGCTCCCCCAGCCTGGCGGCCAACCCGATCCGCCGCCGCGCGGCCGGCGCCACCGCACCGCGCTGACCATCCAGGCGGCCGGCGTCGCGCTGGTGCCGCCCCCAGAATGGCGCCCCTCCCGTCGCCCACCGCCCCATGACCAGCCAGTGGCAGAACTTCCTGCGCAACCTGGGCGAATGGCGCGGCTCCTTCACCTCCCTCAGCCCCGCCGGAGAGATCCTCGACACCACCCCCTCGATCCTCACCCTGGACAACGGGGCCGCCGCGGGGGCCAGCGATGGCGTTGAGGAGCGCCTGGTGCGGTTTCGGTTGCGGCGCTACGCCAACGGTTTCGACCAGGAGCCAACACGAGACATCAGCCAGGACTACCGCACCCTCGGTCGCCAGGTGGTGTTCTTCACGTCGGGCTCCTTCTGCAAGGGCTCGCTCCAGGTGGCTCCCAACACCACCTTCGGGGCTGAGTTCGGCTTCGTGGCCGGCGACCGCCGCCATCGCCTGGTGCAGCTCTATCAGGCCTGCGGCGATTTCGATGGCCTGGTGCTGATCCGCGAATTCCGGGCCGGCAGCGACGCCGCCGAGCGGCCGCCGCTCAGCCTCGATCAGCTGCAAGGCGATTGGCATGGCCAGGCCGCCTCGGTGTCGGCCGATTGGCCCGAGATCGAAACGGCGGAGGCGGAGGCGCGCTTTGAGGCCCACGGCGAGGGCGGCATGCGGCTGCTCAGCCGCATCGGCAGCACGCAGACCGTGCTGGAGGCCCCGGATGCGGTGGGGCTGCGCTGGCTGGCCGATGGCGGATACAGCCTGATGCCCCAGCACGTGAGCCATCGCCAGGCCTTCACGGTGGAGGCGGGTTGGCTGAGCGGTCCGGATCGCCTCGAACGGCTGATCCGCCGTTACGACAGCAGCGGCGCCTGGCAGTCCGCCTCGCATCTGGTGCTGTCGCGCCGCGGCTAGGAGCCTGGGGCAGGCCTGCCTCAAAGACCTCCGCAGCGGTCTGATCTCACGGCCTCGGGACCGCCAGGAGTCAGGTCAGGTCCTGCTGGAGCATCCCGGATTGCCGCAGAACCGGAGCCTTGCGAGCTCCCACGAGCAACGTTCCGGCAGCCCTAGAGCCCGGGGCGCCGCGGCCATCGCTCGGGCCCTGGCCAAAATGCGACAGCCGTACCCACCCGTTGCCGGCCATGGTTGACCACCTCGTTCTGTTCCGCTTCCGCTCCGACCTCCCGGAGGCAGCGCTCACGGAGCTCTTCCAGGAGCTGCGCGGGCTGGCGGCGGAGGTTCCCGGCATCACCAGCTTCCGGGGCGGGGCCTACAGCTCGCCGGAGGGGCTGAACCGCGGCTTCACCCACGGCATGGCGATGACCTTCGTCGATGCGGCCGCCCGCGACGCTTACCTGCCCCATCCCGCCCATCAGCGCGTGGTGCGACGGTTGCTCCCCTGCTTGGACGGCGGATTGGAGCAGGGGGTTGTGGCGTTTGACTTCCTCGACGGCAACCTCTGAGGCGACACCGGCTCTGAGGTGACACCTTCTCTGAGCTGACCAGGCCTGAGCCCCCAGGTCTGAAGCCACCCCTTCTGAGAAGACACCTTCTAAGGCGACCGGGTCTGAGGCGACACCCTTTAAGGCGACTCCTGATCAGCAATAAAGCTCCGCAGAGCCATCGATCACTGGCCGAGGAATGCTGACAGGCACGCATGAGCCCCCAAAGGCGAGGCGCCGGAAGCCCGTTCTTGCCAGGCGTGAGAACCCATTCCTCTGATGAGGAGCTTTGTTGCTGATCAGGAGGTGACTAGGTCTGAGGCGAACCCTCTCAGAGGCGGCCAGGTCTCAGGCCGCCAGTTTTGAGGCCATCAACCCTGAGGCGCCCCGCTCGGCCTCACCACAGGCCACGGATGATCGTCTTCGACTGGGGCGTGCTGGAGGGGCGCGGCGCGGCGGCGACGGGTGCCAGCTGCAGGCGGCCCCCCATCGTGACCAGCCGCGGGCCGCGCAGGCCGCTCAGCTTCAGGCCCTGAAGGCCCATCAGCTCGGCGCCGGGCTCAATGTCGCCGCCGATGCGGTCGCCGATCAGCACCATGTCGAGCTGGTCGGACTTGGCATTGAGATTGCCCTGGATCGGCGTGCTCACCTCACCGATCTGCATGGTGCCGCGCAGCACCACCATCTGGCCGGCCGGTACCGCCGAGGCGATGCTGAGCTGCACCGGCACCACCTGGCTGACGTTGTCGAAGGGTCGGTAGTCGCCGCTCCAGCGGCTGGGCATCTGCGAGGCGATCAACGCCGCCCGGGCCACCGGGTCGAAGGTGGCCACCTCGCCCACCAGGCCCAGCTGCTGATCGCTGTAGGCGGAGGCTGGAGGGGTGAAGGGCGTGAAGTCGCGCTGGGTGATGGCGGGCATCATCCGCGGCTTTGGCGGCGCCGGCCTGACCTGGGCTGGAGGAGCCGGTTTGGCGGGTGGGGCCGGCGGCGTCGCCATGACGAGAGCGTCGGAGGGCTGCGTCGCAGACTAGGAGCGTGGACTCCCCGTGCGCCGCTCGCCCGTGACCCCAAGTTCAGCTGTCCCCTGCGCCTCCGGCGAGGCGGGTGCCGTCCCACCGGGCGGCCCGCGGCCCGAGCCAGACGCGACGGCGCCGCCCTTGGCCTCCACCGACGACAGCCTGGTGATCGCCGGCCGGCGTTTCCGCAGCCGGCTGATGACCGGTACGGGCAAGTACCCCTCGCTCGCCGCCATGGGGGCCAGCCTGGAGGCCAGCGGCGGCGAGATCGTCACCGTGGCGGTGCGGCGGGTGCAAAGCGGTGCGGCGGGGCACGAGGGCCTGCTGGAGGCGATCGACTGGAGCCGCTACTGGATGCTGCCCAACACCGCCGGCTGCGCCACGGCCGAGGAGGCGGTGCGGGTGGCGCGGCTGGGCCGGGAGCTGGCGCGCCTGGCCGGCCAAGAGGACAACGACTTCGTGAAGCTGGAGGTGATCCCCGATAGCCGCCACCTGCTGCCCGACCCCTTTGGCACCCTGGAGGCCGCCGAACAGCTGGTGCGCGAGGGCTTCAGCGTGCTGCCCTACATCACTGCCGATCCGCTGCTGGCGCGGCGGTTGGAGGAGGTGGGCTGCGCCACGGTGATGCCTCTGGGCTCGCCGATCGGCTCGGGGCAGGGCATCCGCAATGCCGCCAACATCGCCCTGATCATCGAAAATGCCCGGGTGCCGGTGGTGGTGGATGCGGGCATCGGCGTGCCCAGCGAGGCGGCCCAGGCGATGGAGATGGGCGCCGACGCCGTGTTGATCAACAGCGCCATCGCCCTGGCGGGTGATCCGGTGGCGATGGCGGCGGCGATGGGGCTGGCCACCCAGGCCGGTCGCCAGGCGTTCCAGGCCGGTCGCCTGCCGATGCGCCCCGAGGCCAGCGCCAGCTCGCCCCAGCAGGGCCTCGTGGGCCGCTGAACGGCGGCGAGCGCCTTGGGCGCGGTGCCCTGACGCGCCACGGGCAGGACGCCCGGACGGGCCACCGGGAGCGGCGCCCGGGCGCGCCGCCGTGGCGACCAAGGCCCCTCGGGCGACCAGGGCCCAAACGGCCCATCGTCCGACCAAACCTGCCGACCAAACCTGCCGACCACTGCTACCGACCACTCCGACCGACCCAGGCCTGGCGACCAGGCCTGGCGGCCAGGGCCTCCGCTGCGGATCCCGGCCTTCGATTCCGCCCCCCGGGATGGCCCCGGCTGCCGCGGCGATCCCAGGGGCGCGGCGACTGTGACGAAGCGTGCCGCCGGCGCTACGCCCTCGCACACCGCCCATAAGGTTTCGCCAGTTCAGGGATCCCAGGCCATGCAGGTCACCCAGGAAGACGGCGGCAGGCTCAATGCCTTTGCCAAGGAGCCCCGCATGGTGGTGATGGAGAGCGGCGAGGGCCGTGACGCCAACCGCGCCCTGCTGCTGGGCGGCCTGGTGCTGGTGGTGGCGCTGATGGCCGTGGCGGCCCTGATCAGCTGAGCCCGGAGGAGGGGCGGCCCTGCAGCCCTCCCGGAGGGCTGTAGTAGCTTAAGCCGCCAGACCAACCGCTCGTTCAGGAGTCTCGGGTGAAGGTTTTCGTTCTCGGCGGCGACGGTTTCTGTGGCTGGCCCTGCGCGGTCAATCTCGCTGATTCCGGCCACGATGTCGTCATCGTTGACAACCTCAGCCGCCGCAAAATCGACATCGATCTCGGCGTTGAGTCGCTGACTCCCATTGCCACCATCCAGGAGCGGTTGCGGGCCTGGGACCAGGTCGGTGGCCGGCCGATGCGCTTTGAGCAGCTCGATATCGCCCGCGAATACGAGCGATTCCTAGAACTTCTGCGCCATGAACGACCAGAGACTGTGGTGCATTTTGCGGAGCAGCGAGCCGCTCCCTATTCCATGAAGTCTAGCGCTACCAAGCGCTATACGGTCGATAACAACGTCAACGGCACCCATAACCTGCTGGCCGCCATTGTGGAAAGCGGGCTCGATATTCATGTGGTGCACCTAGGCACGATGGGGGTTTATGGCTATGGATCCCACCGCGGCGCCACCATTCCCGAGGGCTACCTCACGGTGGAAGTGCCCCAACCCGATGGAAGTCGGTTCACGGAAAAGATCCTGCATCCGGCCAATCCAGGCAGCGTTTATCACATGACCAAAACGCTGGATCAGCTGCTGTTCTTCTACTACAACAAGAACGATGGGATCCGCGTGACCGATCTTCATCAAGGCATCGTCTGGGGCACCAACAC
>JBKCTK010000272.1:0-20374 GCA_046319055.1 Synechococcaceae cyanobacterium
CGGGGGCTGGTCGAGTGGGGCCAGCTGTTCGCCACGGCTGAGGGCGATGCCGAGATCGAAGCGGAAGCCATCGATGCCGAGCTCCACGGCCCAGCAGCGCATCGACTCCAGGATCAGGCGCCGCACCAGCGGTCGGTTGGCGGCGATGCTGTTGCCACAGCCACTCACGTCCAGGTAGTCGCCGCGAGCGTTTTGGTGGTAGTACAAGGTGTCGGCACAGCCCCGCCAACTGAGGGTGGGACCGTTCTGGTTGCCCTCGGTGGTGTGGTTGTAGACCACATCCAGGATCACCTCGATGCCGGCCAGGTGGCAGGCCCGCACGAGTTGGCGCATCTCCTGCCGCGCCTGCAACGGATCGGTGGTGCTCAGGTAACCCGGATGGGGCGCCATCCAGCTCAGGGGGCTGTAGCCCCAGTGGTTGTGGCGTCCGGCTGGCGCATCCTGGGGATCGAAGGCCATCACCGGCAGCAGCTCCAGGGCCGTCACCCCCAGCTCCTGCAGGTAGGGCAGCACCTCGATCAGACCCAGCAGGGTGCCTTGCCGTTCGCGGGTCACCGGACAGCCGTGGCCCTGGGTGAAGCCGCCCACGTGCAGCTCGTAGATCACGCTGCGCTGCCAGCGGTGGCGCGGCCGCGGCGCCGAGCTGAAGTCGAAGCGATCGCGCTCGGTCACCACCCCCTTGAGGCAGCTCTGGGTGTTCGGCGCCGCCCCCACCGCCGCGCCCCGCTGGTACCCATCCCAGCCGCTGATCGCCCGGGCGCAGGGCTCGAGCAGCACGGTGGAGGGGTTGACTCCGTGGCCGCCAGCCTGGAGCGGACCGAACACCCGATAGCCGTAGCAGCAGCCAAGGCCCACCCCCTCCACTTCCACGTGCCAGTGGTCGCCGGAGCGGTGCTGCCCATCCAGTTCGATCAACCGCTGCGGTTCTGTCGCCGCTCCATCGGCGAACAGCAACAGCTCCACCCGGGTGGCTAATGGGGCCACCAAGGAGAAGTTCACTCCCCGGGCGGTGCAGGAGGCTCCCAGGGGCCAGGGATTTCCCATCCTGATCACCGATGGGGGGCCATGGCGTTGCGTCAATCTACGCATTCGCCCGCCCCCGTGCTTGCCGCATCCCGGGGTGGTGGTCGTGGTTGGATCCCCACCGGCGTCCTGGCGCCGCTCCAAGGCCCGCCCAGGCCCCGCCGGTCGCCCCACGCCTGGCCCCCCGCCACGGGCTGCCAAGGTGAGGGGGAGATCGGGAGCGATGTGCTGGTGGCAGCCGAGGATCCCACCCGCGCGCCGGGGCGGCCTCCAACCGAGGTGCGCCCGGGCCTGTGGCTGTTCGCTCCCCATCGCGACACCGGGGGGAGCAGCGCCTGGCTGCTCAGCACCGCCGCGGGCGATGTGCTGGTCGATAGCCCCGCCGCACAGCCCGCCAATCTCGCCTTCCTGGAGGCCCGACGGCAGCGGCGGGGCTGGATCGTGCTCACCGGCCGCGAGGGCCATGGCCCCTGTCGCCAGCTGCAACGCCTGCTCGGTTGGCCCGTGCTGGTGCAGGAGCAGGAGGCTTACCTGCTTCCCGGTGTGGAGGGGCTCCAACCCTTTGGCGCCAGCGTGGAGCCGGCCCCGGGGTTGGGGCTGCTCTGGACCCCCGGTCCGTCACCGGGGTCCTGCGCGCTGCTCTGCCGGGATGGGCTGGGGTCGGGGGCGGATCTGCTGTTTTGCGGCCGGCTGTTGGTGCCCGAGGCGCCAGGCCTGCTCCGACCCCTGCGCCGCCGCCGCACCTTCCACTGGCCCCGCCAGCTGGCCAGTCTGGAGGCCCTGCGGCGCTGGCTGCCGCCCGCTGCGCCGGCCTGGATCGCCACGGGGGCGGCCCTGGGAGCATTGCGGGGCGAGAGCCTGGTGGGGCCCGATGCCCATCGCCTCCTGCGGGCGCTGGATCTGGAGGCCTTGGCGTCCGAACCCCTGAATCCGGCCGATCCGGGCTGATCATCAAGCTTGGACAAACCCAAATCGTTGACAGGAACGGCTTTCTTGGTTGCGGCTACCGCCGGTCGCCCATACGATTGGCCGGCCATTTCCAACACGGCGGCCGGGCCCGTTCCGCTCCGCTCCTCATCAACCCGGGCACGCTTGCTCCGGTCTCACCCCAACCAACTCCCCTCATCGGACGCATCCCCCGACCCATGAACAAAGCTGACCTCGTCAATCTCGTCGCCATTCGCACCGAACAAACCAAGACGGATGTCGCCCAGGTCGTCGACGCCCTGATCGAAACGATCGTCGACTCCGTCGTGGAGGGGAAGAAGGTTTCCATCCTCGGCTTCGGCTCTTTCGAACGTCGCGAGCGCTCTGCCCGTCAGGGTCTCAACCCCAAGACCGGCGAGAAGATCAAGATCGAAGCCAAGAGCGTTCCGGCCTTCACCGCCGGCAAGCTCTTCAAAGACCGGGTGCAGGGCTGATCGCTGATCGCGATCCGCAGCTGCCGTGCCATTTGCGGCAGCTTCTCGACAGCGGATCCGCCCTAGGGCGGAGCGGTTACCGGGGCCGTTTCGCCCCCTCCCCCACCGGCTCCCTCCATCTGGGCAATCTCCGCACGGCATTGGTGAGCTGGTTGCGGGCTCGGCTGGAGCGGGGAACCTGGTTGCTTCGCCTCGACGACCTGGATCTGCCCAGGAATCGTCCCGGCGCCGAGGCGGCGATCCTGGCTGACCTGGCCTGGCTTGGCCTGGACTGGGACCCACCCCTGATTCGCCAAAGCCAGCGGCGGGGCCTCTACGCCACGGTGCTTTCGGCCTTACGACGCCAAGGCCTGCTCTATCCCTGCCGCTGTAGCCGGCGCATGCTGGCCGACATCTCGGCCCCCCACGGCGGGCTGCCGGTCTATCCCGGCACCTGCCGCGACCAGCGCCCGATCTGGGGGCCGCAGCAGGGGCGCCTGCCCAGCTGGCGCCTGGGCTTGCCGGCCACGGACCTCGTTTGGTGGGAAGGGTCCAGCGGTTTCAGCGGAGGCTGGATGCACCGCGAGGCGGGATCCCGCGTGGGCGATGTGGTGCTGCGACGGGCTGATGGCTACGTCGCCTACCACCTGGCCACGGCCGTGGATGAGCTCACTTTGGGCATCACGGAGGTGGTGCGCGGGGAGGATCTGCTCGAGGCCACCGCGGCCCAGGTGGCGGTCTGCGCGGCCCTAGGCCGGGAGCCGCCGGCCTATTGGCATGTTCCGCTTTGGCGCGATGCCGAAGGGCGGCGCTTGAGCAAGCGGGAGGCGGATGCCGGCGTGGCGGGC
This sequence comes from Synechococcaceae cyanobacterium, assembly GCA_046319055.1. Lineage (GTDB taxonomy): Bacteria > Cyanobacteriota > Cyanobacteriia > PCC-6307 > Cyanobiaceae > Cyanobium. The sequence goes on from JBKCTK010000272.1 coordinate 3,272, forward strand.
TGGCGCGACAGGGGAGGCGACGCTGACTCCCTGGTGGGCGCCCTCGCGGCCAGCGTGGGGCTGGTTCCCAGCGGCAGCCGCCTCAGTGCCGTGGACCTGAGGCAAACACTGGCAGCCGCCGACGCGCCATCCTTAAGGAACCTTTTGGGATCAAAGATCCCAGAAACCGCCAAAGTGAAGGCAGTTCTCCAAGACCCGTGAGGTCCCCATGCAGGCCATCCCCGTCCACGCCCCGCCATCGGGCCCGGTCCAACCCCACCCGATCAAGTCGGAAACCGCCGGCCTGGAAACGTTGAGCTTCGAAACCGCCGGCGTGGGGGCGTCCAAATGGGCAGCCGTCGCCGCTGCCGAAACCGGCGCGTCAACCATATGCCCCCGTTGCGGTGGCAGCGGCACCCTGCGGATGGGTGATCAGCAGTACCGCACCTGCCTGGACTGCCTGGGTCAGGGGCGTCTGGCGCCAGTGCCTGGAAACCGGCTCAGCGGCTTCCCTTCCCTCAGCGCAGCTGTTGGCGCCGCTGACGCCAGATGAAGAACGCGGCCGTGGCGACCACCACGGCGAGAGGTGCTGCGGTGAGCAGCAGCAAGATCACGGCGGTCCAATCGGTGTACATCCCGGAAGGCACGAAACCTCTGTCATCATCCCAGTTCATCCGCACCGCCGCGATCCCCCGCCGATGCCAGCCCGCAGCCGCGACAGCAGCACCCCCAGCCGGCCGCGCCGGGGCCTCCTGGCGCTGGTCGCCTTGGCGGGATTCAGTGGGGTCTCCCTTCCCGGCTGGGCCGGTGTTCAGTTTGTGAACTGCGCGCGGGGGCCGGGTGGATCGATCACCTGCGACACCGCGCCCACCGGCAACACCCTGATGAATGACATCGACGCTCGCTATGGCCTGCTTCAGCAGGCCAGTCCGGGCTGGAGCGAGTTCGATCCCTACGCGGGCTACAACCAGGATTTTGGCGGCAATGACACCTGAGCATCTGGCCCACAGCACCCGTCTCCGAGATCCCCGCCTGGCGCCCTCCGCCGGCCTGCGTTTCGATGCCCCGGCATCCGCCCCTGGCGGTTGAGTCCTTCGATTCCGTGAGGCCGATCGCCTCGGAGATCACCATGCACTTCTGGGCACCCGCCATCGACCCCGCCCATCCGCTGGAGTGTTCCCATCCGGAGCGCTACGTGCTCCAGCGCCTGAGCAATGGGGCTTACATCGCCATTGATCCCCAGGACCAGGGCTTGATCGACGTGGAGGATCCCCTGGCGGCCCACGGGTTCCACACCCATGAGGCGGCCCTGCGGGCGGCTGGGGAACTCAACAAGCTGGGTCGCGGTGGGGTCGATGTGATCAAGCTGGATTGATCCGGGTTCTGGGATCGATCCGGCGGCGTTTGTAGGCCTTTGCGTTCCGACCCGGACCTACCCGCCTCCGGCCCGCGCTCGCCGCTGGCCTGGCCTCAACGGGTCCGAGGCCTCCTGGCAACGCCGCTCGGACTGTGACAATCGGCCGACCGCCCCGCCTGCGCTGAATACGGTTGAGTTCTCTGGGACTGACCGATGAACCGCCACCATCTCAGGACCCTCGAGGCCCTCTACGCCCATCCCTTGCGCCATGGCGTGCGCCGCTCCCAGGTGGAGGCGCTGTTCCGGGCCCTGGGAGCCGAGGTCACCCCCCTGAACGATCAGCGCCTGCGCATCCGCATGCCCGCCGGTCAGGAGACCTGGATCCACAGCCGCTGTGGTCACCAGCCCGACCTCGACAGCGAGGCCATGCTGCGGGCCCGCCAGTTTCTGCAAGAGCTGGGCATCAACCCCGATCACCCCGAAGCCGCCGCCAACGAAAGCCCCCGCGGCGACCAGAGTCGGCGGCTGGTGCTGGTGCTGGACCATCACCACACCGATGTCTTCCGGTTGGAGGGCGACACGGCCGAGCACGCCGTGCTGCATCCCCATGGGGTGTGGGGCTCCGGGGAGAACCTCAGCCATCGCCACGACCGCGACATCGCCGGCCAGCGGGCTCCCAGGGATGCGGACTATCTGGCTCGCATCCGCGCGGCGTTCTCCGACGCGGATGCGGTGTTGCTACTGGGCCACGGCAAGGGGGAGAGCGATCTGCGCCAGCTGCTGCTCCACGACCTCTCCCACCACCGTGCCGATCTGCTGGCGAAGGTGGTCGGAGTTGTCACCGTGGACGACGGGAGCTTGAGCGACGAGGGCTTGCTGGCCGTCGCCCGGGAGCACTTCGGCAACCTGCCCCACCGACGACCGCTGCGGATTCCTGGCCAGGAGGCGATCCTCGGCTGAATACATGCGTTTTTCCCCAAATCCATCGGGTTTTCCACGGGAAAGCCGGGTTTTTCCGCAGATCAGGCCTGTCCACCCTGGGTTGCCCCTGGCGTTGCGACCGGGCTTGGCGCGTTCGCGGGGCCGCCGTTGAATCCGGCGATCCATCCCCGCCCGCCCCAAAAAAAGACCGGTTGGTCACCACCAGCCGGTCATCGGTACCCACATGTCGAGACAGGTTCCGGGTTGGCTCCCTCGTGAAGGAGGGCCACTCCGTGGACTCGTGCGGGAATCTGACAGCACCGACCCCCGCCGAAGCAAGGAGCTGTTTCTGACCAGGGGCGGAACCGAGAGAGGCCTGCCGAAATCCCGTTCGAATCTTGCGCAAACCTTAAGGCCTCAAGACGGTTCTGGGCGCCGCCATCGTTTGGGCTTGCTTGTGGCGACCATCAGCCCCGCTGATCGATGCGGCGGCCGAAGTCGGCTGGGGATCAACCGATCAGGCCTCCCCCTCGCGTTCGAACACCAACAGGCGGTTGTTGGCGGGCATCGCCTGGTCGCTGGCGAGCCGCAGGCCCCGCGCCTTGGCCTCGGCGACCACCAGCTCGATGTCGCGGATCCCCATCGCCGGATCCCGGGCCCGCAGCTGGGCGTCAAATGCCGCATTGCTGGCGGCGGTGGGTCGGCCGCCAGCGTGGAACGGTCCGTAGATCAGCAGCAGCCCCCCCGCCCCCAGCCGTGCGGCGCTGCCGCTCAGCAGGTTTGGAATCGAGGAGGCCGCCATGATGTGCAGCGTGTTGGCCGTGAAGACGGCGTCAAAGGCCTGGTCGGGCCACTGATCTGGCGCATCCACATCCAGCGGCAGCGGGGGGACCACCTCGGCCCCGGTCGCCGACGCCAGAGGTCCCTGCTGGTTCAGGCTCAAGCGCAAATCCTCCAGAGAGCCCGCTCGCTCGCTCAGCTGCCAGCGCAACCCCGGCAGCTGCTCGCAGAAGTAGGCGCCGTGCTGCCCCGTGCCGGAACCGATCTCCAGCACCCGCGCCGGGTTGGGAAGCCACTGGCGCAGCGCGGCCAGGATCGGCCCTTTGTTGCGTTCGCAGGCTGCAGACAACGGCACGGATGCGGAGCGTGTTCGCCGCCATCCTGGCGCCGAGCTCCCTCCGAGGCCCCTCGCCAGGGGCGGCCATCAGTCCAGGCGCCGGCGCACCGATTCGGCGTGGCTGTGTAGGCCCTCACTCTCCGCCAGGGTGATCACCGCCTGGCCGGTGGCCTCCAGAGCCACCCGGTTGAACTGGATCAACGAGGTGTGGCGCAGGAAGGTCTCCACGCTGAGGGCTCCGGCGAAGCGGGCCGTGCCACTGGTGGGCAGGGTGTGGTTGGGGCCCGCCAGATAGTCGCCCACCGCCTCCGGTGTCCAGGCGCCGAGGAAGATCGCCCCGGCGTTCTGGATGCGCTCCGCCAGGGGTTCAGGATCCCGCACCAGCAGTTCCAGATGCTCCGGCGCGAAGCGATCGCTCAGGGCGGCCGCCTGTTCGAGGCTGTCAACCAGCACGATTAAGCCCCAGCTCGTGAGGGCTTCGCGGGTGATGGTGGCGCGGGGGTGGTGGCGCAGCTGCCGCTCCAGCTGCCCTGGCACCGCCGCCGCTAGCTCGGCGCTGGTGGTGAGCAGGATGGCGGCGGCGAGCGGATCGTGCTCCGCCTGGGCTAGCAGATCGGCGGCCACTTGGTCGGCGCGGGCCGTGTCATCGGCGATCACCAACACCTCGCTGGGACCGGCGAGGGAATCGATTCCCACGTGCCCGTAGACCGCCTTCTTGGCCAGCGTGACCCAGAGATTGCCGGGCCCGCTGATCACATCAACCCGCGGCACGCTCTCGCTGCCATAGGCCAGGGCGGCGATCGCCTGGGCCCCACCCACCCGCACCACCGTTTCCACACCGGCGAGATGGGCAGCGGCCAGCACGGTGGGGTTTGGATCGCCGTTGGGTCCGGGCGGGGTGACCATCACCCGCTCGCCCACGCCGGCGACGCCCGCGGGGATGGCGTTCATCAGCACGGTGCTGGGGTAGGCCGCCCGGACCCCCGGTACGTAGAGGCCGGCGCGGCGCACCGGCCGCCAGCGCCGGCCCAAGCGTTCGCCATGGGGGCCCTGCAGGCTCAGATCCAAGGGCATCTGGCGTTGGTGGAACGCCAGGATGCGCCCATGGGCCAGCCGCAATGCCTCTTGCAAGGGGGCGGGGGTTTCCCGCCAGGCCTGTTCCAGCCGTTCCGGCGGGATCCGCAGCGGATCGGGGCGCACGCCATCGAAGCGCTCGCTCAACTCCAGCAGCGCGGCGTCGCCCTGCTGGCGGACCTGCTCAAGGATCGCCGCCACCCGCTCCTCCTCGCGCCGCAGGGCACCTCCGCTGGTGCGGCCGGCGATCTCCTCCAGCCGGGCCGCGGCGCCGGCACCGCCATCGGAGCCCGCGTTCAGCTGACGGAGCTCCAGCGGGGCGGCAGGAGTTGGCGTTGCGGATCCGATGCTGCTCAAGGGGGGGCACGCAAGGCTGGGGTTGACGCTACGGCGTTACCGGCTGGACGGGGGTGGGAGCCGAGGGTTAGGGTGGGTGATTGCCAGATTGACGCCAGCCCTGTGGCCAATAACAAGTCGTCGAAGAAGCGGATCCTGGTTGCGGAGCGCAACCGGCAACGCAATCGCACCTACAAGTCGGCGCTGCGCACGCTGATGAAGCGGTGCTTTGCGGCCTGCAGCGCCTGCGCCCAAGAGCCAGGTGATGACTCTCGCGAGGCGGTGCGCAAGAGCATGAGCGTGGCCTTCAGCAAGATCGACAAGGCCGTCAAAGTGGGCGTTCTGCACCGCAACACCGGGGCCAACCAGAAATCCAGGCTCAGCCTGGCGGTGAAGAAAGTGCTGGAGCCCAACGACGGCAAGATTCCGGCCTTATCAGCCGCGGCGCCCACCGACACAGCCCCATCGTCTAGCGCTGACGCCGCCGACGCCTGATCCCCGCCTCCGCCATGCTGGGGAGCTGTGATCCAGCCCCCACGCCATGAGTCCCATCGCCGTGGCTGACGCTGCGACTTCCGTGCCGAGCCCAAGCCAAGCGGGCCCGAGTGCCGATGGGCCCACGCTTACCGACCACGCGCCAGCCGGCGACCTGCACCCGGCTACCCCTGTGTTGGTCGACTCCCATTGCCACATCGTCTTTCGCAATTTTGACGACGATCTCGACGAGGTGGCAGCTCGCTGGCGCCAAGCCGGGGTGCGCGCTTTGGTGCACGCCTGTGTGGAGCCAGGGGAGATCGAGGCGATCCGGGCCTTGGCCGATCGGTTTCCAGAACTGCGCTACGCGGTTGGCGTCCATCCGCTCGACACCCAGCACTGGCGCAGCGACACCGTGTCGGTGCTGCGCCAGGCGGCCCTCGCTGACCCGCGGGTGGTGGCGATCGGCGAGCTGGGTCTGGATCTTTTCCGGGAGCGCAACCTGGATCCGCAGCTTGAGGCGTTGCGGCCCCAGCTCGATCTGGCCGTGGAGCTGCGACTGCCGGTGATCATCCACTGCCGAGATGCCGCGGAGGCGATGCTTGCGGAGCTGCGCCCCCGCGCCGCCCAAGGCCGCCTGCCGGCTGGGGTGATGCACTGCTGGGGCGGTACCCCGGAGGAGATGGAGGCGTTCCTGGAGCTGGGGCTCTCCATCAGCTTCAGCGGCACGGTCACGTTCCCCAAGGCCGAGGCCATCCAGGCCTGTGCCCGCTCCGTTCCCGCCGATCGCTTCCTGGTGGAGACGGATTGCCCGTTTTTGGCCCCGGCGCCTCGGCGCGGCAAGCGCAATGAGCCCGCCAATGTGTCCGCCGTGGCGGCCAAGGTGGCCGACCTGCGGGGCGAGAGCCTCGAGTCCGTGGCCCTTACCAGCTCCCGCAATGCTGCGAGGCTGTTTCGCCTGCCCCTTCACAATGTATGATGGCTCATTGGCCTGGCAGCGGAAGCGCTCCTTTGTCCACGTCCTTGTCACGGAGAGTTTCAGCTCCCCTCCCGTCGAGGTCCACCGCCCGGTGGGTCCCTTAGGGCCTGCCGCCAGTTCAGCCGTTCCTGGGTCCAGGGACGGCTGTTCGCATCGCGATCTTGACCGCCCCTGAAGGGCGGTCCGATGCCACCACCGCCGCGGCGATCCCGTCGCACCTCGCTTCGCTTCCCCCCGGCCCCGTTCACACCCTCCGTTCCTGCAGGTTCACCGCATGAGCAGCGCGATCCAGGTCGCCAAGACCGCCACCTACCTGCCCGATTTGGTAGAGGTGCAGCGGGCCAGCTTCAAGTGGTTTCTGGAGAAGGGCCTGATCGAAGAGCTCGATAGCTTTTCGCCGATCACCGATTACACCGGCAAGCTTGAGCTTCACTTCATCGGCAATGAGTATCGCCTCAAGCGTCCTCGTCATGATGTCGAAGAGGCAAAGCGTCGCGATGCCACCTTCGCCTCCCAGATGTACGTCACCTGCCGCCTGGTCAACAAGGAGACGGGCGAGATCAAGGAGCAGGAGGTGTTCATCGGCGAGCTGCCCCTGATGACCGAGCGCGGCACCTTCATCATCAACGGTGCTGAGCGGGTCATTGTCAACCAGATCGTGCGCTCACCAGGCGTATACTTCAAGGATGAACAAGATAAGAACGGACGCAAAACCTTCAATGCCAGCCTGATCCCAAACCGGGGAGCCTGGTTGAAGTTCGAAACTGATAAGAACGATCTGCTTCACGTTCGCGTCGACAAAACCCGCAAGATCAACGCCCACGTGTTGATGCGTGCCATCGGCCTGTCGGACAACGACGTGCTCGACAAGCTTCGCCACCCGGAGTACTACCAGAAGTCGATCGAGGCCGCCAACGATGAAGGCATTGCCTCAGAGGATCAGGCTCTGCTGGAGCTTTACAAGAAGCTACGCCCCGGTGAGCCCCCTTCGGTGACCGGCGGTCAGCAGTTGCTGCACAGCCGCTTCTTCGATCCCAAGCGTTACGACTTGGGCCGGGTTGGTCGCTACAAGATCAACAAGAAACTGAGGCTCACCATCCCCGATGCCACGCGCACTCTCACGCCTGAGGATGTGCTGTCCACGATCGATTATCTGATCAATCTTGAGCTGGATGTCGGTGGAGCCTGTCTCGACGATATCGACCATCTCGGCAACCGGCGGGTGCGTTCGGTCGGTGAACTGCTGCAGAACCAGGTGCGGGTGGGGCTCAGCCGCCTGGAGCGCATCATCAAGGAGCGCATGACTGTTGGCGAGACCGAATCGCTCACGCCAGCCCAATTGGTGAACCCCAAGCCGTTAGTGGCGGCGATCAAGGAGTTCTTTGGCTCTAGCCAGCTGAGCCAGTTCATGGACCAGACCAATCCGCTAGCCGAGCTCACCCACAAGCGCCGCATCAGCGCCCTCGGTCCCGGCGGCCTCACCCGAGAGCGGGCTGGCTTCGCAGTGCGCGATATCCATCCCTCTCACTACGGCAGGATCTGCCCCATCGAAACCCCGGAGGGCCCGAACGCGGGCCTCATTGGCTCCCTGGCCACCCACGCCCGGGTGAACGAATACGGATTCATCGAAACGCCGTTCTGGAAGGTGGAGAACGGCATCGTCGACAAGTCTGGTGCCCCTATTTATCTCTCCGCCGACCTGGAGGATGAGTGCCGCGTCGCCCCGGGCGACGTGGCCACCGATGCCACCGGTCGCATCACCGCCGACCAAGTTCCGGTGCGCTACCGGCAAGACTTTGAGACCGTGGTGCCCGAGCAGGTCGACTACGTGCAGCTGTCGCCCGTGCAGGTGATCTCCGTGGCCACCTCGCTGATTCCCTTCCTCGAGCACGACGACGCCAACCGGGCGTTGATGGGCTCGAACATGCAGCGTCAGGCCGTGCCCCTGCTGCGGCCGGAGCGGCCCCTGGTTGGCACTGGGCTGGAAACCCAGGTGGCGCGCGATTCCGGCATGGTACCGATCACGCGCGTCAATGGCGAAGTGGTGTTTGTTGATGCCACTCAGATCATCATCCGCGATGATCAGGGTGCCGATCATTATCACTTCCTTCAGAAATACCAGCGCTCCAACCAGGATACCTGCCTCAACCAGCGACCGATCGTCAAGCAGGGCGACCGGGTGATTGCAGGCCAGGTGCTGGCCAATGGCTCAGCTTGCGAGGGCGGTGAGATCGCCCTGGGTCAAAACGTGCTGATCGCTTACATGCCCTGGGAGGGTTACAACTACGAGGATGCGATTCTGGTGAGCGATCGGCTGGTCACCGATGATCTCTATACCTCTGTACATATTGAGAAATACGAGATTGAGGCGCGTCAAACCAAGCTTGGGCCTGAGGAGATCACCAGGGAAATTCCCAATGTGGCGGAGGAAACCCTCGGCAATCTCGACGAGATGGGCATCATCCGCATTGGTGCTTTTGTCGAATCGGGCGACATCCTCGTCGGCAAGGTGACCCCCAAGGGCGAATCGGATCAACCCCCTGAAGAAAAACTGCTGCGCGCCATTTTTGGCGAGAAAGCTCGCGACGTTCGTGACAACTCCCTACGCGTGCCCAGCACCGAACGGGGGCGGGTGGTCGACGTACGGATCTACACCCGGGAGCAGGGCGACGAACTCCCCCCTGGCGCCAACATGGTGGTGCGGGTGTATGTGGCCCAGCGCCGCAAGATCCAGGTGGGCGACAAAATGGCCGGCCGCCACGGCAACAAGGGCATCATCAGCCGCATCCTGCCCCGGGAGGACATGCCTTACCTGCCGGATGGCTCGCCCATCGACATCGTGCTGAACCCCCTGGGCGTGCCGAGCCGTATGAACGTGGGGCAGGTGTTCGAGTGCCTCATGGGCTGGGCTGCAGCCCACCTCAATGCCCGCGTCAAGGTGGTTCCCTTCGATGAGATGCATGGTGTTGAAACCTCCAAAAACACGGTCCAGGCCTATCTCGAGGAGGCCTCCCGCCAACCCGGTAAAGACTGGGTTTACGACCCGGAAAATCCTGGCAAGATCCAGTTGATCGATGGCCGCACCGGCCAGCCGTTCGACCAACCGGTCACCGTCGGCTATGCCCACATTCTCAAGCTGGTGCACTTGGTGGACGACAAGATCCATGCCCGCTCCACCGGCCCTTACTCCCTAGTCACCCAGCAGCCGTTGGGGGGCAAGGCCCAGCAGGGCGGCCAGCGTCTTGGCGAGATGGAGGTGTGGGCCCTGGAGGCCTACGGCGCCGCCTACACCCTGCAGGAGCTGCTCACGGTGAAGTCCGACGACATGCAGGGCCGCAACGAGGCCCTCAACGCCATCGTCAAGGGCAAGCCGATTCCGCGCCCCGGCACTCCGGAATCCTTCAAGGTGTTGATGCGCGAGCTGCAGTCCCTCGGCCTCGACATTGCTGTCTATACCGACGAGGACGAGGAGGTCGATCTGATGCAGGACGTCAACCCCCGGCGCAGCACGCCCTCTCGCCCCACGTACGAATCGCTGGGCGTCGCGGACTACGACGACGACTGAATCCCCTCGGCCGGCCGATCCGCCCACTGCCGATCGGCCCCCTTGGCAGCTTTCTTACTGGCAGCCATCGCTCTGACCGTTTGCCTCAGGTTCAAGGACTGGATCTGAACACGTTCATCGAACCTCCTCCTCCACCGCTTGTCCGCCGCCATGTCCAACAGCAATCTCCGCACCGAAAATCACTTCGATTACGTCAAGATCACGCTGGCGTCGCCTGAGCGAATCATGCAGTGGGGGCAGCGCACCCTGCCCAATGGTCAGGTTGTTGGTGAGGTCACAAAGCCGGAAACGATTAACTACCGCACCCTCAAGCCCGAGATGGACGGGCTGTTCTGCGAGAAGATCTTTGGCCCGTCCAAGGATTGGGAATGCCATTGCGGCAAGTACAAGCGGGTGCGGCACCGCGGCATTGTCTGCGAGCGCTGTGGCGTGGAGGTCACCGAGAGCCGGGTGCGTCGCCACCGCATGGGCTTCATCAAGCTAGCGGCACCGGTCTCCCACGTCTGGTACCTCAAGGGCATCCCCAGCTACGTGGCGATCTTGCTGGACATGCCGCTGCGGGATGTGGAGCAGATCGTGTACTTCAACTGTTATGTGGTCCTCGACCCGGGTGACCACAAGGATCTCACCTATAAGCAGCTGCTCACCGAAGATGAGTGGCTTGAGATCGAGGATCAGATCTTTGCGGAAGATTCTGAGATCGAGAATGAACCGGTGGTCGGCATCGGTGCTGAGGCCCTCAAGCAACTTCTAGAAGATCTCAGCCTTGAGGAGATTGCCAATCAACTGCGCGAAGAGATTGCCAGCAGCAAGGGTCAAAAGCGGGCCAAGTTGATCAAGCGCCTGCGGGTGATCGACAACTTCATCGCCACCAACGCGCGGCCCGAGTGGATGGTGTTGGATGTAATCCCGGTGATTCCGCCAGATCTTCGGCCGATGGTTCAGCTGGATGGCGGCCGATTTGCCACCAGCGATCTCAACGATCTCTACCGCCGAGTGATCAACCGCAACAATCGGTTGGCGCGGCTCCAGGAGATCCTGGCTCCCGAAATTATTGTGCGCAACGAGAAGCGCATGCTGCAGGAGGCTGTGGATGCCTTGATCGACAACGGCCGTCGCGGGCGTACCGTTGTTGGTGCCAACAACCGCGCCTTGAAGTCTCTAAGCGACATCATCGAAGGCAAACAGGGTCGCTTCCGCCAGAACCTCTTGGGTAAGCGGGTCGACTATTCAGGGCGTTCTGTGATTGTGGTTGGTCCGAAGTTGAAGATGCATCAGTGCGGACTGCCCAAGGAAATGGCGATCGAGTTGTTTCAGCCGTTTGTGATTCACCGCCTGATCCGCCAGAACATTGTCAACAACATTAAGGCGGCGAAGAAGATGATCAATAAAAGCGACGACGAGGTGATGCAGGTTCTTCAGGAGGTGATCGAAGGTCACCCAATCCTGTTGAACCGTGCTCCCACGCTGCACCGCCTCGGGATTCAGGCCTTCGAGCCCAAGCTCGTCGATGGTCGCGCCATTCAGCTCCATCCCCTGGTCTGCCCCGCCTTCAACGCTGACTTCGATGGTGACCAGATGGCCGTGCATGTGCCGCTGGCGATCGAAGCCCAGACGGAAGCCCGTATGTTGATGCTGGCCAGCAACAACATTCTCTCTCCCGCCACCGGCGAGCCCATCATCACACCATCCCAGGACATGGTACTCGGCGCCTATTACCTCACCGCCGAAAAACGCGACAATCCGAAACCCGCCTTCGGTAGTCACGCCCACACCTATGCCAGCCTTGATGATGTTCTGGCGGCCTTCCAGGAAAAGCATCGCCACCTGCACGACTGGGTCTGGGTGCGTTTTAGCGGCGAGGTAGAAGCCGCTGACGAGGATTCCGAGCCCCAGCATCAGGAAACCCTCAGCGATGGAACCCGCGTTGAACAGTGGAAGTTCCGCCGCGACCGCTTTGATGAAGATGGTGCCTTGATTAGCCGCTATCTGCTCACCACCGTTGGCCGTGTGGTCATCAACCACACCATTATCGACGCCGTCGCTTCCACCTAATCCGCGCCAAACCTCAGCCCTCGCTCCTACCTCCGCCCTCCACCGCGCGCCGCCATGACTGCTTCCCCCGCCAAGAAGACCTCCAGGAAAGGGTCCAAAGCCTCTGCCGCCGCCAGCCTTGTCGCGGCCCAGGCTGTAACGCCGAGCAAGCCCCTGCCGCCTTTCCGTAACCATGTGATCGATAAGAAGGCCCTGCGCTCGTTGATGAGCTGGGCCTTTAAGCACCACGGCACCGCAGCTACCGCGGCGATGGCGGATGAATTGAAGGATCTGGGCTTCCATTACGCCACCCAGGCGGCGGTGTCGATCTCTGTGGACGACCTCTGCATTCCGAGTCAGAAGGCCCGCCTGCTCCAGGAAGCTGAGCAGCAGATCACGGACACCGAGGAGCGCTACCGCCTCGGCGAGATCACCGAAGTGGAGCGCCACACCAAGGTGATCGACACCTGGACCGAAACCAACGAACGGCTTGTCGAAGAGGTCAAGAAGAACTTCAACGAGAATGCGCCGTTGAATTCGGTCTGGATGATGGCCAATTCCGGCGCCCGGGGCAACATGTCCCAGGTGCGCCAGCTGGTGGGCATGCGGGGGTTGATGGCCAATCCCCAGGGGGAGATCATCGACCTGCCGATCCGCACCAATTTCCGCGAGGGTCTGACGGTTACCGAATATGTGATCTCCTCCTACGGTGCCCGCAAAGGTCTGGTGGACACGGCCCTACGCACCGCCGACTCGGGTTATCTCACCCGACGCCTGGTGGACGTGGCCCAGGATGTGATCGTGCGGGAGGACGACTGCGGTACCACCCGTGGCATCTTGATCGAGGCCGATGAGAAGGGCCGCTTTTACAGCAAGCTGATCGGTCGCCTCGCCGCCGATCCCATCGTCACCGCCGACGGCACGGTGCTGGTGGATCGGGATGGCGAGATCGATGCTTCGCTCACCCGGGCGATCGAACAAGCAGCCATCCGTACCGCGGTGGTGCGTTCTCCGCTCACTTGCCAGGCCTCCCGCTCCGTTTGCCGCAAGTGCTACGGATGGGCCTTGGCCCACAACCAGTTGGTGGATCTCGGTGAAGCCGTAGGCATCATTGCCGCCCAGTCGATTGGCGAGCCCGGCACCCAGCTCACCATGCGCACCTTCCACACCGGAGGTGTGTCCACCGCCGAAACCGGTGTGGTGCGCTCTCTAGCCGGTGGGTTGATCGAGTTCGGCGCCAAGGGGCGGGTGCGGCCCCACCGCACACCCCACGGCGTTGAAGCCCATTTGGCCGAGACGGATTTCAGCCTTGAAGTGAAGCCCAGCGGCAGCGGCAAGGTGCAGCGGCTCAGTATCACCTCCGGTTCGATCTTGTTTGTACAGGATGGCCAACAGATTGGGCCGGATGAAATTCTCGCCCAGATCTCTTCCGGTGCCCAGGTTAAAAAAAGCGTTGAGAAGGCCACCAAGGATGTGATCTGCGACCTGGCGGGCCAGGTGCGTTTCGAGGACGTGATCCAGCCCAGAGAGGTCACCGACCGCCAGGGCAACATCACCCACAAGGCCCAGCGCCTCGGGCGTCTCTGGGTGTTCAGCGGCGATGTTTACAACCTGCCTCCCAACGCCCAACCTGTCGTCGAGCCGAGCCGATCGGTCAGCAAAGGCGAGGTGCTCGCGGAAAGCCGCTTGGTCAGCGAGTACGGCGGTGCTGTGCGGCTGCGAGAGTCGGCGGGGGACTCGCGGGAGGTGCAGATTGTCACCACCAGCCTCACCTTAAAAGACTGCAAGCTTGTAGGGGAGACTACCCATTCCGGTGAAATCTGGCATCTGGAAGGTAAAGACAACATTCGCTATCTTCTCAAAACCCAGCCCGGCAGCAAGATCGGCACGGGTGAGGTGATCGCCGAGCTCGCGGACGACCGCTTCCGCACCAAGACTGGCGGCATTGTGCGTTTCTCGCCGGGTTTGTCGATCAAAAAAGCCCGTTCCGCGAAGCACGGCTACGAGGTCAGCAAAGGCGGCACCTTGCTGTGGGTTCCCCAGGAAACTCACGAGATCAATAAGGACATCTCCTTGTTGATGATCGAGGACGGTCAATGGATCGAAGCCGGCACCGAGGTGGTCAAAGACATCTTCAGTCAAACTGCCGGTATTGTTACCGTTACCCAGAAGAATGACATCCTGCGCGAAATCATCGTGCGCTCCGGTGAGTTGCATCTGATCAGCGACGCCAAGGTGCTCTCCCGCTACGGAGGTGAGGGCAAAATGGTGAATCCTGGTGAGGAGATTGCTCCGGGAATCACCGCTTCGGTCATCCATCTCGTTGAGGCCGTCGAAACCCCCCAAGGCGGCGCCTTGCTGTTGCGGCCTGTTGAGGAATATCCGATTCCCGATGAGGCCCATCTTCCGGATCTTTCCACGGTGAAGCAAACTGGTGGTCCCTCCCTGAGCTTGCGCGCCACCCAGCGCCTCACCTTTAAGGACGGTGAGTTGATCAAATCCGTTGAGGGTGTGGAACTACTGCGCACCCAACTCATCCTGGAAACCGTCGACACCACACCCCAGATGACCGTAGATGTGGAGGTGGTAGCCGACAAGCGCGCCAAGACGATCGATCGCCTGCAGCTGGTGATTCTTGAAACCCTGCTGGTGCGTCGCGACACCCTTTCCGATGCCAGCCACGGCTCCACCCACACCGAGCTTCAGGTGGTGGATGGCGACACGGTCAAGCGCGGGGATGTGGTGGCCACCACCCAAAGCCTCAGCAAGGACGACGGCGTGGTGCAGGTGCCGGATCAGGCTCCAGGCGAGCCGATCCGACGCCTGATCGTCGAGCGTTCTGAGGACACCCGCCTGATCGATCTCGGGACGGTAACCCCCAGCCTGGTGGTTGGTCAGCGGGTGGTCGATGGCGACGAGCTGGCTCCAGGGGTGCTGGCACCCTGCTGCGGCGAGGTGGAGCACATCGCCAACGGCAGCCTGCGCATCCGCCTTGGCCGGCCCTACATGGTGTCCCCCGATTCCGTGCTGCACGTTCGCGATGGGGAACTGGTGCAACGGGGTGATGGGCTGGCGCTGCTGGTGTTCGAACGCCAGAAGACCGGTGACATCGTTCAGGGTTTGCCCCGCATCGAGGAGCTGCTAGAGGCCCGTCGCCCCCGCGATTCGGCCGTGATTTGCCGCAAGGCCGGTCGGGTGGAAATCAAACAGGGTGAGGATGACGACTCGATCACCGTCTCCGTGGTCGATGCCGATGAGGCCCGCCTCGATTACCCGATCCTGCTGGGTCGCACCGTCATGGTGTCCGATGGCCAGGCGGTGAAGGCTGGCGAGCTGCTCACCGACGGCCCCATCAACCCCCATGAGCTTCTCGAGTGCTATTTCGAGGATCTGCGCACCCGCAAGCCGATTCTTGAAGCGGCCCAGGAGGCGATCTCCGAACTTCAGTTCCGCATGGTGCAGGAAGTGCAGAACGTCTACAAATCCCAGGGCGTCACGATCGATGACAAGCACATTGAGGTGATCGTTCGCCAGATGACGAACAAGGTGCGCATAGAGGATGCCGGCGACACCACCTTCCTGCCCGGTGAGCTCAAGGAGCTTCGCGGGGTTGAGAAGGAGAACGAGACCATGGCCGTCGTCGGTCGGGCTCCCGCGGTGATCACTCCCGTGTTGCTGGGCATCACCAAGGCCTCGCTCAACACCGACAGCTTCATCTCCGCCGCCTCCTTCCAGGAGACCACCCGGGTGCTCACCGAAGCGGCCATCGAAGGCAAGAAGGATTGGTTGCGGGGTCTTAAGGAGAACGTGATCATTGGCCGTCTGATTCCAGCGGGCACGGGCTTTAGCGGTTTCGAGGAGGAGCTCCGCGCCGAAGCTGGGCCCCATCCCGACATCCTTGAGGAGGAGGCCGGCTATCGCCGCAGCCAAAATCTGAGGCCGGATTACACCGTGGAGATGCCATTCCCCACCACACCTGCCGCCGTCTTGGATGACCCCTCCGACGAGGACCTGGAGGCCACCCGCAGCCGCCACGGCATCGAGGCCACCAGCAGCGCCTTTGCCGCCTTCGTGCGCCCGTCCATCGAGGACGGGTTGGAGGAGGATTTGCTTCCAGATCCCGAGGCCCTTGAGGGGCTGCAGGAGGAGGGCCTGCTGAGCGATGACTGATCCTGCTGTCACCACCCTGGGCACGCCCATTCCACGCCAGCGCCTGCCCCGCTGGGGCTTTCACCACCACATCGAGCTCCTCCACGGCCGCATTGCCATGCTCGGCTTCATCGCCTTGCTGGCGGTGGAGTGGAAGCTGGGCCACGGCCTGCTGATCTGGCCGTGACCCCCCCAGGAGCCGGCTCCGTGGCGGCGGGTCGGTCTCCGCGCTCGGCCGCCTTACCCCCTGGCCGTCCCCTGCTGGGCCAGGGGTTGGCAGAACTGGAGGCCTGGGCTCAGGAGCATGGCCAGCCCGCCTTTCGCGGCCGCCAGTTGCATCAGTGGATCTATGAGCGTGGTGCCCGGGACCTCTCCGAGATCACGGTGTTGCCCAAGGCGTGGCGCCAGGCGCTGGCCGGCACGGCTGTCCCGGCCGATCACCCTCCCGCCGCTGGGGTGGCTGAGCCAGGCGAGTCCAACCCGCCCCCGGCCCCCGCCAATGCGACCGCCCCGCCCGTCGGCGCAGCCTTGATCGGCCGTCTGCCGATCCTGCATCGCTCCGTAGCCTCCGACGGCACCACCAAGCTGCTGCTCGGCACGAGCGATGGCTTGACGTTGGAAACCGTTGGCATTCCGGCGGGGGACAGGCTCACCGTCTGCGTCAGCAGCCAGGTGGGTTGCCCGATGGCCTGTCGCTTCTGCGCCACGGGCAAGGGGGGCCTGCAGCGCTCCCTGGCTGTGCATGAGATCGTCGACCAAGTGCTGAGTGTGCGCGAGGTGATGGACCGTCGCCCCAGTCATGTGGTGTTTATGGGCATGGGCGAACCGCTGCTCAACATGGATGCGGTGCTGGCGGCGATCGACTGCCTTTGCCGCGATTTGGGCATGGCCCAGCGCCAGATCACCGTCAGCACGGTGGGGGTGCCAGCGGCCTTGCCCGCCCTGGCTGAGCGGGCCCTTGAGCGCCTTGGCCGGGCCCAGTTCACCCTGGCGGTGAGCCTCCATGCCCCCGACCAGCGCCTGCGGGAGGAGCTGATCCCCACCGCCCACGCCTATCCCCTCGAGGCCCTGCTGGACGACTGCCGCCACTACGTGGCCCTCACCGGCCGGCGTGTCAG
>JBKCTK010000273.1:0-8524 GCA_046319055.1 Synechococcaceae cyanobacterium
GCGCCAGGGTGGAGGTCATCCGGAGCGGGCGATGAGAACGGAAGGCAGCGCGGTGGCGGTGGGCGGATTCAGGCGGGAGGGGCGGGCAGGGGGGCCAGATGCAGCACCGCCTGGCGCCCCAGCCACAACCCCAGGGCCACCATCAGCAGGCCGGCGGCCCGCTCCAGTTGCTCGGGCGGCACGAGCCGCGCCAACCAGCGCCCCAGCACCACGCCCGCCAAGCTGGAGGCCACCAGCGCCAACGAGGCGCCGACGAACACCACCAGCGGCCGGCCCGATTCCGCGGAGAGCAGCAGCGCGGCCAATTGGGTTTTGTCGCCCAGTTCCGCCAGAAACACGGTGGTGGCGGTGCTCAGAAACACGGCTCCCCAGGAGGAGGCCCGATTGCCGTTGTCCGTGTCGCCGCCGGGGCCGGGGGATTCGGGCGAGCTGGTCATGGCTGGCGGCGCAGGGCGCGCAAAAAGCGCCGCATTACCCTGCCACGGCCGCCGCCCTCGCTGCGGATCTGTTGCTTGCAGCAGGAGATCGCCAGGGCGTCGGCGCTGTCCGCCTCAGCGCCGAACAGCTGCATCAGTGTGCTGACCCGACAGAAATCGGGCCGCTCGCTGTAGATCCGGCAGCGGCGGCGACCGGTGTCGAAATGGAGGCACCAGCCATCGGGCCCCACCATCGCCAGGTAGGTGGCCCGCTGGCGGGCATCCAAGGCCTCTAACGCCTCCGGCCGCAGCTCCGGGTCCAGCCGGCAACAGCAGCCGCAATGGCTGATGCAGCTCCAGCGCTCGGGGTTTTTCATTCCGTCACAGCGTTCGGCCTGGGGAGGAGCTGGCGCCAGCTGTCCATTTAAGGTGCGGCCTGCTCGCTCTCCCCGCCGTCCTCGCCATGGGCATCGACTTCCATTTGATCGCCAACTTCGGCGCCCTGGCGCTGATCACCCTGGCGGGCCCGGCCGTGATCTTCATCCTGTTCTTCCGCCGCGGCGCCCTCTGAGCCGGCAGGCCACGGTTGCTGTCAAGGGGCCTCAACCGCGGCCCGCTGGCCACTCCCTTGAGCATGGCTGCCCTGTCGCCCATGGCTGCGCTGTCGCCCATGGCAGCTGCCTCGCAGATCGCTGCTGCCTCGCGGATGGCTGCTGCCTCGCGGATGGCTGCGGCCTCGCCCAAGGCTTCTGCCCAGTCCAAAAGGCTTCTGCCCAGTCCAAGGCTTCTGCCTCGCCCATGGCTGCGGCCACGACCGTTTCCGGATCACGCGTGCGCTGTCGCCCGGTCTCGCCGTCCCCTCCGTCGCCCAACCCGTGGCTCGCACCCCGTGGCTCGCACCGCTTGCCTCACCTGGCGCCAGCCTGGCTTGGCCCTTAGCCGCAGCAAAGCTTCACCTGATCAGCAACAAAGCTCCGCAGAGCCAGCGGCCACTGGAGGAGGAAGGCTGATTGGCGGCGATGAGCGCCCAAAAGCGAGGTGCCGGAAGCCTGTTCTGGCCTGGCGTCATGAAGCATTTCTCTGATGCGGAGCTTTGTTCCTGATCAGGAAGCTCCAAGAGCACAGCGGAGCGCCTGTTGAGGTTCCTGCCGAAGTGCTGTGAACGCGATGCTCAGCGGCTTTGGCGGAATGCCCTGACTTTTATTGATGATCGGCTGCAGGTTTGTTTTGGTGTGATCGACCCGAGGGAGCACCACGGGAAAGGCCCCTAGATCAGCGCCTGAGATCCCGGCGTGGACCGCGGCCATCGCCACTGGCCTCCGCGATCAAGATCCCCTGCGGGACTGGGACGACGCCCGGCAGGGCTTTGCGGTGGGTGATTCTTTGCATGCTTCAGCGTCGCCGATGGAGCTGGAGACAGTGGCTTCCAGTGCAGAGGCCAGGCCTGGGATGGTGAGCGGGGTTTGGGCGGGAGACGCTCCGTCGCGGTCATTCCGGCATCACGCGGAGGGGTGGATCCCCCGATCCCTGAGGGACCAAGCACAAGCAGAGCATCAGCGCCGGGACCGCGAGGGTCGGGGCGCCAACGCCGCGCCAGACCCCTCAGCCGCTGAGCCCCAAGGCCGTGGCCGCATCGCGCACCAGACCCGCCACGTAGGGGTGCACGCCGTGATCCTGGCTGGTGGGGTCGGCTTCGATCTCTTCTCCTGCGGCGTTGCGGATCACCACCACTTGGCCCTCCCAGCGGCAGTGGTACGTGCGGTCGCGGCGGCGCAGCACCACCTGCGCGCCGCCGCTGGCCCGCAACCCCGCCACCTCGAGCTGCAGGTGCTCCTGGCCCTGCCAGCGGTTCAACCGCAGCCGGAAGGCCACATCCACAGGCCCGCTCCAGTGGCTGGGCCCCTCCCAACGCCAGGCCACCGCCCGCAGACAGCTGCCCCCCTGCTCCAGCTCCAGCTGTAGATGACCGCCTCGCAAGAGGCGGCAGTCGCGCACCTGGCAGGCCCGGCTCCAGAACAGGGGCGCCGGATGGCCGCTGCCAAAGGGCTCCAGCCGCCGCAGGGCTGCCCAGAACCCCCTGTCGATGTGGGAGAGGGGCAGATGGGCTTCGGGTTCCACCACCGGCCCTCCGCCTTCGGCCCCGAGCCAGCGCAGGCTGAGGCTGTTGAGGCGTTCGTGCAGGTTGGCGAGATGGTCGGCGCGAACGGTGAAGCCGCCGGCGGCGGGATGGCCGCCGTGGCGCTCCAGCAGATCAGCGCAGGCCTGCAACGCCTGATCGACAGCAAATCCCCGCGGCGCCCGCACCGAGGCCCGCAGGCGCCCCTGGCCTTCGGCCGCCAGCAGCGCCACGGGCCGGGAGAACCGCTCCACCAGCCGCGAGGCAACGATGCCGATCACCCCATGGTGCCAATGGCTTTGGGCGAGCAGCAGGAAGGGTTGGCGCTCCGGCCCATCGGCCTCCAGCAGCGCCAAGGCCTCGGCTTCGATCGCCGCGCACAGCTGACGCCGCTGCCGGTTGAGATCCTCGCAGCGGCGGGCCAGCTGTAGGGCCCGCTCCGGATCGTCGCTGGTGAGCAGTTCCACCACCAGCAGCGGATCCCCTAGCCGTCCCACCGCATTGATCCGCGGCGCCAGCTGGAACCCCACCGCCTCGGCATCGAGATCCCCGTCCTCGAGGCCCGCCAGCTGCTGCAGGGCCTTCAATCCCGCCAGCCGCGTGCGGGCCAACCGCGGCAGTCCATCCAGGAGCCAGCGTCGGTTGACGCCGGTCAAGGGGGCCATGTCGGCGATGGTGCCGATGCAAAACAGGTCCAGCCCGATCGCCAGCACGTCCGGGCGATGCAGCGCACGGCAGAGCGCGGCGGCCAGCACATAGGCCAACCCCACCCCCGCCAGACCCCGGTAGGGCGATCCCTCCGGCGTGCGAGCGGGATGGAGCATCGCCAGATGGGGCGGCAGCTGGGGCGGCAGGCTGTGGTGGTCAGTCAGAATGACTTCCACATTGAGCGCCGCGGCCCGCTCCAGGGCTTCGCTGGCCGCCACGCCGTTGTCCACGGTGATCAGCAGGGCGATGCCGCTGGCCGCCAGCCGTTCCACCATGCCCACATTGAGACCGTACCCGTCGTCCATGCGGCTGGGGATCGCCGGCTCGGGGCGGGCCCCCAGCTGCGTCAACACCCCCATCAGCAAGGCCGTGCTGGTCATGCCATCCGCGTCGTAGTCCCCGCAGATCGCGAGGCGCTCGCAAGCGCGGCAGGCCTGCTCCAGTCGGGCGCAAGCCCGCCCCAGATCGGCGAAGTGGTCCTGCGGTGGCGGCGGTGCCGGCGGCTCCAGCAGGGTGGCGAGGTCCGCCGGATCGGCCAGACCGCGCCGATGCAGCACCGCTAGCAGCTCCGGCGGCAGGCCAGCGGCCTGGGCAGCCCGGTCGACCACGTCGGCGGCGAGGGGGGACGGCAACCGCCAGCGCTGCTCGACGGAGGCGATGGACAACGGCCGAACCCGGATCTCCAAGCATTGTGCGGGTCAGCGGCCACCTTGGCAGCCGTAGTTTCACCGAATCGCGTCGTTCGTCGTGCTGTGACCCGCCGCCTCAGCGCCCTGCTTTGGGATGTGGATGGCACCCTGGCCGAGACCGAGTTGGAGGGCCATCTCCCCGCCTTCAACCGAGCCTTCGCCGCGGCTGGCCTGCCCTGGCGCTGGGACCGAGCCACCTACTTGCGCTTGCTGGCGATCAGCGGCGGGCGGGAGCGCCTCGCGGCGTTTTTGACGGAGGTGGAGGGCAAGGCGCCGTCCCCCCCACGCCTCGATGCCCTGGTGGCGGCCAAGCAGTCCCATTACGCATCCCTGGTGGCGGCGGGGGAGCTGGGTTTGCGTGCCGGGGTGGCCCGGCTGCTCCTGGAGGCCTGGGAGGCCGGTCTCACCCAGGCGATCGTCACCACCAGCTCGCGGCGAGCGGTGCAGGCGCTGGCCGATGGCGTGCTGGGGGAGCTGGGGCAGGCCTTCAGCTTCTGGATCTGCGGCGCGGACGTGAGCGCCAAGAAGCCTCACCCCGAGGCCTACCGGCTGGCCCTGGCCCAACTGGCCTGCCCGGCGGACAGCGTGCTGGTGCTGGAGGATTCCGGCAACGGCGTTGCCGCCGCCAGAGCCGCGGGGCTGGGTTGCCTGGTGAGCCTCAGCCAACCCTCGGCCCAAGAGCCGCCGGAGCGCTTCGCCGCCGCCGGCGCGGTGGTGGACAGCCTCGGCGATCGCCAGAGCCCGCTCACGGTGCTGCGGGGGCCCGACTGCCCTGGCGGCCAGGTGACCCTGGCCTGGCTGGAGACCTTGCCGCTCCCGTGAGCCGCCCGGGGCCGTGGCGGTCGCGGCGGCATCGCCTTGACCTGGCCGCCGAATCCGGCTCAGATGGGGCTCCCAGCCGGGCCTGTTCCCGGTGCTCCGGGAGCAGCGCGCCGCCATGACCTCGCCGCCACCGCAACCCACCCGCTTCGAGGCCGCGGTAGCCGGGTTTGGGCGTGCCCTGGGGGCCCAGGTGCGAAACAGTTGGCGCGGAGCGAGTTTGGCGATGCTCGGACTGCTGCTGGGCTACTGGTTGGGGCAGAACCTCACCGCGCCCTGGCAGTTGGCAGCTCCGGGCGGACGGCCGGGCGCCGTGCTGATCATGCTGCTGTTGGTGGAGCTGGCTGTGCGCCTGCGCTCCCGCTGGCTTCAAGGAGAGCCCGGGCTCGGCTGGGTGCTGGCCGACAATCTGCGCATTGGCGCCACCTACGCCGTGGTGCTCGAAGCCTTCAAACTGGGCTCCTGACACGGGCGCCGCCCTCTTGCCGCGGCGCTTACCACGGTCCAGAACTTTCGGGTGGGCGTGGGTTCGGCAAGCCCCGACCTGGAGCACTTGGAGATCACACCAGGTGCGGACCGAAGGCCGCGGCCTGCTGCTGGCGCCTGATCTGGCTGCCCATCGCCGATCGGCAGCAACGCCCCGGGTGTTGGAGCGACCTCGGTTCAGGACGGCCAACCGATGGAGCAGCAGGCTGATCGCTCCTCCGGCCTGTGGCTCGCGACATCAGCCGGGTTGGGCTGGCTGAGGTTTAAGGAGATTTCGGCTCCTGATCAGCCAAAGTCTCCCCAGGCTTAGCCCTACACCGCGGATGCCGTGAGAACCGCCTGTCGGTGGAAAGCTGAACAGCCGTATCCACGGCTCTGCGTAGCTCTGTGGCGGTCGGTTTCAGCCTTCCCCAAGCCCCCTCGCCGCTGCCATCGCAGTGGGGAATGGCGGGCGTCAGCCCTCGTCTTCGGAGGCGTCGTCGCTGATCGGGTACACGAACCCTTTGGCGCGGCCGCTCAGCACCGCCTTGCCCAGCGAAAGGGCTCTCTGGGCGGCATCGCCGGCCTTGGCCTTCCAGTGGGCGTGGCGCTGGTTGCGTTTGCCTTGCGAGGTTTTCTTCTTGGGAACCGCCATCTCGGCTGACTGTCTTCAAGCGACTGCCCATCCTCTGCCGCCGATACCCCCTTCGTCAAATCGCTAAACTCCAGCCATCGAGTCAGCGGTGTGAGCAGCTCCCCCAGAACGGACAGCGCGGCAGACCTCGCCATGGCCAGCCCCGGTGTTCTCGTGGCCGAGACCAGCCCGGCCAAGGCTGAAGCGCCAGGCACGGACAAGCCCCCCCCCAGTGTTGGCGCTTCAACCCTTGGAGCTTCCGCCGGCACCGATCTCAGGCCTGGGGGAGCGGCCAAGTCAACCGGTTCCAAGACCGACGGGATCCCCTCCATCCGCTCCGCCCTGCCAGCGGACCGGGCCCCGCGAGCGGAGAGCTCGAGCGTGGGGGGCTGGAGCCTTGGGGCCCAGAGCAACGACCTCAGCTACAGCCAGCTGTTACAGGTGATCCGCGACGGCAAAGTGGCGGAACTGGAGCTGGCACCGCGCCAGGGCTACGTGGATGTGGCCTTGAAGAACGGGAGTCGCGCCCAGGTGGCGGTCTTCCGCGATTCGAATCAGCTATTGCTCAACACAGCCCAACAGGCCAACGTTCCGCTCACCGTGCGCGATGAACGCCGCGATGAGGCGATGGCCTCCCTGTTCTCCAATGTGGCCTTGGTGCTGCTGCTCGTGCTGGCCCTTGGCTTGTTGGTGCGGCGTTCGGCCCAGGTGACCAACAAGGCCATGGGCTTCGGTCGCAGCCAACCCCGCATGCAGCCGGAAGGCACAGTAACGGTGCGCTTTGAGGATGTGGCGGGCATCGGCGAAGCCAAGGAGGAACTGCAGGAGGTCGTCACCTTTCTCAAGACCCCGGAGCGGTTCACCAGCATCGGAGCCAAGATTCCCAAAGGTGTGCTGCTGGTCGGACCCCCTGGCACCGGCAAAACCCTGCTGGCCCGAGCCATCGCCGGCGAGGCGGGTGTGCCGTTCTTCTCGATGGCCGCCTCGGAGTTCGTAGAGCTGTTCGTGGGTGTGGGGGCCAGCCGCGTTCGCGATCTATTCCGCAAAGCCAAATCGAAGGCACCCTGCATCATTTTTATCGATGAAATTGATGCCGTCGGTCGCCAGCGGGGGGCGGGAAGTGGAGGGGGGAACGATGAACGGGAGCAGACCCTCAACCAACTGCTCACCGAGATGGATGGCTTCGAAGAAAACTCCGGGGTGATTCTTCTGGCCGCTACGAACCGCCCCGATGTGCTCGATTCAGCCCTGATGCGCCCAGGTCGCTTTGATCGCCGCATCACCGTGGATTTGCCGGATCGCCGGGGGCGCGAGCAGATCCTGGCGGTTCATGCCCGCAGCCGTCCCCTCGATGCCAGCGTGTCGCTGGTCGACTGGGCCGCCCGCACGCCCGGCTTTGCTGGCGCCGACCTGGCGAACTTGTTGAACGAGGCGGCGATCCTGACCGCCCGCCGCAACCAAGCCACGATTGACGACAGCGCCATCAACGATGCCTTGGAGCGCATCACGATGGGTTTGACCGCAGCTCCTTTACAGGACAGCGCAAAAAAACGCCTGATCGCTTACCACGAGGTAGGCCATGCCCTGCTCACCACCTTGTTGCCCCACGCCGATCGGCTCGACAAGGTGACGCTGCTGCCCAGGGCCGGGGGCATCGGCGGCTTCGCCCGCACCATGCCCGATGAGGATGTGCTCGACTCCGGCATCATCAGTCGCGCCTATCTGCGCGATCGGCTCGTCTTCATCCTCGGCGGCAGGGCGGCCGAGATCGTGGTGTTTGGCCCCAGTGAGGTGACCCAAGGGGCCAGTTCCGATCTCCAGCAGGTGAGCCGCATCTGCCGGGAGATGGTGACCCGCTATGGCTTCTCCAAGCTGGGCCCGCTGGCTTTGGATGAAGTGGATGGTGAAGTGTTTCTGGGAGCCGATTGGTTGCGTCCCAAAAAGCATTATTCAGATAAAACAGGCGATCTGATCGATCACAGTGTGCGGCGGCTGGCCAAGCGTGCCCTGCGCTTGGCTGTCGATACCCTTGAGCCGCGCCGGGATTTGCTCGACAGCCTGGTGGAGCGGCTGATCACCGAGGAAACCATCGACGGGGAGAGCTTCCGAGCTCTGGTCACAGCCTGGGAAGACGACCATCCGAATCTGCCCACCCCTATCTGGACGACGGAAGATGAGCAGAGGGAAGAGACGAGCGGGGTGGCAACCTCCTTGGCGAGCCTGCCCTCAAGCGCCGGAGCCGGCTTGGGACCCACCAGCGAAGCGAATATCGAGGCTGCGCAGGTGGGTGTGTAGCCCGGCATCCTGAATCGGCAGCAGCCGGGCCGGTTGCTCGGAGGGGTTCACGTGGGCGTGCCACAGGCCGGGAGGTGTGATGAATGCTCCGCCGGGCTCCCAATCCACCCGTTGGGGTCGGCTGATGCTGCCATCTTCGGCCAGTTCGCTGCCCACCAGGGTGTGGCAACCGGGTGGGCAGTCGATGATGAGATCCAACGCCACCGACTGATGTCGATGGGGCGGCTGTACGGCACCCCCGGGGACCACACCGAGCATCGCCCAGAGGGTGTGGCTGATGGTGCGGCTGGCGGGAAGGTCGGCATTGGCCAGCAGCAGGCTGAGCCGGTTGCTGCGGGCTGCGGCCGGATCGGCGATCAGGGCCTGCAGTTCGCCCTCGAGC
>JBKCTK010000274.1:0-8889 GCA_046319055.1 Synechococcaceae cyanobacterium
GCGTTGGCTGGCGGGGTCGTCGCTGGGAAGCAGCGCTTCCAGCCAGGGTCGATCCTCCGGCGCGGGCAGAGGCCACCAGCGGGCGCGGAGCTGGCCATCGGGATCGGCCTCCAGGGCGGGCACCACACGGCCAGCGGCGACGAGCACCGCCGCCAGCCGCTCGCAGCGGGCTTGCGCCAGGGCGTCGTCCGCCGCCAGGTCATGGACCATCAGGGCAGCCGCCTCAGCGGGGGCCCCTCGGACAGGGGGTGCCGCCACGGGCCCACCCAGCTCTGGAGGGCTTGGTGGGGGCTCGGATGGGGCGCTGCCGGCTGCCGTGGCGGGAGCTGGGGTGCGGGGTGATGCCGGCGGCATGGGGGATGGGCCGATGCGGGACGCGTGGAGGACCGGTGCGCAGTCCTTGGAGCCTGTCGCATAGGCACTGACCTTCACCATTTTCTCCCCAGACGATCCTGAATCAGCTCAGATCCCCTTGAGTGCTATGAATCTGGGCGAGAATTGGGCGTGGGCAAGCCCACAACATGCCGTCCTGGGAATCCGGAGCAGACGTTGCTGCCGCCTACTTCGCCGGTGGACAGGCTGCCGGAGCAGCAGCGGGTGTTCTTGTTGCTGGATCTAGCCGCTGAGCTGGATCTGAGCGCGATCGTTGCGGTTGTTGAGCAGCGGGATCTGCGCGGGGGCAAGGCCTTTGCCCCTGCATGGAGTCGCAAGCTTGTGCGCAGCGGTTTGTGGTGTAGCTGATGTATTCGTACAGCGTCGGCATCCCCCTCTCGGCGGATTGAGCGGGCCTGCCGGGAGGACGCAGCCTTTCGGGTGCTCACGGGTAACCCGCAGCCGGAACACAGCTGCTAGTTCCTCGTAGAGGACTGGCGTTTGCAGTGATTTGCGCCGGGTGCATCTTGATGGCTTGACCGGTTGATTGGTGCAGGTGCTGCGGCGGTGCCAGAAGGCGGCTCTGGTGAGCTTGGCATCGGTAGCGCTGGATGGCGCCAAGATCTAGGCAACGTCTGCTCCAAAGTGAGGAGGCCAATGCCTCCAAATCCAGGGCCGTAAGCTATCAGCGGATGCTCTAGCCCGAAGGGCTTCTACGACGCAGTGGCAGGAGACGCAGCTGGAAGCGGAGATCGCGGCGCTGCTGCGCAAGGCCAAAGCCGCACTGGAAGCGGAGGCCAGCGCGTCGTTGGGGCTGATCAAGCGGATGCCGCCATAGCGGCGGAGGCGGCTAAGACCTGGGCCAACGCCGACCGCCGTGCCCGAGCGGCGCGACAACGGGCCGAGGCCGCCAAGGTGCTGGCCGTGGGCTGGACCGCTTCCTGCTACGGGGAACCAAAAAACCGTTCGGGGAGTTGCAGCTGATCGCCATACGGGATGGCCCTAATCTCATTGAGTTTAGTGCTCAGTCCAAGGCTGTCGATGAACTGGCTTTGGATATCTGCATTGCTGTAGAGCAGGATCATTTCAGCATCCAGATGCAGTGGACGTGAGCATGGCTGGCTTGTCAGCGCGTTCAGTCCGGTCCACCTCGATCCTTGAGGATCAAGCAGTGGCTTAAAGCGCTGCCAAATCTGAATGTTGTCATCCCATAACGGCCCCCGGGCATCGATCGTGACTTTCTGAGGTAGGAGTCGTCGCACGCTGCCAAAGGCTTGTCAAGGTCTTCGATCGGTAATCGATCGCTCCAAGGTTGGTGTTAACCGCCGGCATGGCAGCAATTGCCGCAGGCTTGGTGCAAACGAGTACGCCCCACTTCTGTTTGTTTCGGCATGGCTATGTTGTTCTGGGTCGCTGTGGCGATTGGGTCATCCTTTCGACAAGCCTAGTGCCCGCGGATGAAGGCCGAGGCTGATGCCTATCAGAGATTGGCACGCCACTGTCTGCCTGGCCAGCCGCACGTTCGACAATCCCAGCGATGGCGCCGATATGGAGGTGGTGCATGACCTGCCAGATACCAGGATCGCGGCAATCTGTAGCAAGCCGGAACTTGATCAGCAACAATGTTCCGCACGCTCAAAGCCCCAAAGCCCTGCGTTCAATGCAAGTCGGCGGGAGTCTGAAAAGACGCTCCGCGTTGCTCAGCGGAGCTTTGTTGCTGATCAGGAGCCGGAAAGGCTTGTTGCCTGTTGTTCTCCTCGAATCCCAACCGCTGACTCACCCGTAGGGATCCCCGGTAGCCAGCAAGGACCCTGTCAAGCATGGCAACAACACCCCCTCTCCATCGGACCGACGCGCCTGGCAGGATCCCGCTTGGTCCGCCACTGCTGCCATTGGGCGTGGCGGCGCGGCGCTGATCTTGTTGACAGCGCAGGGCTGGCGCTTCAGCATGTGAGCATGGGTGAACACAACAGTTGAAGCACACACTGGCATGATGCGTATATGCATCACCTGCAAACCTAGCGCCTCGGCGTCTGCTTGCAGGTTCACGGCCCTGGCCTCACCGCGTGTTCGCCATCCTGTTCACATTGCGAGACCACCATGGCACCAAAAGAGGAAAGAGCTCTGCTCACCATCGCCGCCATTCGCAAAGGGAGCGATGGTGAAGCGCAGTATCTCTTTAATGAACGCGCAAGAATCTTTACCTTTACGCGCGAGACCCGCACAGCCCTGGCCAGGGTTCCCTCCCCGGCAGCGGAAGCCGTGGGCGCTGAACCGGTCGAGGTCACGCTTGATCTGGCGAGAGGAACCATCCTGCAGATCGCGCCGCCGTCGACCGAGGCCCGCGCGTTAGCCGCGGCGCCGCTGCTGGAAAAGCCAGAGCGGATCGTGCGGCTTGATTTGCGCACGATAGATCCCACGGTGTTCGATTATGTGGATATCAGTCAAAAGTGGCCGGTGTTCAGCCTCTGTACCAAGGTGGTGCCCGGCTACAGCAAGGCTAAGGAGGTGTTCGATTCCTGCGCGGCTCTCTCTTGCCACCTGCCGACCCCGCCAGCGGTGCCCCCCTGTATCCCCTTCCAATATGTGGTGGATGGCTGCTATGCGAGGGCCCATCAGATGCGGCGGCTGATTTCTAAGAATTGGGGATACTGCGTGGAGAAAGTCTTCAGTTTCGCGAATCAAAATAACGACCGCTTGTCGGTTCGTGCTGACAAGTGGGGCGGTTGCTGCGTCACCTGGTGGTACCACGTGGCGCCCTTGTTGCGGGTGCGCTTCGACCTCAGCCTACCCGGCCATCCTCCGATCCCGCTCACCGTGCTCATGGTCATCGACCCAGGCATGTTCGATCGTCCCGTGTTCTTGAGCACCTGGCTGGCAGCCCAGGAAAGCAAAAGCTGCAGCGCCAATGCCCACGTAAGCAGCTATTCAATCCAATCTGGCAGTGCCTATACACCTGCTAACTACGCAGGTACCGCATTTAATACCGACCCCAACTACACCAGCACCGAAGCCACGCTCAACAGTTACCGCAGCCTTGTCACATGCCCATGACGATGTCGGCTGCACAGGGTCAGGAGCGCCCAATGACAGTCCTGCAGATCCGCCCTGCGGAGCACGGTTGTGAGGTGATCTTTGCTGAATCGGCCCGTTTCTACCAGCTACGAGCCGATTACCCGAACTTCGAACCGATGCTCAGTCTGTTGGAGCAGTCCCTCGGCCGGGTGGTACTGGTGCGCGTCCGCCAACCCCATGGCGAGGTGATTGAGGCCATCAGCTCGCTGCGCTGAGCCCTGCAGTTGGCCAACAGCCAGTGGCCGACTGCAGGGGATGCCTGGTCGAGTTGAGCCTCAGCCTTTGTCATAAGGTCTTCGATCAGGCACCCATGATTGTCCGGAGGTAGAGCGAAGCGATGCCTCCTAACCAGGCTCCCGCCGATAGAACCAGCGTTTGGCAGTTTCAGCGCTGGCGATGTAAGCTAGCACCAGTAGGCCGAGGATCGGCAAAAACTGGGGCGGCAGCGGCACGAAGCCGAACACGGCAGCGAGGGGCGTCCAGGGCAAGGCCACGGTGCAGGCCACCACCACCAGCGTGGCCAGCGCCAGCAACGGCGAGGGGCGACTGGTCAGGAAGGGGCCACGGCTGCGCACCACCAGCACAATCAGCGACGCCGACACCACCGATTCCACGAACCAGCCGGTACGGAACTGGGCTGGGCTGGCCCGCAACAACCACAGCAGCACGGCGAAGGTGAGGTAGTCGAACACCGAGCTCACCAGGCCGAACACCACCATGAAGCGGCGGATGAAGGGCACGCTCCAGCGCCGCGGTCGTTCGATCCAATCGGCATCGACCCGGTCGGTGGCGATCGTGAGCTCCGGCAGATCGGTGAGCAGGTTGGTGAGCAGCACCTGCTTCGGCAGCAGCGGCAGGAAGGGCAGCAGCAGGGAGGCGCCGGCCATCGAAAACATGTTGCCGAAGTTGGCGCTGGTGGCCATGAACACGTATTTGAGCGTGTTGGCGAAGGTGCGGCGCCCCTCCCGCACCCCCGCCTGCAGCACATCGAGATCATTGGCCAGCAGCACGATGTCGGCCGCCTCCCGGGCCGCATCCACCGCCCCTTGCACCGAGATCGACACATCGGCGGCATGCAGGGCTGGGGCGTCGTTGATGCCATCACCCATGTAGCCGACCACGTGGCCGGCGCGGCGCAGGGCCAGCACGATGCGCTCCTTCTGGCTGGGTTCGATCTCGGCGAAGATGTCGGTGTCGCGGGCGCGGGTGGGCAGGGCCGCATCGCTGAGCTCTTCCAGCTCCGCCCCGGTGAGCAAGCGCTCGGGCGATAGGCCAACCCGCTCGCCCACATGGGCCGCCACCTTGGCATTGTCGCCGCTGATCATCTTCAAGCCCACCCCGAGCCCGGCCAGCTCCGCCACGGTGCGTTCGATGCCGGGCTTGGGCGGATCCGCCAGGGCCAGCAGCCCCAGGAAGGTCATCTCCGCCTCGCAGCCGCGATCGATCACGGCCTGATCGTCCATGGCGCGGATCGCCACCCCGAGGCTGCGCCAGCCGCGGGCGGCGAGCTCCTCCTGGAGACGCTCAACCGACGCCCGCACCTCCTCCAGCGGCACGAGGCCTCCGTCGGCTGCCGCCGCATTGCGGCAGACCGCCAGCACCTCCCGCAGCGCCCCCTTGGTGATCAACAGCGCCGCGCCGTCGTGCTCGGCCAAGACGCTGAGCCGTTTGCGGCCAAAGTCGTAAGGGATCTCATCGCGCTTGCTCCAACCTGTGAGTGCCAAGCCCGGCTGGCGGCGGATCGCCGCATCGATCGGATTGCTGAAGGACGACTCGAAGCTGGCGTTCAGAAAGGCGTGGAAGAGCACCTGCTCACTGGGCTGACCACGGGCATCGAGGGCGGATTGCACCGTCACGCTGCCTGCGGTGAGGGTGCCGGTTTTATCGGCGCAAAGCAGATCCATGCTGCCGAAATCCTCGATGGCCGCCAAGCGCCGCACGATCACCCGCTGGGCGGCCATGCGGCGGGCGCCCTTAGCCAGGTTGACGCTGATGATCGCCGGCAGCAGCTGGGGCGTGAGGCCCACCGCCAGGGCCAGGGCAAACAGGAACGAATCGAGCACCGGCCGCTGCAGATAGACATTGACCGCAAAGATCGTGAACACCAGCACCAGGGTGACCTCAAGCAACAGGGCCCCGAACCGGCGCACGCCGTGCTCAAACTCCGTCTCCGCCGGCCGCAGCCGCAGGCGTTGGGAGATCCGGCCGAACTCGGTGGCCTGGCCCGTGCGCGCCACCACGGCCCGACCGCTACCGCTGACCACGTGGGTGCCCAGATACAGCACATTGGCGCGGGCCGCCAGGGACGCCTGAGCCGGCACCACGCCGGGGCTCTTGGCCACCGGAAAGCTCTCGCCGGTGAGCGCGGCTTCGTCGAGGAACAGGTCCCTTTCCGTCAGCAGCCGGCAGTCCGCTGGGATGCCGGCACCGGCGGTGAGCAGCACCACATCGCCGGGCACCAGATCAGCGCTGGCGATCGACTCCTCCTGGCCGCCGCGCAGCACCATGGCCCGCGCTTGCACCGTTTGCAGCAGCGCTTCGATCGCCCGAGCGGCCCCCCGCTCCTGCCAAAACCCCAGGAGGCCGCTGACCAGCACGATGGCCAAGATGATCAGGCCGTCGCTGGGGTCGCCCAAGCCGAAGGAGAGGGCCGCCGCGACGCTCAGGATCAGCACGATCGGGCTGGTGAACTGGCGCAACAGCAGCGCCGCCGCGTCGGAGCGCCGCCGCTCGGCCAGGGAGTTGGGACCGTGAAGCCGCAGGCGCTCCGCAGCCTCTTGTTGGCTCAGGCCGCTTTCGGGGTCGACTTGGAGCTGACCGCACAGGGCTTCTTCGGGGAGGCTCCAGAAGGGGAGCACGTCGGCAGAAGCATCCTGGTGCGCTGCGGGGGCGGGGGGCATGGCGACGGCCCGCGCAGGAGATTGTCACCGTAGCGGGCCTGCGGAAAGGCGCGGAAAGGCACCGCCGCAGAGGCTGGCGGACGCAGGCGGCACCGTTCGGTCCTGGCAGAAGAAATACAGGGCTATTGGCAAAGAGCCTCGCTCCTTCTTTCGTCAAGCAGCCAGCTTTTCGCCATCTCGCCGCCATCGCCCTTGCACGCGCCGGAGCTGGCCTGATGATCCAAGCGGGCAACGCGCAGGCGTGTGTCGTGATTGTGGGCGGCAACTCTAATCACGTCTCGATATATTCGGTCTTCCCTGTGAATCAACCCGGAAGTCTTGCGGCAACCCCGCCGCGTGATTTGGCGATCCATTCCTGGCGTTGACGTTCGCGACGCATGTCGCGATCTCCCCAGGTATCCCTAACCATGGGGGACTAGGAGGACCGTTTGGTTGCCTCCAGCGACGACGCCCCCTCAATGGGGCGGCTGACGCCTAAAGCGGCTCCCCCACCATCGCAAATGCGCCCCCCGATGCATCCAAAACCAAGGATCAGGAACCACCGGGAAGCCTGCGACCTCAGCCGCTGCCCAGCGGCAGCATCTCCTGCTCCACGAACTTGGTCCAGACCTCGCCACGCTGAAACTCAGGCCGCTCCAGTAGGGCCAAATGGAACTCGATCGTGGTGGGGATGCCGGTGATGGCGCATTCGTAGAGGGCGCGCTTGAGGCGCTTCAACGCCGCATCGCGATCCTGACCCCAGACAATCACCTTGCCGATCAAGGAGTCGTAGAACGGCGGAATCTCATAGCCGGTATAGACATGGCTGTCGATCCTCACCCCCGCACCACCGGGCGGGAGCCATCCGGTGATCAGCCCCGGTGCCGGCCGGAAGTTATGGCTGGGATCTTCGGCATTGATCCTCACCTCGATGGCATGGCCGGTGACCCGCACTTCGTCTTGCCGCATCGAAATCGGCGCGCCACCGGCGATGCGCAGCTGTTCAGCGATCAGGTCGATACCGGTCACCATCTCCGTGACCGGATGCTCCACCTGGATGCGGGTGTTCATTTCCATGAAGTAGAAGGATCCATGGCGATCCACCAGGAACTCCACCGTGCCGGCTCCCTCGTAGCCGATATGGCGCGCCGCCCGCACCGCCGCATCGCCCATCGCCTGGCGCAGATGGGGGTCGAGCCCCGGGCCCGGCGCCTCCTCCAGCAGCTTCTGATGGCGCCGCTGAATCGAACAGTCGCGTTCACCCAGGTGCACCACATTGCCGTGGCGATCGGCCAGCACCTGCACTTCGATGTGGCGCGGCCGCTCGATGAACTTTTCCATATAGAGGCCCGGGTTGCCAAAGGCCGCCTCGGCTTCGCCTTGGGCCGCCCGGAATAAGCTCTCCAGCTGGTCGGCGCTATTCACCAGGCGCATGCCGCGACCGCCGCCACCAGCGGTGGCCTTAATCATCACGGGATAGCCAATGCGCTCCGCCAGGTCGGCGGCCTCCTGGGGGGTTTCCAGCAAACCCTCGCTCCCCGGAATCGTCGGCACGCCCACCTGCTGCATGGTGATCTTGGCGGTCGACTTGTCGCCCATGGCCCGGATCGACTCCGGCGATGGGCCCACAAAGATGAGGCCGTGGGCAGCGCAAATCTCGGCGAAGCGATCATTCTCCGCCAGAAATCCATAGCCAGGATGAATCGCATCCGCCCCGCGGGAGGTAGCTGCCGCGAGAATGTTGGGGATATTGAGATAGCTGCGAGAGCTTGGCGCTTCGCCCACGCACACCGCCTCATCGGCGAGCTGCACATGCAGGGCATTGCGATCCACGGTGCTGTGCACCGCCACGGTGGCGATACCGAGCTCGCGGCAGCTGCGCAGGATCCTCAGGGCGATTTCGCCGCGGTTGGCGATCAGCAGCTTGCCGATGGGCATCCAGTTGGCGGCGCGGGAGCGGCTCTAGGCCATCGGCGACTGTATCAGCGCTCACCCGGCCGGCTGGAGCGCCCAACCGATTCGGTACACTGGGATCGTTCGGTCGGGTTCGCCCGGTCGCACCACGCGGATGTGGTGGAATTGGTAGACACGCACGTTTGAGGGGCGTGTGGCTTCGGCCTTGCGAGTTCAAGTCTCGCCATCCGCATCACCTTCAACCCCGGCTTGAGCGCCACTCCCTCAGCCCAAGCACCCCTCACCCCCGCTTCGGATTCCGCCGCGGCGCTGTCGTCGTTGGCCGCCGAGGCGGCGGTGGTGTTCGTGAGCAATGGGCCCGGTGAGCTCAGCACCTGGGTGCAGCCGCTGGCGGAGGAACTGCATCAACGCTTGCCCTTGCGGCCGCGCCAGCCCAACGCCCCTACCACCCTGAGACTGCTGCTGGTGCCCTGCCCCAATGGCACCGGCCGGGAGCAGCAGGTGGCCAGCCGCTGGAACCTGTTCGAGGCGGTGCTGCCGGCCCGGGTGTTCTGGCACCTGCTGCTGCGCCCCTCCCGCTGGGGGCCCTGGCCGCGCCGCGGCGTGGTGGTGTTCCTCGGCGGCGACCAGTTTTGGACGGTGCTGCTTT
>JBKCTK010000275.1:0-3910 GCA_046319055.1 Synechococcaceae cyanobacterium
AACAAGATACGCACCTCCTTGGCCAGCCCCCCCATCAACATGAAACCCGGGCGGGTGAGCACCTCCAGCATGCCCGAGTTGAGGCCGCAGAACCTGCACATGACGACTGCCTCCGGGCAGGGCTGGTGGTCCTCTTGATCACTGGCTTGGGCGGTGTCCCTGGTGCTGCCTTCGCCGCAGCCTGACCTGCTGGCTTGGTTGCGGGCTTCCGCGTTGGTTTCGAGCCGGGTTTGGTTGGAGGTCTCAGCTTCGTCCCTTTGGGCTGCCCAGCTTTGTGCTGTCGAGCAGCAGGGCTCAGCAGGAAACCGACCAGCAGAGAAGGATCGTCGTCCTCCAACACCGCCTGCACCTGCGGGGACACCAATGGCCGTTGCACACTGCCCAGCGTTCCGCCCTTGCCTGGCTTGCCGACCAGCAATCCGGCATCCCTCAGCATCTGCAGCAGAGCCGATCGCACCTTCTGCTGCGACGAGGCAGCCAGGGCCGCAAGCTCGGGGTGCTCGCGCTCGCAGTTCTCATAGAAGGCCGTCATGTCCGAACGGCGCAGCACCGGATCCAGGCTGCTGAGCTTCACCAGCAGGACCTCCCGAGTCAGGTCAGCAGCGATCTGGATGCGCTTGAGCACCGCCAGCCAGGCCATGGCACTGCGCTCGTCGCTCGTCCCCAGGGCCAGCAGCTGCACCTGAGGGGTATTGAGGCATTGCAGCCGCTGGCGCAGCTCCGACTCCAGCCGTTTGCCGGTGCTGGCGGAACGGGCCTGGAGGGCATTGCGTTCAAGCACAGCGGCTTTGGTTCGAGCCCAGTCACCCTGCTCCTCCAGGTGGATGCCCGCAATGACCGCAGCCAGCTCGGGCTTCAGGCCAGCCGCTGTGAAGCTCAGGCAGTAGCGGGAGGCCTGCGGCGCTGGGCGGGGCAAGGAAATCAGTTGGCAGCACCTGGCCAATCCTGGCATTGAGCTGGCCGCAGCGACACCCAAGAAGCCTGTCTCCGTTTGGCTTTGCAGGCTGAAGCCTATGGCTGGCTACTAATTTTTGGCCTCCTTCTCCTGCGAAGGAGGAAAACTATGCGCTACGTGCATCGATACGCCATCGGCGAGTAGCTGTGGACACCGATTGGAGGCTGTTCCGAATGGACAACAGCCTGTGCCGGCTTCATGGCTGTGGCCTTCAAGACGCCAGGTATGCCGGTGGTAAGCGTCCCTTGCTTCCTGCCGCCTGAGGCCATGGCGGTGGGTTGTAACCCGATCGGGGCCTCACGGTCCGGTGGCAACAGCCAGGGGACCAACGCCCCCAATGGCTCCATGAACCCCCTCCTGCGGCTGCTCGGAGCGGCCGCCTCCCATGGCCTCCTCACCGGCCAGATCGTCTTTTCGGCCGCGTTCGTGGGGGCATGTGAGCTCCCCAACTGGATCCATGCCCCCCGGCAGGTGAATGCCTGCCTGGAGCGCTGGATGACGGTCAGCGCCCTGTTCTTCCCATCCGGCATGCAGACCGCTTTTGTGGGCAACCAACCGGCACTGGCGCCTGGCCGGCGGGGGGTGTTCCGATGAGCAGCTCCATTCCGGCCTCGGCCTATGTCGAGCACTTCGATTCTGAGCTGGCCCACCACCGCGCCTGGCTGCAGGCGGTGCTGGAGCACCTGGTGGCGCATGACCCCAAGGCCCTGGAGGAGGGCGGCACCCTCAGGCGCCTCTGGACGGAGCACCAGCAGTCAGCTGGCTCCGCCACCCAAAGCCAACAGCCCCGAAGGCCCCAGCTGCTACCGGAGAACTTCGACGCAGTCCCTACATCTGCAGAGGCTCCACACGGCAATCCGCTGTCGGTGCCCTGGTTCAGCCAGCTGGATTCCAGCACCGACCAGGCGCGGCGGATGTGCTTCTCGAGCAGCTGCGCCATGCTCCTTGCCTTCCTGCGGCCCGGGGCGCTGAGCGGCGCGAACGGCGACGATCAGTACCTCCAGCGGGTGCGACGCTATGGCGACACCACCGATGCGGCAGCCCAGCTCCAGGCCCTGGCCAGCTACGGCATCGAGGCCGAGTTCACACAGAAGGCCAGCTTCCGTACGATCGAGGAGCAGATCGCAGCCGGCATCCCCGTCCCCTGCGGGTACCTCCACCGCGGTCCGGTGGAGCAGCCGGCCGGCGGCGGGCACTGGCTGATCGTCGTGGGGCACACCCCCACCCCCCTAATCGGGCACGACCCCTTTGGGGAGGCGGATCTGGTGAGCGGCGCCACGATTAGCGGGACTGCCCGCTTCTGCCATTACAGCCGCCGCAACTTCGCTCGGCGCTGGATGGTGGAGGGAGAGGGCAGCGGCTGGGCGGTGATCGCCAAGGGGTGATTTCGCAACAGTGGCCCGGCCCGAGGTGGTGTCGTCCGCAGGCAGGCGACACCGAAATCTGAGCCACCGGGCCCTGCTCCCTATCGAACAGTGCCCTGCTGGGCTGCCTGGTTCAGGACTGGGTTGGATGCCTCACCAGGATTCGGAGGCGCAGCGTCTCGATCAGGTCGGCGAGCTGCGGCTGCTCTGCGTCGCCCGTGCGGACCAGAAGCCACAGCTTCTCCACCAACGGCTCCGGCGGCGGCACCGCCAGCAGGCCCGCCTCACACCATGGCCTCCCCTCCAGAAGCGACAGATCGGCAGGCAGCAGATGCGGTTCCGTCTGCAGGTGTGCCAGCCAGCTCTCCGCGTTGGCGGCAAGGCACTCCTGCATGGGCAGCAGGCCCAGTTGTTCGAGCTCGTTCCAGAGCAGCGGTTGCTGCTCAGCGGCCGGCACCAGGAGCTTCCACTGCATCCCCCGGGCGCCTTGCTCCAGCGCCTGCCGATGGCAGCCGGCATGCACCAGCACCAAGGGCAGGTCCCCCAGGGGTATAGCGTTGATGCCGGAACCGGCCAGAGCAGCCTCATCGAGGAGTTCAGCGGCGGCACAGAACTCCGCCTCGGGGTCCGGGCCGTCCAGTGCCAGGTCGACCGACAAGCCCGCGACGCTGACCAGAGCGGCGTCCAACTCCCTGGCGCGGATCTGGTCCCTCCAACTCTGGATCGGTCGCCAGGCATGTCGCGCCAGGGCATCGGGTGGAAGCAGGTGGCGGTGGAGCGGATCACAGCCGAGCCGCACTCGGCTGGAGCTGGTGGTGTCCGTGCCCAGGTGGCGACGCTGGACCGTCGCCTGCGTTGCGGTGTCGATAACAGAAGCCAGCCCTACGGACTGGGTGCTCTGTTCACAGCGTGCAGCTCTCAGATTGTCTGCAGTTCCGCCAAACAGACCGTGACTAGAACGGTGTCCGTGGCTACATCACGTGGCGATCCTTCTTCGGGACAACGGCCACGGTTCAAGAGAGCCATCCCGAGAGAGATCGTCTTGCTTCACCGTGACACCGCCGATCCAATCCCCAGCCCAGGACTTCACCATTCCTCGTCCTGGCCCTGATGCCAAGTCGCCCCGTTTCCACTTGATGATCGGGGCTGCCGCCAGCGGCAAAAGCACCGCTGCTCGTCTCCTTGCCTGCGCCCTGCAGAAACCCGATCAACCACCCATTCGTTATATTTCAAGCAGCGCCATTCGCCAGCAGCTCTATGGCGTCGGGGGTGGTCTCGGCAGCTGGAGTGAAGTCGAGGCCGTGATCCAGCAGGAGCTCTGCGAAGCCCTCGCCGCAGGCGAGACGGCGATTGTGGAGGCCTCCTATTCCAAGCGCTGCTTTCGCCTGGCCCTCACCCAGGCGATGGTCCTGCCGCAGCCGGTGCAGTGGATCGGCTGGTGGCTCGACACCCCGCAGCACCTTTGCCTGCAGTGGAACCAGCAACGCGAGCATCCGGTTCCCGATGCCGTCATCCGCAAACACTGCGCCCAGTTGCTGCAGTCCGCGCCGGTCCCGCACCGCAAGGAGGGGTTCGCCCAGGTGGTGCGTCT
>JBKCTK010000276.1:0-21697 GCA_046319055.1 Synechococcaceae cyanobacterium
CGCGGTGCCATTGCTGTGGTGGGTGATGCCCATGGCCCAGGCGAACACCACAACCTTGCTGGAGGCGATGTGCTGGGCGGCCTGCTCGATTTCAGCGCGTTGCAGGCCGCAGCAACCGCTGATCGCCTCCCAGCTGGTGGCGTCGATCTGGGCGATCAGCTCCCGCCAACCATCGGCATGGGCGCGCACGAAGCCCCAGTCGATGGCGTCCTGGGCCAGCAACGCCTTCTGGATCCCGAGGAACACCGCCGTATCGGAGCCTGGGATCGGCTGCAAGAACACCGAGGCGATGTCACTGCCATTCAGAAGTGAGCGGATTGGAAAGGCGGGGGAGCCGAAACGAACCAGTCCCCCCTCCCGCACCGGATTGATCACGATCACCGTGCCGCCCCGTTGCCGCAGGCGGATCAGCTCATTCATCAGCCGCGGATGGTTGGCCGGGGCATTGGAGCCCACCAACACCACACAGTCCGCCTGCTGCAGGCTCTCCAGGCTCACCATCGAGGTGCCACTGCCGAACACCTGGGTCAACCCCACGGTGGAGGGGGCATGGCAGAGATCGGAGCAATCGGCCAGGTTGTTGCTGCCCAGGGCCCGCAGCAGCAGTTGCAACAGAAAGGCCGCCTCGTTCGAGGAACGTCCGGAGCTGTAGGTGGCGACCCGCTGCGGCGGTGGGGTGCGGAAAGCGCCAGCGGTGAGCGCGTGCACCTCCTCCCAGCTGATCGGTGTGTAGTGCTCTTGGCCCTGGCGCAGGATCAGCGGCCGATCCAGCCGGCCAAGCCGATCGCAGGCCCTGGAATCCAGCTGGCGCAACGCCTGGAGGCTGGAGCCGGCAAACACCTCCCGGGGCACCGCTGGCAGCAGCTCGGCCTGTATTGCCTCCACGCTCTTGAGGCAGCGCTGCAGCGGTTCCCCCAGCTCATCGCGGAAGCCGCCGTTCTGGCCGCCGGTGCCCCAGGCGCAGGAGAGACAGGCGCTCTTGTGGTTCAGGGTCCGCCAAAGCCCGATGCCGCTGGGCGACAAGGTGGCCCGAGCCCAGCCATCGATCAGCGGCCAGCCTCCGCCGGGGATGGTGTCCTCCGCAGCCGGGGCACCGCCGGTCTCGCTGGGTGGGTCGGAGGGATCCGAACGCATGGGGAGACCTGCCGCGGGTTCGCCAATTGTGGGGACCTTCCGCGTGCTTGGGCAGCGGGCATCACAGCAAGGGCATCACAGCAGTGGGGATCAAGGCAGAGGGGATCAAGGCAGTGGGGATGACAGCAGTGGGGATCACAGCGGCGGCGGCGCCG
The DNA here is from genome assembly GCA_046319055.1 of Synechococcaceae cyanobacterium. Classification (GTDB taxonomy): domain Bacteria; phylum Cyanobacteriota; class Cyanobacteriia; order PCC-6307; family Cyanobiaceae; genus Cyanobium. The sequence goes on from JBKCTK010000276.1 coordinate 1,290, forward strand.
CTCTCGCCACGCTCATGAGAAAGCACGCTCTGGGGATGGCAGGCTCCTGAGCCGGACTCCAGTGACCAGCCACTCCAAGGCGAACCAGGCGATTCCTCGGCCGACGCCATAGCGTGAGCGCTATGGAATTCCCGCCGCCGCTGCTCGATCGCCTCGGCCGTGGGCCGGGAGTGTTGCGCTTGTCGCTCACGGCCCGCTGCAACCTGGCCTGCCCCTACTGCTGTCCGGAAGACAAGGACCCCCCCGGCCTGCTGAGCCTGAGCCAGCGGCTGATGGTGGTGCGGGCGATGCTCAATCTGGGGGTGCACACCCTCAGGCTCACCGGCGGTGAACCCTTGCTCCACCGCGAGCTGGAGTCTCTGATCGCGGCACTGCAGCCCCTGCGCCAGGCGCCTTCCCCCCTGCGCCAGATCGCGCTCACCAGCAATGGCCAACTGCTGACGGCCGACCGGGCCCGGGCTCTGCGCAGCGCCGGACTGGATCGGATCAGCCTCAGCCTTGATGGTGCCGATGCCGCAAGCGTGGCGCGCATGGCGGGGCTGGGGCCCGACCAGCGGCGCCGCGGTGAGGAACTGCTGGAGCGCGTGTTGCAGGCGATCGACCATGCCCGCGCCGCCGGTTTCGATCCACAACAAGGCCAGCTGAAGCTGAACGCGGTGCTGCGCCGGGGCTGGAACGAGGATCAGTTGTTGCCATTGGCCCAGCTGGCGCGGCAGCAGGGGCTGGAGCTGCGCCTGATCGAATTCATGGATGTGGGCAACCGCAACGGCTGGAGCCTTGAGCAAGTGCTGCCCGCCGCGGAGATGCTGGAGCGCATCCATCAATGCTGGCCCCTCGAACCCCAGGGTCGACCAGCCCATGGCACGGCCAGCCGCTGGCGTTATCGCGACGACGGCGGCTGGCTGGCGGTGGTGGCGTCGATCACGGAGCCGTTCTGCGGCGATTGCGATCGCCTGCGGGTCACCGCCGAGGGCAGGGCCTACAGCTGTTTGTTCGCCGCAGCGGGGGATGGCCTCGATCTGCGGCCCTGGTTGAGCGGCGATCGGTCCAGCGACGCGTTGGAGCAGGTGCTGCGCCAGTTCTGGAGCCAGCGCGCCGACCGCTACAGCGAGGAGCGGCAGCAGGGCCTCAACCCTGCGGCGCCGCGCCGCCTGGAAAGCAGCGGCCACGCGGAGATGGCCTATCTGGGGGGATAACCGCAAACAATCCGGGCACCCCCCAGCCCGGTGAGGCATCAGGCCCCTGGGCTAACCCCAAGGGATGGCATCGATCCAGGGGTAGACCTCGACAGACGTCCAGATGCCCTGTTGCCAGTACACATCAGCCTTGACCAACTGCTCCACCTGCTCGCGGCTGTCGGCTTCAAAGACCCCGAACACATGGGTGCTGCCCTCGGTGGGGCCGAGGGTGAGCAGGGTCCCGGCTTTCTTGAGGCGCTGTAGGCCAGCCAGGTGATCCTCTCGGTAGGGGGTGCGGCGGTTGAGGGCGTCGTCGCAGTACGTGCCCCAGAGAACGTATTTCATGCGGTCTGGCGAGTAGGCATCCGGCGATGGGCAGTCTGGCGCCGCGGGGGTAGGGCGTCTCCAGGTCAGCCCACAACCCTTGCCCCAGCGGCGGCCGTGGGGCCTGGCACCAGGACTGCCTGAAAGTTTCTCTGATGAGCTCGCAAGACTCAGGTTCTGCTGCATTACGGGATGATCCAGCAGGACCTGGCGTGAGTCCTGGCGGTACCGAGGCCGTGAGGCCAGGCCCCTGGGGAGGACTTTGAGGCAGCCCTGTGCCACCGAGGCCGTGAGACCAGGCCGGCGGAGAGGACTTTGGGGCAACCCTGGGCCTGGCTCGTCGCTGGGCGCTCAGCCGAGGCTCTCGCGGCGGAGATAAACGCGAATCAGCTTCTCGTCCATTAATCCGACCCGAGCATGGGGCACCTCGTCGCAGCGGCGGAAGAGCTCCAGCAGGGTCTCCGGCTGAAAGCGATGGCCCAATTCAGCCGCCAGGTCGCTCACCTCCGCGGCCGACTGCATCCAGTTCAGCTGCTCCCGCAGCTCAGGCTCCTTCTGGATGCGCCCTAAGAAGCTGAACAGCTGGTCCCGTTCAGCCGGATCGAGGGTTGGCATCGATGGATTTTCAGAGATTCGATCGTAGGCAGATCACCAGGCAGAAGTCGAAGGATGATGGACAGCAACCGCGCCCCAGGGTCATGCAGGTTCCAACTCCCCGGTCGACGCCAACGGCCCTGATGGTGGCCCTGCTGGTGGGCGTGGTGGGACTCGTGGGCTGTGCGCCGGTCTACCGGCTTGGCGCGGGGCCGGCGGCTACGCCATCCCACCACGTGCCCCATCCCCCCAGCTCAGCGGCGGCCAGCAGCTGAGCTGGCAGGCCAGAACCGGGCTGGCGGTGGGCCAGGGCCGCTAGAAAGTCGCTCGCCTGAGCTCGCAAGGCTCAGCTTCGGCGGCGTTCCTCGTCGATCCAGCTGGGGCTGACGTGAGTCCTGGCGGAGCCGAGGCCGTGAGATCAGACCGTTGGGAAGAACTTGGGGGCAACCCTGGCCGCAGGGCCGTTAAGCGTCAAGACCGTTGCGCAGCTCCCGGCAAAACTCCCCCGCGACGGCGGCGACATCCTGGCCGCTGGCCTGGGCCTCGGCCATCCGCTTCACCAAGGCGCTACCCACGATGGCGCCATCGGCTCCCCAGCGCCGCACTTGCGCCGCCTGGTCCACTCCGGAGATGCCGAAACCCACAGCCACCGGTGGCCCGGATAGGGCCCGCAACCGCTGCAACAACGGCTCCACCCGTTGCTCAAGGGAGCTGCGCATGCCCGTCACGCCCGTGACGCTCACCAGATAGGTGAACCCGCTGCTGGCCCCATGAATTCGGGCCATACGCTCGGGCGGCGTGGTAGGTGCCACCAGCAGCACCAGATCCAAACCGTGGGCGGCCGCAATCGGCGACAGTTTCTCCGCCTCCTCCAACGGGAGGTCGGGAACCACCAACCCTGCGGCTCCAGCCGCCGCCGCCTGCTGGCAGAACCGCTCCATGCCGAGGTTTAGCAGGGGATTGCTGTAGGTGAACAGCACCACGGGGATCTGCAAGCTGTCCCCCAGGCTGGCCAACAACTCCAACACGCTCCCTGGCGTGGTTCCGGCCGCCAGGGCCCTCCCGGCGGCGGCCTGAATCACCGGCCCATCCGCCAACGGATCGCTATAGGGAATGCCGAGCTCGATCACATCGGCCCCAGCCTGCTGGAGCGCCAGCAGGGTGCGACGGGTCTGCACGAGATCCGGATCGCCGGCCACCAGGAAGGGCATCAAGGCGCACCGCCCCTGCTGGCGCAACCACGCAAAGCGTTGCTGGATGGGGGTGCTGGCCGCGGTGGCCGAACCGGAGGCGAAGGCGGCAGTCATGCGGTCGTTGGATCGCTGCAGCCGAGCCTATGGGGTCGGGAGCCTCAGCCTGGGCGGGTGGGTTGACTCCGCAGGGACACCCCAGGCTCCAAGCGGGCAAGCCCCTGAGGGGACACCAGTGGCAGCCCATGGGGGGGAGCAAATCCGCTGCCAAGGCGCAGGCCTTCCGGGATCAGGCGCTGGTTACCAGGCAGGGCGCGAAACCAGCCTGGGCAGACAAAATGGGGAAACGGAGCTGCCCACCACCGGAACACGCTGGGTTGACGACGCTGCGAGGCCTCGGAGGGACGCCATCGAAGCAAAGAAGCGAGCGACCGTAGCCTCTGGAAGCCGGCGTGGCGGCCAGCGGGCAAGCCGCGCTGGAGCCAGCGCTGAACCCGCTGATGCTCGTGGTTCGCACGTGGCAGCTCGTCACGGGGTTGCCGCCGTGCCTGTGGACATTGACTGGAGGCCGCAATGGGGAAGAGCGCATCCGGGGGGCGCTCCCATAGGTGGATCAACTTAGAGGACTCCAAAACATGACGCGATGGGGAAAAGCCATCACCAGCCATCCAGGCACCTGTGTTGATGCCAAGGCACGCGATGGGGAGCGGCGAAGCGCCACCACAGCTCGGCGTTGGCGAGGGCAGACCCCTAAAGTCGAGCAAAGGTCACAGCAACGATGAGTGGCGTTCCCGCCAATGGCGATCCCGTGGAGTTGGAGCCGCGGCTGCTCATGCGTCTGGTCGCGGAATCGCTGGCGTTCGACGACACCCATGCCGATCCGCAGCGCAACTGTTGGCTGGTGGTCCACCGACATGTTCATGGCGTTCTGCCATCGGAATACGATATTCGTGAAATCCCAGAAGAGCTCTATCTCGCTGTGCTTGCGGAGCGCATGAAGGGCCAAGCAAGCACAGATCAAACCAACTAAATGTCGATCCTGAATCAAGAACCATAGGTTAATGAGCAGATTGTGGCTGCTCCATCATGCAGTTAAAGAGCAGACCACACGTAGTCAAGAAAACAGCAACTCCCGCAGGTAGCATGGGTCCCAAGTGTTCAAAACACCAACGCACAAAGTCTTAGAAAGTTGGCTGTTATCAGCTGAGGAACGACCAGCGGCGGGAAACCGCTGTCCTGCTGTGACACCGACCCATCTCACAGCCAAAACTTAACCATGACTAGCGGCCCGAGAAAACAAGTTTAGGATCACAACCCCTGCCACAATCAGGGAAAGACCAAACATGGCCGCCAAATCAAGCACCTGACCGTAAATCAGCCAACCGATCAGAGTAATAAGAGCCACGCCAGATCCAGACCATACGGCATAGACGATTCCGAGGGGAATTGTGCGCAAACTAAGAGACAGGCAATAGAAGGCAATGCTGTAGCCAATCACCACCACCAGGCTGGGCGCAAGGCGCGTAAACCCATGGGATGCTTTGAGGGCAGAAGTGGCGATCACTTCGCACAGGATTGCCAACGCGAGGGTGAAACTTTGCATGGGAGCGAGCGAGGGGAACTGGCACCATCAGTGCCACGAAAGCAAGCTGCGGAGCTCTAGGCAAGACAATCGACTGAGGATTAAGGCAGATCGGGGCGGGCAGATTTTCTTTGTGCAAATATCATGAAATGGTGGCTACTGCAGCAGGTTGATGGAACGACTAGAACGTGATTTGATGTCTCCAAGATGCCTTATAAAGTTCAGCTTCAGCGGACGGCACCACATCAATAGCAGGGATGCTAACGCCTGGCAGGCTCGCGCGCGCGGCAGGGCAAGCAAGACCGAATCAATCGGCATCGAGACGGATGGAAGTCCAAGGAGCGAGGCAGCAGCAGGCCCGGCAGGGTTCTATCTTCGGCCGCCGGGAAAGAGGGAGGATTGCAATGTCGGGGCGAGGGCATCAATCAGGCAGGGACTTGACATCCGCATAGCCGCCCGGATTAGCACACAGCCAAGACCAACTGTCACGGCACATCTCGTCAAGAGTACGGCAGGCCCGCCAGCCAAGAATCCGGTAAGCCTTGTCAACGTCAGCCACACTGATGGCGGCATCCCCGGGTCGCCGCTCGGCAGCCTGCCAGGGAATTGAGACACCGCTGGCGGCGATGAAGGCGCTAATGACCTCCTGAACAGTGTGTCCCTGACCCGTGCCAAGATTGAGGATGAGAAACTGTGGATCGTGGGTCCACAAGTTGTGCAGGGCTGCCACATGCCCATCAGCGAGATCCATAACATGAATATAGTCGCGTACACACGTTCCATCAATTGTTGGCCAATCCAGGCCAAAGACAGTTAAGTAATCACGCTTGCCACTTGCCACTTGGGCGATCAATGGGAACAAATTCGTGGGAATGCTCAACGGAGATTCACCAATGTGTCCGCTGGGATGGGAACCCACAGTGTTGAAGTAGCGCAGGCAGGCAACCCGCCAACCAGTGTTGGAAGCTACAAGATCGAAAAGTAGTTGCTCAACAGTTGCTTTGGTGGATGCATAGGGATTGATAGGCTTAATTTCTGCTGTTTCTGAGATCGGTACACGGTCCTGCATGCCATAGATACTGGCGCTGCTGCTGAACACGATCGTCCGGCAGCCAACTTCCTCCATCACCTGCAGCAACAGCAGAGTGCCATAGACATTGAGATTCCAGTACCGTAGAGGATCTTGAACTGATTCGGCAACAGACTTAAGCCCAGCAAGATGCACTACAGCATCAACGTCTTGGCAAACCTCGATCAAATCCTCGCGGCACAGCAGATTTCCACGCTGGAGTTGAAGACGAGCAGGCTGGGGATCGCTCCAAAGGCGAGAAGTCTGAGCCTCCCAACCCGTCAGGCCCGCAAGCTCGGCCACCCGATGCAGAGCAACAGGTGTGCTGTTGGTGAAATTATCAAGGACCACCAATTCGTGGCCGGCATGTAACAACTGTAAACAGAGATGACTGCCAATGTAGCCAGCACCTCCCGTAATCAGGACCCTTGCCATGGTAAGATGAAATTAGGAAGGAATAAAGTCAAAAACAAATGCGTCGCCGTGATTGTTCAGACTGTGCAAATGGCTGGCTTTGAGTCGCTTCCTGAAACTGGAAGGTTGAAAACCCGTGGGCAGGTGCTGAACTGGAGTTTCATGATAACTCGTTGGTGAGAGATCATCGATCCGAAAGAAAGCGATCGACTCACCATAAACCCCGCCAAAACCAGTTTGTTGGGCAACCCTGTATAGACACTTTTGGAGAATCAGTCCAGCATTTCGGCCAGCACGGCTACTTATCATCAGCGGTGATTGCGGGTGCTCAGAAAACTGAGCCTCAAGCAGATCTTCAGATACGAATAAGCGAAGCTCAGGAGCAACTTCTCTTTTCAAGGATTCAGCAGAAGTTGTACTCAAGAAAAGATACCAGCGGCCATCCTGATGGTGAAGCAACATGGGATCGATAAATGATTCACCCTGAAGCAAAATGCGCTCAAGCTGCATAGGCTGATCGATACAGTTGACTTTATATAGTCGCACATCATGATTCTCGCAGCTCTCAACTGTTGCGTACAAATCTTGTTGATATTCCACTAATCGAGGAAAGGAAAGATGAAAGGGCTCTTTCAGAATTACGCCATGGCGTAATGGTGGTTGGGAGTGACGAATCTCAAAAAGAGCGATCTCACCAAGCTGATCTCCTTCATCATCGAACTGCTCGCAAAGAACCCAGCAACGGTTTGTCTTATCACGCCAAACAAAAGGATCAGCAAACCAAACAGAATGGTTTGAGGATGTAATCCGTAAAGGGATCAGGGGACCATTCTGCGCTCCATCGAAATAGCCAATGCACCAGTTTGATGCAGGCTTAATTGCACGGTTAAGCCTTGAACGAATGCGATCAAGATTATATTGAATAGCAATGCAGCAAAGCTGCAGCCATGAAGTTCTTGCCGATCTTAGGCCATGACAATCAATAGGCTGGCCCAATGCTTTCAACTGTTCATACGGATGGGACTTACGCAACCACAGAAATGCATAGTCAGCACAGGCATCGACAAGTTGTTTTTGATTATGTCGCCAGTGGCGAAGCGTGGGAATAGACACATGAAGCCAAGTAGTCCAAATATTACGATGATCTCTTGAAACAATAGCTAGATCGGTGTGGGGGCAGCGATCAGCAACCTCCTGAATACCGCTCGCTTGACTGAGGGGTTGAAGATAAGGCTTGGCAAAGCCACCAACAATGACATGATAACAGCGTGGATTATTAAGAGGGCGCCAAGTGATTGGATCAGCACAAAGATCAAAGATAATCGTCGATCCAAAAGAATCGTGAGCAGAGATGGCTTCGATATCGTGAAAATAGTCTGACGCAGCACTTCTGACTTCTAATTTGAGATTCGAGGTCTTATTAGATGTGATTAAGGAACCCAGTCTGGCAGAAAACTGCAGATGTGTGGGATCAACAGGATTGTGAATGACGTAAATTCGTTTCATGGTCGGTTCAGATTGCGGCTGAGACTAACAACCTCATTTAAGGCGTTGCAAAACTGTGCTCTGGTTTTAGCCAATGAATAGAGTTCAGAGTGACGCTGACGTGCAGCTTTTCCCATTGCCTGGGTCATCGTATTGTTGACTAGTAGCTTGGTGAGCGCTTGGGACAAGGCCTCTACATCACCAGATGGGAAAAGCAGACCGGTAACATTTTCGACCACCATCATGGGATTGCCGCCAGTATCAGACGCGACAACTGGTTTCCCGGCGGCCATTGACTCCATTAACACAGTTGACTGTGTTTCGCTGCGAGAGGGAACCACAACCAGTGTCGATCTTAGATAGTAGGAACCGAGATCAAGTCGGCTAACAGCAGGTGTAAAAATGATCGAGTCCTGGATAGATAGCTGTCGGATTTGAGAGCTTAATTGGCGCATAAAGACTTGGTTTGGTGCGCCAATACATCTCAGCATCACATCTGGAATGATATCTTTGACGCGAGCGAAAGCTTGGACAAGAATATCAACACCCTTATTGTACTCAATGCGGCCTATAAATAGGATTTCTCTGGGAGCAATTGGGGTGATGTTGGTGGTTAGTTCGCCCAAATCTTCATCGCTTTTGCTGTTGAGACCTATTTCTTGTGGATCAACACCATTCGGGACGATGAAGACTTTTTCTTGATGTGCTCCGCCCCGAATAGCTAAAGTTCTCATGTACGGTGAGAGGGCGATCACCGCATCGACAACTCTATAAGCCCTTTGGGTTGTTATCCGGTACCAAAATGTAAGTCGAGAGTCGTATGTGCCAATTGGGCGATCGAAGATATCTCCATGCATGACCATCACTGTACGACACGACAGCCAGCGTTTCAATAGGGGAGCAAGTAATGCTGTTGCTGGGTGACTATGAAACACAACGGCATTGAAATTGTATCTTTTGTGATGGAATATTAGGTGAAACCCAACACATAGGATAAACAGGAGTTCATTGGGAACATGCGAAAAGCGTCTGAGCCAATGCAAGTAAATCAGCGCAATCCTATGACTTTTAATTTCATTTCCAAGATGTCTTGATGGAGCGGATGATTCGTCGGTAATAATTGTTACGCTATAGTCGTTAGCAAGAGCTTCTGCATGGTGCAGGCTACTTGTAGCTACAGCACTGGGAAGATCAAATCCACGAACAATAATTGCCACCTTAGGGCGGTCGTCACGTGGTGAATGGGTTTTAGCTGCATCTAGAGGGAAGAACATGTCAGCAGGAGAGAATCTTGAACTGCACGTTTAATGTGTGCAAAAATAGTAGTAATATGATTCTGCCTGAAACTCTATAATCGTTGAATGCAGTGAACTGTTCGCTAAAGATTTAGGATCAGGACGCGAGACCTGTGTGTCGGTTGTGCAACCATGGGGCGCAGTTGAAGAAGCGCTGTGGCATGGCAAGTAGACGTAGAATGTGAAGTATTGCTTACAGGAACGAGTGGAGTGCTTTTGGTCAATACAAGACAAGGCTTGATGTGCAATGAGAGAGGTCATATTTTCGATCCCCCTGGGCCCGAAAAAAAGCCTGCTTCTGGGGCCCCTAGGCAACGTTCCGTAGGGCAGACTGGATTGGTCAAGGGGGCATGCGGAGATCCGATAAAGATTTTACACCGCCAGCGAGCAGTTGAGCGGCCGGTTTGTTGCCAGCAGCTTCCCCAGCCGTCACCTTGGCTCGCCTTCAGGATCCTGCCTGAAAGAATGGATGAGACGAACTAGGCTGACAAGGTTTCTGGTTAGTTTGGTTGGTTTCTAATCGAGTAAAAGCGAATCACTTGCGTTTATCCCTGGAACAGCTAGATACAGAGAAAATTGATCAAGACTATAGATTTCTCCAGTTTAGACGCTAGCCGTTTAGTCTGCCCAAGACTGACTACAATCGGATCGACGCAGGATTGACAGTGGTTAGATTCATAGAAGGTCCTGCCTATCAAGGGAAATCAAGAAGACAGGTCCTGATCGTCCAGCCTGCTTCAATCCAAATGGCCAGAGCTCTCTCTCAAGCAGCTACCACAGTAATGCTCAATAACCCTCCCTTGTGATGATCTCAATAACGCGTATTAGCTGTTCAATCAGCAGCGACCATCCATCAAGGTGCTGAATTAGGTCTGCATCTTAGGACGACTACCAAGCGACTGGATGATCCTGATATAGCGGCATTATTTAAACCATGTTGGCAAACTTCAATTGATGTCTTCACAAGGATACAGTGCAGCTTTTTGCTTGCACAGCTCGCCTTCTTGATGATAGATAGCCCTGATTGTCTACTATTCAAGCATTGATCAGAAAATGCTCTAGAACACGCTAGCAGATACGTGTGCATTTTCATGGCCGTAGTGTTGTCAAAGTTCTTCCAGAATAGGCTTAAAGCACATTTCATGTATTGTCAGTCGACAGATCATCTTTGAGATAACAGCATTTTGTGGAGGAAGCGACAGTTCTAGTGGCTACCAGCATCTTCCCAGGCCTGGAATGGAGATCTGATGGTGAGCAAGTAGTTCGGCTGAGTGCAGACTTCCAAGGAACTATCTGAAGATTGCTCCTTGCACATCCCTGCTTACCAAAGCCTATCCTGAACTTCGCGGAATGCTCCAATACCTTAGAAGATATGGTACTCGTTCAAAACGTAATTCATGGAGCCGTATGTAGGGCCTAGTATATGACAAACAGCTTGATTATTATTCGGAACTTGGGCTCTGGCGTGGCGCCGCTACTTTATGCGTCGAAAGGTCCCTGGCCAGGGTTCTAAGTACAATGATGCTAGCAAATCTAGATTTTCAGATTCTGGGGGCCTTCATATGTCTTTTGAAAATCTGCAACAATCGCATTGTTGTGACCAGGGAGTCTAACTGTCATGCGTGCCATGGGGCTCCTAGATTACGCCTGACTGTGTAGTCTCGACTGCTGGCCATGAGTATGACTCGCATCCGAGTTCAAATTAAAAAGGTATCTTCTGGCACTACTCTTTCAAGAATTAAAGATTAAGTACTTGCATCATGAAAACATTTCAGAGAAGGCTCAATCGTTCAGTGGAGTGAGGTTGAACGACAATCATTTGAATGAAGAAGTGACTTTATTTCGCCTGACATGGCTGACACGCAACTGCAGTGTTGTGGCTCATGTCAGACATTGATGAGAGCTGAAGATATTAGGCCATTCCCTATGGTTGTTGGAGTGGCAGCGGTCGTGGGCCTGCGCTATGAAGGCCAGTGCGTACGGAACAGCGTCCGCTGCCGGGCATGCCGCTTTGTTCAATCGAGTGGGACAACATCGATATGACGATCTCAGAAGCACTTGTTCCTTGGATCGCCGCCATATCGTCGAGGATACGAACGAGATCCTCAGGGAGCTCCCAATTGACTTGGCAGTAGTTCTTCATGGTCAATAATCTCAAGGCTCAGGGGGCGGTGGGAATGTGAAGCGGAAGGGCCAATGACATCACATCTCGGCTAAGAAAGCAAGCAAGAAAATGTCCGAATACTTCGGTGAGCCCTGGTTGTTAAGCGCGGAGACCTCGCCTCCCTCCCCCTAGCATACCATCAACCAGTGCCTAGCCCGGTGTGGGCATTCCTTGGCTCGACGACTGGCTGTCCACGGTTTCTATGGAGCGAGTGCGAGCCAGTTCTGAGCCAAGTGAGAAGCTGTCCGCGTAGATCCATCGGGCTATGCGCACTCCAAAGATCTGCATCCTCTCAGCCATCCTTATCAGAGGAAGACTAAAAGACGCTACTTTTCAACTCTACGACCTGTATCGCCCCCGCTTGGCAGCGATGCCGTTGACCAAGGCGATCGGCTCCGTCATGGCAGGTCCCACTCCTGCTGATGCCGCCCCAGCATCTCCTGTTGATGAGCGATGGTCCCCTCCAGTCCTGCTGACTGCGTTGGGCGGCATCGACGCCAGCATGGGCAGGACTGTATCCAGCGATATCAGCATGTACGAGAATAGGAATGCCGTTCCGAATGTTGTTCGACAGCGGTATCCTCTACGACGGCTTCATCCCATTAAGATGCGTTGAGATTACGGCGCCACATGATACAGCGCGCCATTCATGGTGGTGTGCTTATTGCAAGACTGACTGCAACTAGTTCGTGACGCAGATTGCCGATTCTTGTTGTGTTGGCAACGCTTTTGTGCTGATGCATTGCGAGCTTGGCCAGTCCTAATCTAGGCCTTAATGGGCTGTGCAGCTCAGCCCCCTCCATGGCTATCATGAAGCCATCAGAGTCGCGCGATTCAATTTGGGATTGGCTCTGGGAGTATTGCCGGAGTTGAGGGAAGTAATGTCGAAGCGGCTCAAGGTCAATTCACGCATCCAGGCTGAAGTTCCGCGATTCCCAAGCTGGTCTGCCTGTTCGCCTAGTCCCGGATTAACACGTTCTTCTCCAGACTTTTCCCTGATCGATCTTGGGCCGACAGAGAAGCTGCCGTACGCACACCTTGGCTCGAGTCTATTCATGATCGTGTTGTGTGTGGATAAAGCAGGCTTTCACCCTCGGGTCGCAGCTCAAGCACACTCCAACCGTGAACCACGAGGTGGCCAACGAATCGACTGGCGGCCTCCCTGGCTTCAAAGTGGCGGTTTTCGATCACACAGGCAGGACCCTGTTCGTGGCCAAAGGTGCAATGGGTGGCCTCGACGCGTCCCAGCTGGGTTAGTTCAAAGGTCCAGATCCCTTTGTAGGGAGCATGGCCATCCTGGAGGCGAACGAGGGGAATGACATGGGCGAGGGCTGCACTTGTCACGGATCCCGCGGCATCGTTGGCTCTCTACTGCAGGAAAAAGCAGCGTGCAGATTTGTCATACCCGTTACAGTTTCTTGAAACGTTACAGCTGCGCTGTCATTCGGCATAGCCCATGTTGCTTTCTCTGAAGCGCTGTAAATGCCACTGCCCTGGTGTCTTGTGGTCTAGGAATAGGCATTCGGGATGAAGAACTGTTCATTCAGTGGTGGCCTCTGATAGGTCTTGCCACTCTTGCGCGGCGGTAACTCGATCGCTTCTGGCGTCATATCTTCATAGGGAACTTTGCTCAGAATATGGCGGATGCAGTTCAAGCGGGCGCGACGCTTGTCGTCCGCCTCGACCGTGAACCAGGGTGCTTCGGGGATATTAGTATGAGCAAACATGGCGTCTTTGGCCTTGGAAAACTCTACCCAGCGATTCCGTGATTCTAAATCCATTGGACTGAGCTTCCAGCGGCGGGCTGGATCGTCGATACGTGATTGGAACCGTGCCTCCTGCTCCTCGTCGCTGACCGAAAACCAATACTTGATCAGGGTGATGCCACTGCGCACCAACATCCGCTCAAATTCAGGACAGGACAGCATAAACTCTGACACCTGGTCTGGGGTGCAGAATCCCATGACGCTCTCTACCCCAGCACGATTGTACCAACTGCGATCAAATACAACGATCTCACCAGCTGAGGGGAAGTGCTCGACATAACGCTGAAAATACCACTGGGTCTGTTGCTGGTTGGATGGGGTGCCAAGCGCCACCACCTGGCAACCGCGTGGGTTGAGTGGCTCGGTGATGCGCTTGATCGTGCCGCCTTTGCCGGCCGCATCCCGGCCCTCAAAAATCAAGATTAGCCGGTAACCGACATGCTTGATCCAATACTGCATCTTGACCAGCTCCACCTGCAACCTGCTGAGCTCCTTCTCGTAAAACTTGCGCTCCATCTTGGGCAGGCTGCCCTCGCTCTGGACACTAAAGTCGTCCAGGATGGGTGATGGTCGATAACGATCGACGACGGCCCGATGTTTGCCATTTTTAGGGCCTTGATGATGGTCATCTCGTTTCTTTTTTTTGTTCTTATGCCGCTTGCGCTTAGGGTCACCGTCTGGCATTACTGCGGCCAATTCTGGCTGCCTGGAACTGAGATCGTGATCGGCCGTTGCAAAAGTGTTTTCGGACTGATGATGTTTGGCCATTGGATATCCTGCGCAGAGCAGGCGCATGCCCTTTGCTTGGCATAGCCAGAATTGAGGCTGACGGCTGCAGCCCTGCTGACTTGTTGCCAAAGATTCAGCATTTCTGCCGATTACCGTTCCTGGCAGCCCCTGCCCCGGGTTGCTGAACTCGGATCCAGCGGCAGCCATGCCGAGCGGGCCCTGCCACCGCTGTCGCCCCGGAGATCCTTGCACCGTTCAGGAGTAGGCCCTCAGGATCAGGGGGTGGCAGCGCCCACCATCCCAGGGGGAGGAGGTGCCACGGGCAGCGGCCCGGCTGCTGGGGATGGGATTGGCTCGGCGCTGCCGCGGCCCTGGGCTCCCGGCTTCAAAGTGGGGTCGCTTGGTCTGGCGTCAACGGTCGCGTCCGCTGCCGTCGTGGCCGTGGCACCGCCCGCAGCCGCCCCATTGTCCAGGTCGCCGGGCTGTCCAGCGCTGCTGTCATTGCCGGTTGACGCCTCCGCAGAGCTGGCCGAGGCCGGGGGCGGCAGCTCTGGCGCCGCGGGCAGCACCCCAGTCCCAGGGGACGGGGTGGCCCGGAGCTGGCTGACCGGCTGCGGTTGCGATTCCAGCTGTTGCCTCAGCCGCAGCACGCGGGGGTCGGCGGTGATCACCGGTTCCCGAAATGGCGCCCTGGTGCCAACGCTGCCGGCCGCCACCCCAGGCCGTGGGGCCCAGAGCAAGCGCGCCATGGGCTCCACCCCCAGCTCCATCAATCGGTTCACGCCGGCCAAGCCTCGATCCAACAGCTGCCCGCCCAAGCGCTGAGCGCATTGCAGTGGATGGCCGCAGGAGCGAGTGGGCAGCCTTCGCGCCAGAGCTACCAGCAGAGAGCCCCGTAGCGGCTCGCGGCGTGGCACCAGCTCCAGCATGTAGGGCACATGCACAAAGCTGGTGGCGCCGCCGCTGATCCAGTTGGCGTCGGCATGGCTGAAGCCTTTGACACCTGGAACAATCATCCGGCTTTTCGAGGCATGGTCCGGCAGATACGCCGCCAGCAACCCCCTCTGGCGTGCCAGATCACGGGTCTGCTCCAGCGTGAGCCCCTCGCGGCTCATCAAGATTTCCAGCCTGCCATCAGTCCGCAGGCCATAGATCTCGCGGATCCGCGGCAGGAAATAGCGGATCTGCTGACCCATGCCGAGGCTATAGGCGCCCTTGTAGCTTGCGGGTGGTGCCTGCAGATCGTTGTACACGCTGTGCAAACCGCCAATGAATGTGTCGTACCGCTGGATCCGTTCCGGGGTGAGGGCTCCATAGCCGAAGTCGACCTGGCCGTCGTGGCGAATGCCCACAAAGGCGCGCTCGCGGGCGGCACTGAGATTGCGACCCCGCCAGATGCGCTCACCAAGCTTGATGTCGCCCAGCGGTAGAACGATCTCGCTGCCGGTTGCGTCGACCTGGCGCTCATACATTGGCCCGGATACAAAGGCCAGGGAGCTTCGCTTGCGAAAGGCCTCCTCTTCCCGGTCCCAACCCTCGAAGAGATCAAAACCCACCCGGCGAGGATCCAGCTCAACCACATAGGCATCCGCCTGCTCCAGATAGCGAAAGCTGTGATCCGCCGCCTGCAGCTTCACCACAGCTGGCGAAGCGCTGGGGTGGTCGGGTGCAAGGGCCGCCAGGCCCACCAGCCCGACGGCCGGCATGCCCAGGGCCATCCATAGCCGCGAGCGCCTCAGCCGTGGCGCTGGGCCCGACGAGCTGATCAGGCGGCGTGGCGCCGACGTCGGCGTGATGCGGGGGATTTGGCGGGTGTCCAACAGAGGATGGCGTTGTCGGCCACCAACCAGAGCGCCTCACCCTGGTGGCAGGGATGACCTCCCGTCAAGTGGCCGAAAGCGGGCAGCACCAGGCAGTCGTGCTGTTGACGGAAGGCGAAGCAGGGCAGCCGCAGCCGGTCGGCTCCGCCCGCGACCAACGCCACCGGGTGCACGTGCCCGCAGACATTCAGCCAGCCTGGCCGCGGGTCCGGCGCATGGCTCAGCCACAGGGGGCCCAGGGCCTGGGCCGCTTCCTGGGGGAGCCCCTCGATCTCGCTGCCCAGCTCGTGGTTTCCGCCGATCAGCCGCAACGGACATCCCAGTTGCTGGGGCAACTGACGTAACCGCTGATGCAACTGCGGGGTGAGGGCCAAGCGGCCGTGGATGAGGTCGCCAAGCACCAGCACCTGGCGCGGTCGCAGGCTGGTGGCCAAGCTCAACAGCCGCTCCAGGTCCGTGGCGCCCGCGTCGCTGGGCAGGGGGATGCCATGGGCCTGGAACACCTCCGCCTTGCCCAGGTGCACATCGGCCAGCAACAGCGTCGCCTGAGCGGGATCCCAAAGGGCCCGCTCGGCGAGAAGCTCTAACCGATGGCCACGCCAGAGAAACGGCTGGCGGGTGGGGGCCCCGCTCATGCCGGTCCGTTGGCGCGCTGATAGGCGGGTCGAGCGCGGGTGGCATCGATCGTGGCGCTCACCTGCGGCCAGGGGGCCAGGTCGACGCCGGCACAAAAGATCGGCAGGTAGGCCAGGTACGACTGCACCGCGCAGTCGGCGGCACCCCAGTCGCTCCGGCCGGTCACCAAGGATCCGCCCGCGGCCAACAGGTTGTCGAGCACCCCGAGCTGGCGTTCCAGATCCTCGGGTCGACTGGAGGCCTGGAACATCGCCGGGCCCAGGGTGGCATTGGCATAAAGCACCCATTGGGCGGTGAGGCTACGGGCGACAGCGGCCTCGGGGGCCGCTCCGGCAAATTCACCGCCGTGCTGCTCGGCCAGATGCAACAGCATCGCTCCGCTTTCAAACAGCGGCAGCGGCGAGCCGTCGGCGAGGGTCAGGGCGTCATCCACCAGGGCTGGCATCTTGCCGAAGGGATTGATGCGGATGAAGGGCTCGCGCCGGTGTTCGCCCACCTGGGCATCCAATTCCACCAGGGTGTAGGGAATTCCCTTCTCCTCCAGATACCAGCGCACGATCGCGGCGCGGCTGCGGCGGCTGCCGTAGAGGCTAAGGGTCATCGCGTCAGCAGGTCGGGCCGCTCCATCATCGACACTGAACCGGGCGATGGTGGAGTGCTGTGACAGACCCTGACCAGCTGGGGGACACCAGCATCACACCCACGGCTGTCCCCCGGGCCGCGGACGCGCAGGCCACGCCCGCGCCAGCAGCACTTGCCCCAGCCACCGACCTGCGGCAGCTGGCTCCGTATGTGTTGGGGCGCGTCCGCCGCGGCATCGTCGGCAGCAGCCGCTATGCCGCCAGCTTGCGTGAGGCGATTCGCCAGGCGGCCCACGATCCCGAAGCCAAGCCGGTGCTGATCAGCGGCGAACCAGGCCTGGAGAAAGACAACATCGCCGCCCTAATCCATTACGGATCGGCGGCGCGCAAGCAGCTGCTGCTGCGCTTCAACGGCGCCTTGTTGCGACCCGATGGAGCCGAGTTATTCGAGGCCCACGCCAGCTCGCCGCCACTGCTGGAGCAGCTCGGCGAGGGAGGCTTGCTGATCGACCAACTCGACCGCTGCCCGCCCGCCCTGCGGGAGCGGCTGCTGGAACTGGCCCGGGAGGGCCACTGGCACGCCTCCGGTGATGGCCCAGGCCAGCGGCGTCCCTTCCGGGGACGGCTGTTCTTCACCACCGAGGAGAGCGTGCCAGGTTTCGAGGGCGTCACCCGCCCGATCCGGGTGCCGCCGCTGCGGGTGCGGCGCCAAGACTTGGGCGAATGGATGGGGTACTGCATCCGCCAACGGGCCCGCTCCCTGGGCTGGGAGCCGGCGCCGCGGCTGAGCCCCTCCCTGGTGAAACGCCTGCAGGCCTACGACTTCCCGGGAAATGTGCGGGAGTTGGCCCTGATCTGCGATCGGGCCCTGCGCCAATGCGACGCCAGCCGCCCGGGCGTGCTTCCCGAGGATGTGTTTTGGATCTCCCGCCGCCCCGGCGGTCTGCGTTTCGAACTGTGGCGCTGGAAGCCCCAACTGCGGGGCTGGATGCGGTCGCCCCGCCTCTGGAACACCCTGCTGTTCGGCCTGGTGAGCTGGCTGTTCGTGGTGGTGAACCTGTGGCTCTGGCTCGGGCCCCAGAGCCGCGACGCCAACGGCGCTCTCAACCTGTTCTGGGCCTGGTGGTGGCCGTTGATCCTGCTCACCTTCCCCCTGGTGGGGCGGTTGTGGTGTTCCTTCTGCCCCTTCATGGTGTGGGGTGAGATCAGCCAGCGGCTGGCGCGTGCTTGGGGCCACCGCCCGGCCCGCTGGCCCAGGGGCGACCACGACCGCTGGGCCGCGCCGCTGCTGGCCGGAGGTTTTGGCCTGATCCTGATCTGGGAAGCGGTGTGGAATCTGCCAGACACGGCTTGGCTGAGCAGCTGCCTGTTGCTGGTGATCACCGCTGGTGCCGTGATCGGTTCGTTGCTGTTCGAGAAGCGCTTCTGGTGCCGTTATCTCTGTCCGGTGGGCGGCATGAATGGCCTGTTCGCCAAGTTGGCGATCAGCGAGCTGCGGGCCCAGGTGGGCGTCTGCAGCGGCAGTTGCAGCAGCTACGCCTGCTTCAAGGGCGGGCCCGCCGAAGGCGAGGGCCTCGCCAGCGCCGGCTGTCCCCTCGGCACCCATCCGGCTCACCTCAACGACAACCGCAACTGCGTGCTCTGTCTCACCTGCGCCCAGGCCTGCCCACACCGTTCGGTGACCCTGCGGCTGCGGCCGCCGGCGGCGGATCTGCAACGCGACATGACGCCCCCCGCCGCGGAGCTGGCCCTGATCCTGGTGCGGGCCGGCGGGGTGCTGCTGCACCACTGGCAGCTGCCGCTCGGGTGGCTGCCGCTGGCTCCTGAAAGACTGAGCGCCGGACCACTGGGGCCCCGGCTCGCCTTCGCCGCTCTGGCCTTAGCCCTGCCAGCCCTGCTCTGGCTGGGGCTGCGCAGCTTGCCAAGGCTGCGGGGCTCCAGCCTGAGGCTGGCCACCTATGCCCTGCTGCCGCTGCTGTGGGGATGGATGCTCGCGGACCATCTGCCCCTCGGGATGGCGGAAGCTGGGCTGCTGCTGCCGGTGAGCCTCGCCCCTTGGCAGCCGGGCTGGGCGGCGCTGCCCCAATGGCAGGCCGATCCCCACGTCATCGGCTTTTGCCAGAGCCTGGTGATGCTGGTGGGGGCCATCGGTTCGGCGCTGTTGCTGCGGCGGCTGCTCCCACTGAACTGGCGGGGCTGGCTGTTGCAGTTCAGCGGCCTGGCGGCCCTGGCGGCGGCCTGCCGCTGGCTGTTGGCGGCCTGAGCTTCAGCGGCTGCTGCAGACCCTCTGCAGGTCGCTTTCGCTGTACAGGGTGATCGGGGCGTCGGGCGGGCTTTCGAGCAGCTTCTCACGCTTGGTGAGGTAGTGGGCCGCGCCGATCGCGTTGCCCAGCAGGATCCGTTCCACCCCGTGGCTGCGCTGCCAGGCACTGCAGCGGGACAGGGTGTCGCCGGCGGGAGTGGCCCCGGCCCACAGCAGAAGCGAAAGCGCCAGGAGGGGGCTCAGGCCGCAGGGCGGAGGGCTGAGCCAGGCCGATCGGCGGGACCAAACCAGGATCCAGCTCGGCACGGGGAGGGAGGAGCGGCCTGGATGGGACCGCGGGCGTGGCTGAAGCAAAGGAGGAGCCAACAACTCCCCATAATCAACGGGTTTGCCGACCCCTTGGATGACCATCGCGTTGTTGATTGCCCTGGCGGCCTCCCTGCTGCTGATGTGGTTGATCGTGCGCCGGCTGGAAAAGGCCTCCTGAAGGCGGCCTGATCGGCTCAGACCGCCTCGGCTCAGATTGGCTCGGCTCAGAGTGCCTCGGCCCGGGTTGCCTCGGCCCGCAGCTTCTCCAACCGCTCCAGCAGGGATTCATTGCTGAGGCGGTTGTTGAGGCGCTCGGCCAGCAGCGGAAACGCCAGCGGTCCCGGACGGCGGGTGGGCTCCAACACCCACACGCTCGCCTGAAGCCGCTTCAGGGCCTCCTCCAGCCGGGCGAGCTCCAGCTGATCTTCCAGCACCTCACGCCGCGCCTGGGCCAGCAACAGATTGGCGGGCTCATGGCGTTGAAACACGTCAAAGAGCAGGCTGGCGCTGATCTGCAGCTGACCGCCGCTGCGCCCCTGGCCGGGATAACCCTGCAGGATCAAGCCACTGATTTGGGCGATGGCACGGAAGCGGCGGCGGCAGAGCTCGGAAAGGTTGAGGGCTTGCTCCAGGTCAGCCACGAGGTGGGTGGCGTCGAGCAGGGACCGCTGCTGCTCCCGCACCAGCTCCTCAAACGGATAGCCGCGGCTGGCCAGCAGCTCGAAGCCGTAGTCGTTCACCGAGACGGTGATCGTGGCGCTGCGCAGCCGGGCCAGCCGGGAAGCCCAGAGAAAGCCCAATCCTTCGTGCACGAACCGGCCCTCGAAGGGATAGGCATAGAGATGGCTGCCCTCGCGGCTGCGGCACACCTCCACCAGGAACTCATCGCGGCGGGGAAGACGCGATAGATCCGCCTGGCGCGCCAGCAACGGCTCCAGGGCTTGTAGCTCTGGCGTGTCGAGGCCTAGCGCCGCGGCGGGGGCCGTCCCCGCTTCCGCTTTTGCCTCCG
>JBKCTK010000277.1:0-12930 GCA_046319055.1 Synechococcaceae cyanobacterium
AGCTCACCCTGCCCCTGGGGACACTCACCCTGGTCTGCGGTGCCAACGGCTGCGGCAAGAGCACTCTCTATCGCGCGCTGGGCCTGATCAGTGCCGCCGCCCGTGGTGATCTGGTAGCGACCCTGGCCGCCGAAGGGGGCCTTCCGGCCGTGTTCTGGGCCGGGCCTGAGCGCACCTCTGCGGCGATGCGGCGCGGTGAGCAGCCGGTGCAGGGCAGCAGCGGCAGGCGGGAGGCGGCACGGCTGCGGCTGGGCATTGCCGGCGAGATCCTTTCCTACGCCATTGAGCTCGGCTACCGGGCCGACGACCAGACGAGCGCCTTTGCGCTGGATCCGGTGATCAAGCGGGAGTGGATCTGGGCCGGAGGGCCCTTTCACCCGTGTGGTCTGCTGGTTCAGCGCACCGGCACCGTGGTGGAACGCTGCGGGGATGGCGCGCCCGGTCGCCCCATGGCCCTGGAGGTCTCGCCCCACGAGAGCCTGTTCACCGCGGTCTCCGATCCGCTCGAAGCCCCGGAGCTGTTCCAGCTGCGGCGCATGATCCTCAGCTGGCGCTTCTATGACAACTTCCGCACCGACCGCCAGGCTCCCGCCCGCACCGGGCGCCTCGCCACCCGCACCCCATCGTTAGCCGGTGATGGGGGCGACCTGGCCGCCGCGGTGCAAACCATCCTGGAGATCGGCGACGCGGATCGCTTTCATGCCGCCATCGCCGATGCGTTTCCTGGCTGTCAGCTGACGGTGGAGACCCAAGCGCCCCTGTTTCGCCTGCAACTGCGGCAACCGGGATTGCTGCGTCCGCTCGAGGCCACGGAGCTCTCCGATGGCACCCTCCGCTATCTGCTGCTGGCGGCGGCCCTGTTCAGCCCCAGGTTGCCGCCGCTGCTGGTGCTCAACGAACCGGAGAACAGCCTCCACCCGGATCTGCTGGCTCCCCTGGCGCGGTTGATCGCCGCGGTGGCCGAGCGCACCCAGGTGTGGGTTGTAGCCCATGCCGAGACCCTGATCACCGCCCTGGCCAAGACCCCAGGCGGCAGGCCGCTGCGGTTGGAGCGGGAGCTGGGGGCCACGGTGCTGCCGGGGCAGACCGTGCTGGAGCGGGCTGCCTGGCGCTGGCCGGGTTGAACAGATGCATGGGGTGCGGCCGCTCAGGCGGGCTGCACCACAAAATCGAGCGGTGTGGGGCGACCGTTGCCGTCGGGGTAATTGGCAAAGCCCACCGTGACGACGCCATAGAGGGACTTGGCGGTGCTCAACACGCTGGTGGCTCCATCGCTGTTGCGGGTCACCGTCAGATCCTGCCACTGCGCCTGGGCGCAGAAGTTTCCAAGGGCATCGCGCCTTACCTCCACCACCGACGCGATGCTCAGATCTGCTTGGTCGTTGAGGGCAACGCTGGTTGCCGGCAGCATGTAATTTCCCTCGCTTGTGCGGTAGATCCCCTCGAAGTGACTGATCAGGTTGCTGTCGTTGCGGTTGTCATAGGCAAAGGTTGTGTAGTTTCTGAATTCACCAGAGACCCTGTCGTAATCGATCAGGTAGGCGCGACCGGCCGCTAGGGTTCCGGCCTCCTGACTGAGCACCTCTCCCGATCCTCCGGCGATGGTGTACGTACCATCGCCATTGGCCCAGATGCCGTAGGCGGTGTGGGTTACCAGCGCTGACTTCTCGGGATAGACGATCGGGATCTGACGGCCAGAAGCCAGTTCAACGATAAAGGCTGTGGCGGTGAGTGTGAGATATTTTGTGAGTCCATTCACATTGGCGTTGTCGGTGTTGCCGACCGCCAGCCCCCCATCCACCGAATGCACAAAGGTGTACGTGCCAGCGCTACCCAGCTGGGTGATGCCCTGCACCGATCGCCAACCCGTGGTGGTGCTGCCGTCTGACGCCCCTGTGTAGGTGAAGCCCACGATGGCCGGGTTCTCGGCCGTCGGCACCTGATCACCCAGATTACGGGTATAGGCACCCACCAGATGGACCAGGTCTGCACCCAAATTGGCCGGTCCATAGATGCTGGTGCCGGCGGCGTTGAAGCAGTCGGGAACCGACACGACCTGCCAGTGACCGGATCCGCTGACGCCATCCTGGCAAACATCATCCAGTGGCCCCCTGTACACCAGACCCGTCGGCGTGGGCCCCGGCGAATTGTTGGCGCCTACCAACAGGTAGGTGCCGGGTACATCGCCTCCCTTGAGCCCCTGTAGATAGGTCACTACCGACGGATCATTGCCCGGATTGTACTGAAACGGGGAGGTAATTCGTTGGGGATGCGACATGCTCAGGTGGGTCCTTGAGGGCACTGGCTCAGTGCTAAACGATCTCCAGCGGGTTGGCAACATCGGGTCGCTGGCCGGTGATGGGGGGCTGGCCGCCGCCGCTGGTGCTCAATGGAACCGGAGAACAGCCTGCCCCGGATCGGCTGGCTCCCCTGGCGCGGTGGATCGCCACGGTGGCCGACCGCACCCAGGTGTGGGTGGTGGCCCATGCCGAGACCCTGATCACAATCCTGGCCAAGACCCCAGGCTGCAGGCCCCATAGCCGATCCAGGGGGATTGGGAGCAAGGTCTCACACCAACCACCATGCTGTTGGCAGTCAGGCAGATGTTTGCCAAGATTGCTTTGATCCACATCTGGAGCCAATGTCATTCAAGCGCAAGTTTCACCTGCTCCCGGCCGCGCTGCTGCTTCATGGTCTCTTCGCATCGGCCTCTTTGGCGGATACGGTGGCTCGCGCCAACGGCCGTTGCACACTCAAACAGAATGGCTATGAGGCCTTCAACGGCTACTGCACGGTGAAGCAGAAGCAGAATGGTCCAACCACGATCTTTATTGTCGATCTTGAAAACGGCAATCACTTCCGCTTTGCCGGCCCTGGCCGCCAGCAGCTGCATGTGGAAACCGCATCAGGAATTCAGCAGAATGTCTTGTTTGAGGACCAGGGTAGTAAAGGGGTGTTCACCTGGAATGACGGCAGCAACACGACCCGCCTCTCAGTCAAGACCGATATGGTCACGAATCCCAATGCCAAATTCGACGACCACCCCAGCGCCGCCACCGGATCGACCCTGGCAGGGGCTGCGGTGGGAGCTCTGATTGGTGCCCTGCTCGGCGGAGGTAAGCCTGCCAATGCCCCAGTGGCCGGCGAGGGCCAGCCGGTTGCCGAATTTCAGAATCTGATCGGAAGCGATCCTGGCTTCGTGGAGAGTCGCCTGACCGGCTCGGGATTCACGTATATCCGCTCCAGTCCGCGGGAGAACGGGGTGGATTCCTTCTGGAAACGTGGTGGCAGCTGTGTGGATGTGCGCAGCGTCCTCAACCGCTACCAGTCATTCACCTACGCTAACCCCATGAACTGCAACTGATCGTCAATCGCGCCGCAGCAGCCGGAGCCGAGCCGCCGGCTGCTGCGGTGCTTGAATCCCACGCAACGGCTCCATACCCAGGCCTACAGCTGCAGGTACAACCGCTGCGCATGAAACGCAGCCTGGCGTCTTGCTGGCGCCTGCTGGGACTGGACCGCCAGGGACGACGAGGCTGCGGCTGCGGGGATTGCCGGCGCGGTGCTCAACCGCAACGGGGTCCGCGTTTCAGGCGTGCCCCCCTGGTCTACCTGAATGCGCTCGCATGAGCTCGTCAGTCTCCTGTTCGGCTGGTTCCGACACGATCCTCCAGGGCCTGACTTGAGTTCTGGCAGAGCCGAGGCTGCGAGGTCAGGGCGTTGGGGAGAACTTGGAGGCAACCCTGGGCGTGCCTCCCGAGTCCCGTCGCCACGCCAATAGCCGCTGCACCAGGGCAAGACCTTGAGCTGGGTCGTCTCGCCGGCCCTTGGCGACCGCCCTGGCGTTGGTGCGCGTCCGCCTCGCGGCCCAGGAGCTGGCCTTTCAACCGGAGACTCCGCGGGACTGGGTGGAACTCCAGCAGGGGTGGCAGCCGCGGATAAAACCCTTCGCCCCGCGCGAGCCCATGGACTCGGAGCACCGCCCAGGCTCAGCTGGCAAATGCTGCGGAAGCACGGGGCTGGCGGGACTCGAACCCACGACCTACGGTTTAGGAAACCGTCGCTCTATCCGGCTGAGCTACAGCCCCGGGGCTAACACCATACTTGCCCCGCAAACCAGGCCAGCGGCTTGGTTTGCGGGGCAGCGAGCCGGCGTCCGGCCCGCCCCTCCGCCAGTCGGATCCACTGCCAGGGCCCGACCAAGAGGGTCACGGCCGAGAGGCCCGAGGCGGCAGCGGGCCACACCGGGTTGCCTGCCAGGCCTGATCTAGGTTGAACGGCGAAAGCAGGCGAGGTGATCGCGGGAGGGGATCGCGGAGCAGCGCTCCGGCGATCGCCGTCCTGAGGAAAGTCCGGGCTCCCCAATGGCCAGGCCTGCTGGGTAATGCCCAGTGCGGGCGACCGTGAGGACAGTGCCACAGAAACACACCGCCGATGGCCCGGGCTTGCCCGGTGCACAGGCAAGGGTGCAAGGGTGCGGTAAGAGCGCACCAGCGGCATCGAGAGGTGCCGGCTCGGTAAACCCCGGCTGGGAGCAAGGCCTAGGGACCATGGTTGGCCATTTTCCCGGTCCCGATTTGTCGCGCCGCTCGAGGCCAGCGGCAACGCTGGTCCCAGATAGATGATCACCCCCGCGGCGTTGGGCCTGGCCCGCCGCCGCGGGAACAGAACCCGGCTTACGTCCTGCTTTCATCCATTGTCTTGCGGGCGTGAGGGCCCGTACTGCGTCGCGGAACCCTCCCAGCGGCTGCCTGCCAGGCACCTCGGTCAGCCCCGCAGCCGCTTGGATCCGCGTGCGGCTCCGCTCCCCGGGGGAGGTGCCCGCATGGCCGCAAGCCCCACGCCAGGGCAAACCTGTTCCGCTCTCACGCTGACGCCTTGCCACGACAACGGATCGCGGCCCTGAAGCCTGGGGGAGGCCAGTTGCTGTCCGGCTCTATCTTGTAGTTGGGGATCGTCCGGGGCCTGCCGCGATGAGTCGGCCCGTCTCCTAGGCCCGCCCGTTGCTTGGGCTGGAGCTGGCCCCCGCTGTTCGCCCCATCGCCTTTCGCCCAACGGCTCGCCATGCTTGGGCTGATGCCAAGGCGCCTCGCTTGATCCTGTCGCTTCCTTCCCTTTGCCGCCGATGCCGGGCATGACACCCGAGCGTCAGAGGCAACTACAAGCCTTGCTCTCTCACCTCGGCCTAGACCCCGCGGCCGACGGCGGCCCGGGCCAGCATGGCAACGCTCTGGCGCCCCTGGATGAGGCGCTCAGCCACAGCTCCGCGGGTCTGCCTTACAACCATGAGCGGTTGGAGTTCCTCGGCGATGCGGTGCTGCGCCTGGCGGCCGCCGAGTTCCTGCAGGCGCAGACCCCGAAGCTCAGCGTTGGCCGCTGTTCGGCGCTGCGGGCCCAGCTGGTCAGCGATCGCTGGCTGGCGGAGCTGGCCGGTCGCTGCGAGCTGGCCGGGGCGCTGCGGCTCGGCCAGCTCGCCCGGGATGATCAGGCCGGCCGCGCCACCGTGCTGGCCGAATGCTGTGAGGCGCTGGTGGGGGCGATCTACGAGCTCTGGGGAGGCGGCCAAGGGGGGCTGTCGGCGGTGCACCGCTGGCTTGATCCCCATTGGAGGCGCGAAACGACGGAACTGCTCGCCGATCCCCATCGGCACAACTGGAAGTCGGCGTTGCAGGAGTGGAGCCAAGGGGAGGGCCTGGGCTTGCCCGATTACCGGTGCCAGGAGCGCAGCCATCGCCATGGTGATCCGCAGCGCTTCCACTGCGCCGTGTGGTTGGCGTTGGCGCCGCCCGGCGGAGGCGCCAGCCCCGAAGCCACCTGCCTGGGCGAAGGTCGGGGCGGATCCCGCCGCGAGGCGCAGCAGCAGGCCGCCCGTCAGGCCTTGGAGCGCCTGGAACGCCAGGCTCAGCCGGTTCAGAGCGTTTGATCAGCCTGGGGCCGCCGGCACGCCCCCAGATCCCGCCGAGCGCTAAAGGCGCCGCTTGGTTCTGGGTTCACGGCTGGCCAGCCGTCCCTGGCCCCAGCCCTTAGCCCCAGGACATGGTTCCAGGGCTGGGTGTCAGGGCCATGCCCTGGCCCAACCCCCGATCGCGACCCAATCGCCAGGAGCCATGGCCATGCACTGGCTTTCGCCCATGCGCGGTTCCGCGGTGGATGGGCTGTAATCCAGTCAGTCTTGGAGCCTGCGGCTGCAGACCTGCAGCGATCGCGGAGCCCATGCAGGTTCGGCGCCCAGCCCATTGGCTGCGGCTTCTTTGGACCTTGCCTGGAGGCTTCGGCAGGCAACCCAAGGGCTTGACCCGACGGTTGTTGGCCAGGGAGGCCGGGGTGTGGAGTGAGCTGAAGGCCGTGGCGCTCAGGCCAGTTCGAGCGAGGCGAGTGGCAGGGTCACCAGCTTGTCCCAGTTGCCGCCTTCAAACAGCACGGCGGCCTGCGCACCGCTGAGGCGCTGCACGAAGCCCCGGTAGCCGTCGTAGATCGAGCGGCGATCCCGCACCACCACGGTGGCGCCGGGAAGGATCGGGGCGTTGGCCATCGGGATCGGGTCGGGTCCTTTGAAAAGCCATTGTGGCTGCGGCCCGCGCGTTTCGGCGGTGCCAGAGCACCCTTGTCGCGGTGCCCGCTGATCACTGGCCAGGCCAGGGCCAGGGCACGGCGGAGGCGGAGGGCGCTGGCTACCGCCTCAACCGATCGCTTGCGCTGGGTGGATCGCGTGCCGCGCGAACCCCGTGGATTGCGGACCGCGACCGACCCGCGGATGGCGGCCGTGAATGGCCAGCTGCCATGGCGCGGCACCACCGCCGTCGCCACCACCTCAGGGCCGGGCCGGGGGGACCGTGCAGACCTGTCGAAGAGAACTTCGAAAAATGACACCGCTGCCCATCCAGCCCAAGAAGCCGGTCTCGCCAAGGCATCACGTGATCGATCAAATCGTGATTTCTGAGTCAGCCTCATCGCTCCGTACCCCTAGCCCAGGCTCGAAAGCACGGCTGGCGCCGCATGGGAGCGGGGTCTTGAAAACCACTTCGCCGTGTTCGGCGGAGTGTCGTTGCGGATCAGGTCGAGATGTGGCGACGGTTCGGGGTTGCCTAAAAGTGTTATCTCAGGTTTTGTTCCAAGCGCCTTGAGGTCGAGTTGAGGCTCCGAGGCGCCTCGGGGCGGGCCTCCAAGCCGCTGAGTCAGGATTAAAGGGTTGTGTTGAGGCCATGGGCATCCTTGGTGGCTGAATCCAGCGAACCCCGCCAACGGCGCCGTTCCAGGCCTGCCGCAGGGGTATTTCGATCTGCGGTATCCCGATCCGCGGCTCCTGGCGCCGGCCCTGAAGCGTCCGCATCCCCTGGTACCCCACCGGCCCGGCGCCGCTCCCGCCGCCGGGCGGCGGCTGCCACCCCTGCCGATGCGCCCACCGTCGCCCGGCTGGCGCTGCCACGCCCTGCCGTTGGCGACGACACCCCGGCAGACCTGTTGCTGGTGGGTCGCGTCGTGGCGGCCCAGGGGTTAGGCGGCGAACTGCGGGTGCAGCCGCTCAGCGATTTTCCTGAGCGCTTCACCAGCCCCGGCCGCCGCTGGTTGCGGCGCCGCGGTGAACCAGCCCAGTGCTGGCAGCTGCTCAGCGGCCGTCAGCTGCCCGGCCGGGAGCTGTTCGTGCTGCGCCTGGCCACGATCAAGGACCGTACGGCAGCGGAGGCGCTGGTGGGGGCGGACCTCCTGGTGGCCGCCAGCGACCGCCCCGCCCTGGCCGAGGGGGAGTTTCATCTGCTGGATCTGGTGGGCCTGGAGGTGCGGCTGCTGCCCCAGGGCCGTCCGATCGGCCGGGTCGAAGACCTGATCCATGCCGGCCAGGACTTGCTGGAGATCAGCCTTTGGGGCGAGGACCAGCCGCTGCGGATGGAAGGGCCCAGCGCCCCTGGCATTGGCAGGAGCAGCCGGCGCCTGGTTCCCTTCGTGAACGCGATTGTGCCGGAGGTGCATCCGGCTGAGGGCTGGCTGGGCATCATGCCGCCGCCCGGTCTGCTGGAGCTGTGACGCGCCGTGAGAGCAGCGATCTGGTGGGGGGCGGAGTCTCCCCAAGCGCCAACGCCGATGCCGCAGTCCAACAGGCGTGCGGCGAGCGCCGGTTGCCACACGCCTGTTGGACTCGAATCCCTTGACATGGGGATCAACAGGGGCTAGGTTTACCGAAGTCGGCTTTTTCCGAAAATGGCCATCAAGTTTTTTCCAGTGGCGGGAGCGCTTGCGGCGCTGTCGCTAGTTCCCTTTGTGCTTGAGGCACCCGCCCAGGCTGCGGCTTGTCCAACTGGTGCCTCTGCCACAGTTTTCCCGGGCACCACCATTGCGGCGACCTACGCCACGGTGTTCGGCGGCTCCTACTCCTGCACCATTGGAGACTTGGTGTTCAGCAATTTTGCGTCGCCCACTGCTGACCTAGCTGCGCTTGGAACCAAGCCTTACTTTTGGTTCACCGAAGATCCGGACGCAATGTCTTATTCTATCAGTTATGGTTATGCTTCTTCTGGTGCAGGTGTTGGTACTTTCCCGATAGGGCCGACTACATCGCCTGTTAGGACCTATGGATTCAGTTACAAGGCTACCATCGATCAATCCCTTGCTGCAGGCTACGGCTTCAGCGGTTATAGCGCTGGACGAACTGGTACGAACCCATCTGCTACCACTCCAAGTGGCAATCCTAACTTCCAGCAAACTCTGGATGGAACGCCCGTCAATTTCTATACAATGAACTTTACTACTTCGGCTAGACTCGCTGGTACTGTAGCAAGCAATACTAGGATTCTCTACAACGAGTTTACCCAAGCACCAGTGCCAGGCCCTCTGCCCCTTGTTGGCGCTGGCGTCGCCTTCGGCTTTTCCCGCAAGATCCGTCGTCGCGCTCTCAAGGCTGCATAACTCTGGTTCAAGTGAACCCAAGTTCATGTAATTTTCCCGAGCCCACCTTCATGGTGGGCTTTTCTTTCGCCGCCAATTCTTCCTGAACTCATGGTGGAATGTAATCCCATCGGGCTTTCAACGGTAGGTACTGATTGACCAATATTGGCTTCCTGCTGATTGACGCCTGTTGAGCAATCCTGTATCCAGTTGTCTATGTCGCTGCGACGGCTAATTCTGTATAACACTATTCTATTTATGGGTTTCATCGCTAGTCAGCTAATTCGTTTTTCTTTCACCTTCCGAGTCCGTGAACTTTCTCCTTTTCCGCTCTGGTTGGGTTCTGATTGGTCTTACATTGGTTCAAACCTTGTTCCAGGTGTTTCCACTCAAGCCCTTTGATCCTCAGTGGCAGCTCTCCTTCATTTCCGGTCTCTTGGGGAATGGCCCGTTCCTTTTGGTAGGTACTGTTTTAGTTTGTTATTCTACCCGTCGTGAAAATTTGCTCTCCCAAGCACTGTGGCAAGCAAAGTTTTTGCGCACTTCAGCGGCTTGGTTGAGCCTTGCCTTGCTGTTGCTCGTCCCGGTCCAGTTCCTGGCATCGACGGGCATCATCAAAACAAATTATTTTAACGGTGTGGCGACCATGCGCCGATTGGGCAAGGTAATTGATAAGTTCCGCGATGCCAAAGATGAACAAGAGTTCCGAGATCAAATTTCCAAGTTTCCAGAGTTACCTCCTTTGCCGCAAAAGTTGGAAACACCATTTCAGGAGATAAGGGATACTGTTGTCAATTCTCTCACTGCCCGCCGCAGCGCCACACTTGTTCAGCTCGAAAGAACAAGAAACGAGAATCTACAGCTTGTCATCAAGGAAAGCTTCCGCAACAGTGCCTCCCTGGTTCTGCTGTCTTTCGGCATGATGACTGTTGCTTTATCTGACCCCTCTCACCGCACCGTTGTCACAACCATCGCGGCGCTCCTCGAACGCTTGCGTGCCAATAGTCTCTGGTTTTCCAGCCCAGCCCGCCGCAAGACTCCTGCCATCAATAAGGCTTGGATGGATCGTAACGATGATAAGAAGTCCTGACCCTCTTTTGATTTTAGTAATCGGATTCGCCGATTTCCCTTAATTTATATTTTAATTGTTTGATTCTGCTTCTGTTTTGCTTGTGCTAATTGATCCCCCTGAAAGTTCTCTTTGCCGCTTCATTCATTCCTCTTCCTAGTTCTTTTTCCGAGTTCTTGCTGGACTTTCTGGTGACTTTCTTTCGCCTCCTCGGTCTCGATGTTGCTGGTCTGTTGTTCTCTTTGGTGTCATTCTCTAGGGCTTTTCGTATGAGACGCCTGCTGAAAGACGTGTTGGTGATCTGGTGAGTTGGCGCTCCTGATCAACGCATCTTTGGTGGGCAGGACAAGGATGGCCTCTCTGCCTAGGATCAGCCCATATTTATCTTATATATTGGGACCTTGTTCCTGGTTTGACTTCTCCCAGGCAGCTAGTCCTGTTGGCGATCAGCTGGCGTTGTCCCAGCACACTGATCCTCCTCGCCAAGCAAGCCTGATGGTTGGAACACAACCCGTATGCTGTCGTCGCAAGGTGTGTTCACGAACCGATTCCCCTGCCAAAGTTCCGATTCTCGATCACCCCACCAGGCCCCAGGAAGATCTCAACATCATCCCCAGCGGCCTGGTGTCTAGGCCTTGGCACCGCCAGGACTCCCGTGCTGGATCCTCTTGGAATGTAGCCGAACTTAAGCCTTGCGAGCTCACCGAGGGCGACTTGCATGCAGACCTGCTCCAAGCCCTCCAGCCGCGTCCAATCAATCAGCGCTGTTGAACTGCCCGCGCCAGCGAAGCAGAAGCAGTCGCGAACCAGGTTCCCGATGTCTCGCTGGCATCCGCCGCTAGGCCTGGCCACCACCCACCCCGCTCCCGCGGAAAACAGCTTTGAATAGCTCTGTTTCCGCTTCGGCTCCCTCGCCCGCCATGACTCCCACCTCCCTGGTGCCGGTGATCCTCTGTGGCGGCACAGGCACCCGCCTCTGGCCGCTATCGCGGGCCACCTATCCCAAGCAGTACTGGCCCTTAGCCGGCGTCGGCGAGGAAACCCTGCTGCAGCAGACCCAGGCGCGGCTGCGGGGTCTGGACGGCCTGGAGCCTCCCCTGTTGATCTGCAATGAGGACCATCGCTTCATCGTGGCGGAGCAGATGCGTCAGATCGGTGTGGATCCGGCAGCGATTGTGCTGGAACCGCTGGGCCGTAACACCGCCCCAGCGGTGGCCGTTGCCGCTCTACGGGCTAGCGCCAGGGGCGAAGACCCCTTGTTGTTGGTCTTGGCGGCCGATCATGTGATTCGTGATCCGGCCCGTTTCCGCGCCACGGTTCAGGCCGGCCGCGCCGCCGCCGAGGCTGGCCAGCTGGTCACCTTCGGCATCGTGCCCACCGCGCCGGAGACCGGCTACGGCTACATCGAGGCGGCAGAGCTTCTCACCCAGCCGCTGGGCACTGACGCTGCGCCCGCGCCAATCCTGGCCCCGGTGCCAATCCGTCGGTTTGTGGAGAAGCCCGATCGCGCCACCGCCGAGGCTTTTCTCGCCAGTGGCCACTTCGCTTGGAACAGCGGCATGTTCCTGTTTCGCTGCAGTGCCATCCTGGCGGAGCTGGAGCGCCATGCCCCCCAGGTGGTGAGCGCCTGCCGAGCCGCGTTGGAGCTGGAGGCCAGCGATCACGAGTTCCTGCGGCTCGAGCGGGAAGCCTTCAGCCATTGCCCCAACATCGCCATCGATGTGGCGGTCATGGAGAAGACCGATCGCGGGGCCGTGCTGCCCCTGGAGGCTGGCTGGAGCGATGTGGGCAGTTGGAGTGCCCTCTGGGAAACCGCCGACCGGGATCAACATGGCAATGTGCTGCGCGGCCGCGTGATCAGCGAAGACAGCCGCAATTGCTATCTGCGCAGTGAGCATCGGCTGGTCGTGGGCCTGGGGGTGGAAGAC
This sequence comes from Synechococcaceae cyanobacterium, assembly GCA_046319055.1. Classification (GTDB taxonomy): domain Bacteria; phylum Cyanobacteriota; class Cyanobacteriia; order PCC-6307; family Cyanobiaceae; genus Cyanobium. The sequence continues at coordinate 11,878 of JBKCTK010000277.1, forward strand.
CTTGTGGTTGTCGAAACCGATGATGTGGTGCTGGTAGCCCAGCGCGATCGTGCACAAGATGTCAAGACCATCGTGACTCTTCTGGAGCGTGCTGGAGCCCCCGAAAGCAAGGCCCACCGCCGCATTTATCGCCCTTGGGGCTCCTATGACGGCATCACCGAGGGCGATCGCTGGCAAGTCAAAAAGATCGTCGTGAATCCCGGTGCCTGCCTGTCGCTGCAGATGCATCACCACCGTGCCGAGCACTGGATTGTGGTGAAGGGCACCGCCTTGGTGGAACGCGATGGCGAGCAGGAGCTGGTGGGTGAAAACCAGAGCACCTACATTCCACTAGGTGCGAAGCACCGGCTGTCCAATCCTGGCAAGATTCCGGTCGAAATGATTGAGGTCCAGAGTGGTCCGTATCTCGGCGAAGACGACATCGTCCGCTTCGAAGATCGCTACGGCCGTAGTGATGTGTCCGCCGCCATGGCAGCCCAGGTGGCCCAGGCTGCAACCATCCCGCAGCCGGCTTGAGTCAGCGCCGCCACCCGGCCTACCAGGCTGTGGTGGTTGCCCTTTAGCTCGGGATTTCGTGGTGTTGCACCAGCGGATTGGCCTCGGTTGAACGGTCAGAAGGCAGCGCCCGGCTGGCTGATTCATGGCCGGCGACCACTTCCCAGCCAATCCAACGCAGACCTTCGGGCAGCCCAGACGGCCGGCCATTGCCCCACGGGATGACCCAGATCACTCCGTGAGGTCCCTCCTCACTGAGGGTTGCCACAAATTCTTCCCTAGCGGCCAGACCTCACGGCTTCGACTCCGCCAGAACTCACGTCAGGCGTTGCGGAGTCGTGACGGAACGCAGCCAAACCTGAGCCCGGAGAGCTCAGGAGAGCCACTTTCAGAAACCCTGCCTCCTCACGCTTGGGTGAGAACGGAGAAGCTCAACAGAGCACCTGATCAGAAACAAAGTTCCGCAGGGCCAACGATCCCTGGCTGAGGAATGCTGACCGGCACCAATGAGCGCCAAAAAGCGAGGTGCCGGAAGCTCATTCTTGCCATGCGTCATGA
>JBKCTK010000278.1:0-2849 GCA_046319055.1 Synechococcaceae cyanobacterium
CGGAGGCCAGGGCAGAGGACGCAGCGGCCATGTATGCCGAGTTGCAGTCGGTGCTGGGCGCAGCCGATGCGTTTTGGAATCGCTGGCACTTCGAAGCCAGGAGGCATGGTTGGCAGCCATGATTCACTTTCCACTCCCTCCCGAACCGGACAGTTTTGACGCCAGAGTGCGTCAAGAGGGTTTGGCCCATTTACGGGAGCAAGGACAGACCCAGCTCAACCCCCTCCTGGCCGAGCCTTGTTTGAAATGAAGCGTACGATGGCAAATGGTGGAGAGCGCTCCTGCGAGTATTGGCAGCTTGCCAAGGATGATCTGTGTGAGGCTTATCGCAACCGCTGCGTATATTCATGCTTTCAGATTGAGCAGGAAACATTGGCAAACGACAAGGTTGTTTCCGGTCATGCGATCGACCATTTCAGAGCAATTAGAATCAGTCCGGCAAAATTAGCCTATGAGTGGTCAAATCTTCGCTGGGCTTGGGGTGTTATTGACAATCACAAAGGCAATGCCGTGATTCCGGAGGATCACGATCCAACTCGCTTGCAGGGCGATGCCCTAGTGCTGACCGAAAATTTTGACGGCCTGCTGATCGTGGTTCCGAATCCGAAACTCTCAGCAGGGGAACAGGCGCGGCTGGCGGATACGGTGGCCAAACTCGGGCTGAACCAATCCGCCGTTGCGCTGGCCCGCAAAGATTGCTACGATGACTTTATCGTTAATGCCGAAATATACAGATGCGACTTCATGCGAGAAAGACAGCCGTTTGTGTACGAGTTCATGGCTGCAGTCTCCGGATAACCCCTCGCTCAGCCCTGACCCAGCGTCGAACTCCCATCTGGGGCCAACAGCCCAGCCACTCCTTGTGGGCCTGAAGCTCGGGGTCGGTTTTGGGCGGGCGGCGGGGCATGGGTCAGGGAAATGGGCGCAAGCCCGGAGGGTTGAGTTGCCTTATCTGGAAGGGCTAACCACTGCTGGGACTGGAATGAGGCGCCATCGGTCGAGTGGAAGGGCGGATCTCACTTGTCCTATTCGCGCTGCTGCGGTTGGCCTAACACCCACTGCTGCCATGGCTTGCGCAGGCGCCAGCTGCGGATTCGCTGCCCCGCACGGGCGGGCTCCAGCAGACCCTGCTCCTGCCACTGGTGCAGCCAGGCCTGGGCGGTGGTTGAGGACAGCGCAAACCACTCCTCCAGGCTCTGGGCCGGAACTGATCCGCGGACTCCTGGCCCGCCGCCACCCTTGCCCGCAGGCGCGTGAGCAGCTGCTGACTGCGGCGATCCAGCACGTAGCCCGCGTCCCCCATCGCCGCCAGTGGCACCACCAGACCGCGCGGCTGCAGGTAGCCCAGCCACTCCTTATGGGCCTGGAGATCGGGGTCGGACTTGGACGGGCGGCGGGGCATGGGTTACGGCTCTAGCCCCAGCCTGGTCAAGATGAGCTGAAACTCAAGATCGGATAAGGAGAAGCCGGCTGCCGCGTTGAGCTGATCCTTCAGTTCGGTTGTGTCAACGAGGTTTCGGAACGGGACGCCGAGGGTCTTGGCATTCTCCTTGAGCTCGCTGAAACGATCCTCGAGATCGTCTGCGAGTCGATCGATCTCAATGCTTCGTTCTCTCGCCTCAATCTCTCGGTCTCTCTCCTCATGGATCTGTTTTGCCACCTCAGTAAAACATTTTCTCGCCTCATCGGCGAAAGCCAGGAGATCTTCTCGCTTTTCGGCTTTTTCACGGAAGTATCCATAAATGGCAACCGTGGCAATGGTTACCAGCATCATAAGTCGGCCGTAACCGCTTGGCGGGAACCAGTCGGTCAGCCCCAGCAGTGACGTCAGCACCACCAGCAGCACCGGCCAGAGGCCGAGGGCACGGGAGCGCAGCATCCTCCCGGTCAGCTTCTGCCATCGCTCAAGTGCCCGGGTTTGAACGTGGGGAGGCCGCCTGTCCCATTCGGCGAGCACCCACTATGCTACCACAATGACCGACAAAAGCGATAGCAAGACCCTGATCGCTGGTGATGTAACGGCTTTTGCAACGAGTGCTGACCCCAGAGCGATGAGGACTGCCAGCCCAATGGGAACCCCTACCAGAGCAGGAGCCACCTGAGCCAAGCCCGTGATGCACTCGCGGCTCGCGCAGTGGACCCTGGAGCCCACGACCTTCAACCAGCTGCGGGAGAGTGGAAGGCTCACCCGCTGATCGGCCACAGGTAAACCAGCCCCGCCGGCTCCAGCCGGTGGGTCACCACCTTGTAACTGGCTTCGATGCGCTTCGGCTCGCTGCTGAGCTCGGCCTCGATCGTCTCCAGCCGGCGTTGCCAGTGCTTCTGGTCGGAGGCGAGCTGGCGTCGCTCCCGTTCGCTCATCGCGGCAGGGTCCAGCTCTGGGATCTTCAGCCCATCGGCCAGGCCGGTGATCAGCGGTGTGGCCTCGGCCTTGGCGGCCTTGCGATCCAGCCTCGCGATCTCCTGGCTGCGTTGGCGCACCGTGTCGCGGATGCGTTGGCGTTGGTTGCGCAGCACGGTTTTGAGGGCTTCAGCCTCCAGGCGACCCCGTTCCCGCAGCAGCTCGGTGGCAGCCCCCAAGGCCCGCTCAGCCTCCTGTTGCAGCAATGGCAACAGGGCCAACACATCGGCATCGGCGGCGTTTTGCAGGTGGCCGGTGTCCAGCGACGGCAAGTGACCACCAGCCGCTTCCTTGAGCGCCGATTGCAGCAGCGACCAGATCACCGGCCGTTGCTGGCCCCCCACCGGCTGGAGGGCCTCTTGTCGGTCGGCGCCGGGATGCCAGTCGGCCATCACCGTGATCAGTTCGTCGTGCAGCCGGGCCTCTCCCTAGCCGTACAACGACTGGC
>JBKCTK010000279.1:0-14547 GCA_046319055.1 Synechococcaceae cyanobacterium
GGGACAGAGGGGGGTTGGGCCGCGACAGGCGCGGGGCGGGGCGGCGCCTGGGGGGGCTGGGGCGCCTCCGGGGCGGTGGGGGTTTTGCGCACCGTGAGGATGGCGCTCGGGGCTGGTGCGGGTCGGGTCGGCTGCGCCGCCTTGGCCCCGTTCGCCTTTAGCAGGGCCCGGATGCGCAGGGCTTCGTCATCGCCGATCGAGCTGCTGTGGCTCCGGACGGGGATCGCCAGCTTCTCCGCAGCGTCAATCACGTCCTTGTTCTCCAGTCCAAGTTCCTTGGACAGTTCGTAGATCCGGACTTTGCCGCTGGTCATTCAGGAGGACGTGGATCGGTGAGATGGAACGGGCGGTTAGCCATCGAAAACCGCGGTTTTCATGGCGATGGGGCAGGGTGCCTGGGGGAGGTCGCAGCGCGTCCGTGCTCCAGTTCATCTTGCCTCAGCGCTTGCTGTCGGCGCCGCGCGCAAGCGATGCTCCAGTTGGCGGTAGACCGCCTCGTCCACCGGACAGCGCAGCGAGCGCTGCAGGCGGCGGCGGCGGCGTGCCTCCTCGAGGCAGGCCTCGCTGGGGCAGAGGTAGGCGGAGCGCCCCATCCCTGCATCCAAGAGGAGGGAGCCGCCTCCCGCCGGGCGGATGATGCGCCACATCAGGCGGCGATCGGCGAGGCGGCGACAGGCGGCGCAGCGGCGCTGCACCAGCCCCGGGCTCTTGACCATCAGCCGAGCGGGGCCGCCACCGCGGGCTCGTCTTCGGTGGGTGGGACCGTGTCGAGCGGTTCGCCCTCGGACTCGCTTTCTCCCCCAGACTCCCCCTCAGCCTGGGCCGTGGTGGTGGCGAAGTCGCTCTCAGCCTCAGCCTCGCCCTCGGCGTCGCCCAATGCCTCCTCCTCATCCTCCGCCAGGGGGTAAAGCTCCCGGAGACGGGCATCCTCCTCCGCCCGGGCCGCCTGCTCCGCCGCCAGGCGCGCTTCGGCTTCTGCCTGGAGGGCCTCCTCCTGGCGCCGTTGACTGATCAACGCGGCCACCACCTCGTCTTCGGAGGCCTGGTTGTACTCCTGGGAGTTCTTAATGTCGATCTTCCAGCCCGTCAGCCGTGCCGCCAGGCGCACATTCTGCCCCTCCCGGCCGATCGCCAAACTCAGCTGATCCGGTGGCACAAGGACATGGGCGTGGGCGCCCTCGGGATCCACCAGCCGCACCATCTCCACCCGAGCCGGGCTGAGGGAGTTGGCGATGTACTGGCCGGGGTCGTGGGACCAGCGGATCACATCGATCTTCTCGCCGCGGAGTTCATTCACCACCTGCTGAATGCGGGAGCCGCGGGCGCCGATGCAGGCCCCCACCGGATCCACCTCGCGCTCCACGCTGTCGACCGCCACCTTGGTGCGTGGGCCCACGGAACGGGAGGGAGGATTGGCCTCACGGGCCACGGCCACGATGCGCACAGAACCTTCCTGGATTTCCGGCACTTCATTCTCAAAGAGATACACCACGAGGCCGGCATTAGCCCTGCTGACGAACAGCTGGGGACCGCGGCGTGGCACCTCGCTGACCTCCTTGAGAAACACCTTGAAGGTGGCATTGGCGCGGTAGTTGTCGTTGGGCAGCTGGTCGCGCCGAGGCAGCTCCGCCTCCACTTCGGGGCTGCCGGGGCCGCTGGTCACACCCATGATCACGCTCTGGCGCTCAAATCGAATCACCCGGGCGGTCAGCACCGGATCCTCCAGATCGGCGAATTCCTCCTGGATCATGCGGCGCTGGTGGTCGCGCAACTTCTGGGCCAAAACCTGCTTCGTGGTGGCCGCGGCCATGCGGCCAAAATCCTCCTTTTCAGGCGTGACATCGAGCACGACCGTGTCGCCGGTCTGGGCATCCTCCGCGACCTGGCGCACCTCATCAATGGCGATCTGATGGTCGTCGCTCTCCACCTCTTCAACGATGATCTTGCTGGCTAGAACCCGATACCCCTCCTCCTCCAGATCGAGGGCTACATCGAAATTGCTGAAGTAGTCCTCCTCGAAGGGATCCTCGGAGATGCCCAGATAGAGGGTGCGCCGATAGCGCTCGTAGCCCTTGAGAAGTGCCTCGCGCAGGGCCGATTCCACCACCTGAGGCGGCAGCTTCTTCTCGTCGCTGATGTCCTCGATCAGGTTGTTCAGACCGGGAAGCATGACAAGGGCCATCGGAGCAAGCGGCGAAGGTGGACAGGGGAAGCGAGAGGGAGGCGGGGTAGGCGGTCAGGCGGAGCCCTCGGCCGGAGTGATCAGGCAGACCTGTTGCACGTCCTGCCGTGGCAGGCGCACGCTGCGGCCGCGCACGTTGAGCAGCACGTGGTGCTCGTCGCGCCCCAGCAGCAGGCCCTCCTGATCCTGAGCGGATCCCCCCGCGGCTTGCAGCCGCACCCGCACGGGGAAGCCACGGAAGCTGTGGAAGTCGCGATCGTGCTGGAGCACATCGCCGATCCCAGGGCTGCTCACCTCCAGCACCCAATCGCCGCTCAGCAGACCGGAGGCCTCCAGGGCCTCGCCGAGGGGACCGCTGAGGGCGGCGCAATCGTCGAGGCTCACGTCGCTGCCATCGCCGCGGCGCACCATCACCTGCACCGTGAGAGGAAGGCGATGGCTCAGCATCTGCAGGCGCTCCAGGCTGAAACCAGCCGCCTCGACGGCGGGGCGTGCTTGGAGTTCCAGGTCGGTGAGGGCGGGAAGGGGCAAGCGAGGCGGCGGCGGGAGTGCCGCCGTGGCCTGCAGTTGGTGAACTGCTCCGGTCCCCATGTCGCGTCCTGGCGAACAGGACCCAAGGCTGGACCCCGCGAGGATCGGCGACTGGAAACTGGAAGTTGCCCGGCGGGCGACTCCTCAGCCTACGGGATCGGTCCCCGGGGAAGCCCCCAGCTCCCGCCCCAGGTCGAACACGGGCGCCTCGGCGTAGTAATCGCTCTGCTGCACCGTGCCGCGCAGGGCGGCATCCTGGTTCAGGCACTGGCCGCACTGTTCAGGCGTGCGCAGGTACTGGCAGACCCTGGCCCAGAGCTTGGCGCGGCTGCCTGGGGCCCCCTGGCTGAACAGCACCAGGTCCTTGCCCCCGGCCATGCCCTGGATTTCCACCTGACAGAGACTGCATCGCCGACGCTCTCCAGGAGGAACTGAAACCATGGTCAGGGCAGAGAAGACGCCACAAACTTAGGTCGCAGACCCTGAATTGCAGCGCTTGTTGCCAACCTGCCGCATCCTGCAACTCAGCGACCCGCACCTGCTCGCCGATCCGCGCGGCCGTTGCCGCGGCGTGAGGCCCTTGGAGCGGCTCCAACAGGCGCTGCGTCAGGGGTTGGCCGAGGTGCGGCGCCGCGGCCCCGCGGCGGACCTGCTGCTGATCAGCGGTGACCTCTGTGAAGATGAGAGTTGGGGCGGCTACGTGCGGCTGCGAGAGCTGCTGGAGGGCTTGCCGCTTCCCGTGGCGTTGCTGCCGGGCAACCACGACCGGCCCCTCTACCTGGCCGCTGTGCTGGGGCGTCGCGCCGTCCTGGCGCCCGCGCTGGTGCCCTGCGGCGCCTGGGATCTGCTGCTGCTCGACAGCCATCGGCCCGGTTGTGTCAGCGGCTGGCTGGGAGCGGCCCAGCTGACCTGGCTGGAGGGGCTGGTGGCGACCCTGGCCGATCGCGGCCGGCCCCTGCTCGTCGCCCTGCACCATCCGCCGCTGCCGATCGGTGATCCGCTGATGGACACGATGCTGCTGGAGGACCGCGGGCCCCTGCTCGCCACCCTGGCGCCGCTGCCCCAGCTGCGGGGGCTGGTCTTCGGGCACATCCACCAGCACTGGCAGGGCTGGTTTCCCGGGCGCCCGGAGGTGCCGCTGCTGGGTTGCCCCTCCACTCTCGTGCCCTTCGGCCCGGTGCAGCCCTGTCCCCTCGGCCGGCCCCAGGCTGCCGGCGGCCGCCTGCTGGAGTTGGCGCCAGACGGCCACTTGGGCCAGCTGTTGCTGCGCTGGGATCCGCCCGAAGGTTCCTAGCCTGAGCCGATGGTTCAGCGCTCAGCGATCGCGACCGGCGCCATGCCGTCTCGCTCTCCAATCACCGGCACCCGGTCAGCTTCGGATCCACTCCTCCGCCGCTGCCGGCCTCCAGCCCTGAAGCTGTTGCTGCCGCCGGCGGTGACGGCGTTCTGGCGCTCTTGGGGACCCGCCGCCCCTCGCCGCCCCCGGGCCTGGCGGGCCGCTGGGTGGGCGCGCACCGCGGGCCACCTCGGCCACGTGCTGCGCCTGTGGGCCCTGCTGGTCGTGCTGCTGGTGGCCTCGCCGCCCCTCGCCCTGGCCCTGCCCGCGCCGGCGCTCGATCCGCCGCCTGGGCTCTCCGGCGCCCGGCCCGGCCCGGCCACCGCCGCCGTTCCCGCTGGGTTAGAGCCCCTTGCGGGCTTGCCCCCGACGACCAGCAACCCTTCGCCCTTGGTCGCGCAGCCTGATGCCGACGACCCCACCGCTCAGCCGCCGGCCCAGGTTCCCGTCCCGGCCGTCGCCGCCAGATCCCCCGGGGCCGAGGCGCCCCAGCCCATCGCCGCCAGTGCGGCATTGCTGAGTGCCGGCGGCCACAGCTTCGTCGCCGCTGCCGCCCGGCGGGTCGCCCCAGCGGTGGTGCGGATCGATACGGAGCGCAGCGTGGCCCGCCAGCCCTTCGACCCCGCCCTGCTCGATCCCTTGCTGCGGGATCTGTTCGGAGATCCCTCCGGCAGCATGCGAGAGCGCGGTCAGGGATCGGGCGTCGTGATCGATGCCAACCGCGGGTTTGTGCTCACCAATGCCCATGTCGTCGATCAAGCCGACGCCGTGGCCGTGACCCTGGCCGATGGCCATGAGCTGGAGGGCAGCGTGGTGGGCGCTGATCCGGTCACCGACCTGGCGGTGGTGCGGGTGCCGACGCGGGATGAGCCCCTGCGCGCCGCTCCATTGGGCGATTCCGAGGCCTTGGAGGTGGGTGATTGGGCCATCGCCCTGGGCAGCCCCTACGGACTGGAGCGCACGGTCACGATGGGCATCGTCAGCAGCCTGCATCGCGACATCAATAGCCTTGGTTTCGCCGATAAGCGGCTCGATCTGATCCAGACCGATGCCGCCATCAACCCCGGCAACTCCGGTGGTCCACTGATCAATGCCTTCGGCGAGGTGATCGGCATCAATACGTTGGTGCGCTCCGGTCCGGGAGCGGGCCTGGGCTTTGCCATCCCGATCAACCTGGCCCGGCGGGTGGCCGACCAGCTCGGCGCCGGCAAAGCTGTGGTGCATCCCTACCTGGGCCTCCAGCTGGTGCCGCTGACGGCCCGCGTGGCGCGGGACAACAATCGCGACCCCGATGCCCTGCTGCAGCTGCCGGAACGGGACGGCGCCCTGGTGCAGCGGGTCCTGCCGGAGAGTCCCGCCGAGGCGGCCGGGCTGCGGCGTGGCGATCTGGTGATCGCCGTCGACCATGCGGTGGTGGGTTCGCCCGCGGCCCTGCTGCAGCGCGTCGAACAGTCGCAGGTGGGGCGGCCCCTGCCCTTGACCGTGATCCGCGGACAGAAGGAGTTGCAGCTCTCGATCCGCCCCGCCGCCCTGCCCCATTCCGGTTGAAATCGGGCTGCGGGGCTCTGGAACAGTGCCTTGCTACGGTCTGGCCGCGATGGCTGTCGGGTTGGATGGCGGAGCTGCAAGACCAGATGAAACAGGCGGTGGCCGCCGCCGCTGTGGAACAGATCCGCGACGGCATGGTCGTGGGGTTGGGCTCCGGCTCCACCGCCGCCCTGATGATCCAGGGCCTGGGGGAGAAGTTGCGGCGCGGCGAGCTGCACGACATCACCGGCGTGACCACCTCCTTTCAGGGTGAGGTGCTGGCGGCGGAGCTCGGGATCCCCTTGAAGAGCCTCAATGCCATCCGTCGGATCGATCTGGCCATCGATGGCGCCGATGAGGTGGATCCCCATTTCCAACTGATCAAGGGAGGTGGGGCCTGCCATGTGCAGGAGAAGCTGGTGGCCCGAAGGGCGGAGCGGTTCGTGGTGGTGGTGGATGCCACCAAACTGGTGGACACCCTGAACCTCGGCTTTCTGCTGCCGGTGGAGGTGCTACCCGGCGCCTGGCGTCAGGTGCAAGGTCAACTGGCCGACCTGGGCGGCAGGGCCGAGCTGCGCATGGCTGTGCGCAAGGCCGGACCGGTGGTGACCGATCAGGGCAATTTGGTGCTGGATGTGGCCTTCTCCGGCGGCATCCAGGCTCCGGAGCAGCTGGAGAAGGAGATCAACAACCTGCCGGGCGTGCTGGAGAACGGGCTGTTCGTGAACCTCACCGACCAGGTGCTGGTGGGGGAGGTGCGCGATGGCGTGGCCGCGGTGCGCGACCTGGAACGGCGTTGAGCCCTGCCGCCGGCTGCTTCGATGTCTCGGCCACCGGTTGAGGTCCTCGGGGGATCCGAAGCGCTGAGGGATTGTGCGGCGAATCCATCACGGCTGAATCGCCCTGGAGGGTTTGCCGAGAGGCCGGCTGCCGCCGGCCCGTGGACCACCCAGACGATGGCGCCACCACGGTTCCGAGGTTTCCCCCTGTAACCGGGGCGCCGGCGGCCGGGGGGTGATGGGCCGAAGCGATCCCGGCGCACGAGGCCGTGGTTGCCCGAAGGTCCAGCTGGTCGCAGGTTGGAGGCCTGGCTGCAAGCCGGTGGGAACCGCCAAGCCGGGGTTACATCAGGGGCAAGGGAGCCACGCAGCCGCTATCGGGTGGTAGCTTGTGGAGTGTCTCTGAACCGGTGCTTGGCCCATCCAGCGGAATCTCCAACAGACAGTGAGGAGCCATCCATGGATCTGCCAGCCATCCGTCGTTTTCAAGGCATCCTTCGGGAACTTTGGCCAATGCCCAGGGCCGTCTGTTCTTAGGGTGCTTTGGGGCGAATGCCTCAGGCGAGGGACCCATCCCATCGGCGTCCTGGACGAGATGCTCGGGCTCGCCAGCCTGGTGATGGAGCCAACTGTTGGGTTGTCGCGGGGCTAACCGGAACGCGACCGGCGACCCCAGCAGCATGAAGCGGCCGAGCCCCTTGGGGCCGGCCGACAGGAGCCGCGCGGGCCCGCCCATGTCCCGTATGCCAGCTGTTCCAAGCCGTCCGCCGTTGACGCATCCACCCGGACGCACCCCCGGCCCCGCGGCCCCGTCCCTCAGCCGCAACCGTCAAGGACCGTTCCAGTCCCTGTTTCCCCCGCCATGGCCGCCACCGCCTGCGATCCAACCCTGCCAGTTCCCCCTTCCCTCACCACTCCTGCGATGAACCCGAATTTTCCCAACTGCGCCGCTGCCGCTCTCTCCTGCCCCTGGACCGCGATCCCGGTTGGTGGGGCGGCGGGGCGGCGCAGTGGCCCCGCTCCCCTCGGAGGCCGCATGCCTGCGGTGACCCTGCCGCCTCCCACCTGGGAAGACCTGCTGGGGCGGCGCTGAAAGGCATTGGCGCTCGGCGCTTGTCGGAGCCGGGTGTCGACAATTCCCCTGCTGTGCTGGCTTGGTCGCACGGCAGCGAGCCCGTCACCGCCAGCGCCCAGCCCGACAGGGATGGTGTGCGGGCCCAAGCACCGTTCTTCAGGACGGGATGGCGGGCTCAGGCAAGGGCGGCAGCAGGTCGGTGGCGTTGAGATCGGTGCGGCGCAACAGGGCAAAGACCGTGCCCGCGCTGCCCCGGCAGATGCGCAGGTCGTCATCCAGCACCGTGATGTCCAGCCAGGCGGGGAAGGGTTGGCGCACCGATAGCAGCAGCTCCGGCCGGAGCCCAGCCAGCCGCGGTCCGATCCAGCCGCCTTTCTCAAATTGCACCGCCAGGCGCTGCCCACCGCTGGCCTCCAGTCGGGCTACCACGCTCACGGCCGCCAGGGGGCCCAGCGGACCCCGCAGCCGCAGCAGGTTCATGCCGCGCTGATGCTCAGGGTCCAGCACCTGGAGGTTTTCCAGCCAGGGCATTTGCACCAGCCAGGGTTGACGAGCGCTGCTCCAGCGCAACTCCCAGACGCCGGCCAGAAGCGGGGCGTCGCGGTTGAGGTCGGCGGGCTGCTCTTGCTCCAGCCGGGGGATCCAGGGCCCTACCTCCGCGGCCGGTACGGCGGGCTGACGCAGCAGCGCCATCAGGCTCTCACGGGAGGTCATGGGGTGCGGGGAAAACGTGCCGATGCGTTGGAGGCGAGCGCCGCGGTCTGCCCTTCCATCCTCACGGCTTCTGCCGCTGAGGGCCGCCGCAAGCGGCCCGATGGCCTGCCAGCCAGGGACCCCTGCGTTGCGCCGCGGGTTAATAGGCGGAGCGTGCGTTTCACGGCGGGATGGTCCGGCGCTGACCCCGCAGCGCCCGATCCCCGCTGGCTTGGAGTTGCAGCCTGTCGCCCCGAGAGCGTGGGCTCCCAGGGGCCCCTGGCCTGAGCCGACGCCGGCCAGGCTTACGGGGGCCTCGCAGCCGGTTGGAGGGGTGGGCGCTGGGAGGCTTCAGGTGAAGATCCCAAACAGCAGGGAGAGCAGGGCAAAGCCGGCGATCCCGACGAGGGCCAGCAGCGAAGTGGAGGAGGGCACGGCGCACTCCAGGAATGGGCCGAACCCTAAAGGAAACTGGAAGAAGCGACGCGGTTTTGGGCAAAGCTTCACCAGCCGGATCGCGCCCTGGTCCAGCGTCCGGTAAAAATGTGATCAAACTCTTCGCGGGGTTCAAGCCGGCTGGCGCACGGCTCCTGGGGTTTTCCCTCAAGAGCCAGTCAGCGAATCCCGCTGGAGTTCAGGGGCTGTGGATCTCCACCTTATTTTCGGGATGATGGAGCTGGCGCTGTCGCCAGGGGCCAGCGGCCTCCCGCTCCGCGAGGAGCGATGGGCATCCGGCGGTCTGGGGTCTCAGCCGCGGCCGTGGCAGCCCCCACGCCCTTGGGCTTGCCGCTTGATCGCCGCTGCTGGGGCGGCAAGCGCGGGGGCGTTCCCTGGGGCGCCGCTGGTTTGAAACTGACGCGAAACCAGCGGGAGTGGCGGAGCTCCACAGGGCTATCCCCGCGAGGGTCGAGGTGCGTGGGCCACCCGGGCGTTGACCAGGCTCCGCGCCCTCCGCCAAAGACCCAATCCAGGGCGTGCGCAGCCTGTCGGCGCGACCCTGAAAAGTTGCTCTGCTCTGCTCTGCGGAGCACGAGTGCTGATCGGGCCCAATTTTGGCTGGTCGTCGGGGTTGTGGAGGAACAGCGCGACTTGCGGCCAGGCCTGATGGCCTGAGTTTTGACCAAGTTCGCGGAATCCAGGGCTAAAAAGATCTTGCTGCGAAGATGCGGCACGTTGGGTTAGCGATCGGCTTGCGCCCACCAGGCCCCTTCGCCTTCCGCCGTGGCCTCGCAGCGAATCCGCTTCGCCTGAATCAGGCAGTTCCCCTGGGCCAGCCGCGTGGTGGGCAGCGTCGTGGTCTCGCCGCGCTCGGACACCCCGAGATCGGCCAGGGCGGTCACCCGGGTGCGCATCGGGCTGGACCACTGGCAGCTCCCTCCCCGGCAGGCCATGGCGGGACTGCCCCGCTCCAGAATCCCCGCGAACACCAGGAGCCGCTTCGCCGGGCCCGGCCCCTGGCCACGGCTGAAGAAGCGCACACTCAGCAGCCCGGGTAGCTGCTGATCCAGCCGCACGCTGTCGCAGCGCAGGCCCAGCGCCGGTGCCGGGGTTCCGCCCAGCCGGCAGGCGCGAACCTCACTCAGCCAGCGACCGAAGTCCTCGGGGGCTTCCTGCGCTCCCAGCGGCGCCGCCCACCCGAGCCCCAAGAGGCCCAGCAGGATCGTTGGGCTCAGCAGGCGCCAACGGATCGCCGGGATCAATAGCCCGAATCGGCCACGCACATGCCGATGCACGTGAGCCCGTTGCTGGCGCTGCGGCCGCAGTGATCGCAAAGAATCGGCTCCTCTTGGCGGGAGACCGCCACGGCGCCAGAGGCCTCGGCGGGGGGGACCGGGCGCCCAGCGGCAGCCACGCTGGGCGCCCGGGCTGTGGGGGTGGAATGGGAGGCCACGGGGCAGGATTGGTTTGGGGTTGATCATGGCGGAGCACCCCAGCCTCGCGACGATCCCGTCGTCCCCTCCCGATGAATCCACGCCCCCCTGGCAGCCAGGATCCGTCCCCGGGCCTTGGCGTGGGGACCTGGGCCTGGGGCAATCGGCTGCTCTGGGGCTATGAGCCGGGTCAAGACGGGCAGCTCCAGGACACCTTCCACCGTTGCCTGGAACGGGGACTGACCTTTTTCGATACGGCCGATTCCTACGGCACCGGCCGCTTCACAGGTCGCAGTGAGGTGCTGCTGGGCCGTTTCTGCGCCTCCCTACCGCCTGAACAGCGGGCCGCGATCACCGTGGCTACCAAGCTGGCGCCCTATCCCTGGCGGCTCGGCCGGCGAGGCTACGCCGCCGCCTTTGCCGCCTCCCGGCAGCGGCTGGGCGGCAAGCTTGAACGTGTTCAGCTCCACTGGAGCACGGCCCGCTACGCCCCTTGGCAAGAAGGGCCCCTGCTGGAAGGGCTGGCCGATTTGGTCGAGGCGGGGGCCGTCGCCTCCCTGGGCGTCTCGAACATGGGGCCACGACGGCTGCGCCAGGTGCAACGCCAACTGGCGGACCGCGGCGTGCGGCTGGCCAGTGTTCAGGTGCAGCTCTCGCTGCTCGCCCCCCAGCCCCTGGTTCCGGGCGGCGTGGCTGACGTGTGCCAGGAGCTTGGGATTGCGTTAATCGCCTACAGCCCGCTGGCCCTGGGGCTGTTGGCTTGCCCTCCGGGAGCGCCGCCGCCCACGCCGCCGGGTCCCCGGGGCTGGTTGTGGCGACGGCTCTGGCCCGGATTGCAACCGCTGCTCCACGGCATGGCCCGGCTAGCCGCGACCCATCAGGCCACACCCGTGGAGGTGGCCCTGAACTGGTGCCGTGCCCATGGCGCCATGCCGATCCCAGGCCTGCGGCGCGTTGATCAGGTGGAGATCGCGGCCCGGGCCTTGGGCTGGAGCCTGTCGCCGCCGGAGCGCCAGGAGCTGGATCGCTTGGCGAGCGCAACCCAGGCGGCTGGAGTGGGGATGCCCAGCAACCCCTTCCGGAGCGACTGAGTCGCCGGGTGCTGGGCGTTCCAGGCCCTTGCCCCGACCTGATCAGCAGCCAAGCTCCGCACCCTCAGCCTCAGCCTCAGACCCAACGCCCTGGGTGCCATGCCGGTCGGCGGGAGCTTGAAAAAGCATCCGGGTTGGTCAGCGGAGCTTTGTTGCAGATCAGGCAACCCAAAGCCCGCCTAGGGGCTTCGGGCAAGGGTTGGCGCCGCTCAGCCAGCCTGGGCCTGGGCCTCGGCCAGTGGCTCCGGTGTGAGCACCACGGGCAGCACTTCAGCTTGGGATGGGGCGGGCTCCTGGCGCTCGATCAGGCGAAGCAGCTGGGGATCGCGGCTGGAGCTCTCCTGCTCGCTGGGGCCACAGGCGGCCAAGGCTTCCTGCAGTAGGGACTCGCAGGTGGCGCCCGGCAGGCGCTGCCGCGCCAGTTCCAGGCAGGCCCGCGCCAGGGATTCACCGGCCGCGGCCCGCAGCACGGGATTGCTGCGACGCAGTTCCTGCTCCTGGGCGATCGCGGAGAGGAACCGCTGGGTCACATCCCGCTTGGTGGAGGCGCGAATCCGGGTGTCCTGCTCTCCGGGGTTGAGAGAGAACTGGTCTTCGAGCTCCTGCAGACGGCGATTCAGGCTCTCCAGCACCTCCTGGGCCTCGCGGGCGACCTGGACCAGCTGGCCATCGGATAAGCGAGGAAGGTCGGCCACATAAACCTTGCCGTGGTCCCGCAGGGTCAGAAAGGTGGGACGCTGGCCACCACCACCACCACCACCCATGCCGGCGGGGCTGGGCTCCCTCAGCCGCTGCACAGGTTCACGCAGACGGGGGGGCTGGGGGCGCTGGGGAGGAACGGGACCGGCGGATGAGCGGCGGCGTGTGACGCGGGAGGAGCTGTCGAGCATGGCCATCAGAATATGCGGAAAATGTGTCGGCTACATACAATGTAGGTCTTGCCTACAGACAGGGGCTTGTTCCCGTGGGGCCGTACGGCAATCCGGCCAGTCCCTCGGGTCCCTGCTGGGGGCGAATCCGTCCGAGCTCCCAAGCCTGGTGGCCTGAGGTTTGGCAGATCGCCAAGGCGGCCTCCACCTGGTTGGCGGGCAGCACTAAACAGAATCCCACGCCGAGGTTGAAGGTGTTCCAGAGATCCGACTCCGGCACCGCTCCCTTCTGTTGAAGCCAGCGGAACAGGCTCGGACGCTCCCAGCTTGCAGGGTCGATCTCCGCCTGCAGGCCAGCCGGTAGGCAGCGGGGCAGGTTCTCTGGCAGCCCGCCGCCGGTGATGTGGGCCATGCCATGCAGGCTCACGCCTTCGGCGAGCAGGCGGCGCACCAGTGACACGTACAGCGTGGTGGGGGTTAACAGGCTGGCGATCACGGGCGGGCCGTCGGGCTCCAGGGTGGCGCCGGCATCGACGCCCGCCGCTTCCAGGATCCGCCGCACCAGGCTGAATCCGTTGCTGTGCACCCCGCTGCTGGCGATCGCCACGATCCGGTCGCCCTCCCGCACGGCCCGACCATCGATCAGGGCGTCCTCCTCAACCACCGCCACGCAGAATCCGGCCAGGTCGTACCGGCCCGGGGCATAGAAGCCGGGCATTTCGGCGGTTTCGCCGCCCAGCAGGGCGCAGCCGCTCTCCCGGCAGCCGGCGGCGATCCCTGCCACCACCTCGGCCATTGCCTCGGGGCTGAGCCGGCCGGTGGCGATGTAATCAAGGAAGAACAGGGGTTCGGCGCCGCTGGTCAGCACGTCGTTGACGCACATCGCCACCAGGTCGATGCCGACGTCATGGTGACGGCCATGGGTCTGGGCCAGTTCCAACTTGGTGCCCACCCCATCGGCGCCGGCGACGAGCAAGGGGCGCCGCAGGCCGCTCGGCAGGCGGCACAACCCGCCGAAGCCTCCGAGGTTGCCGATCACCTCGGGGCGCCGGGTGGTTTCCACGCTGGCGCGGATTCGCTCCACAAAGGCGCGGCCGGCGGCCACGTCAACGCCGGCGCTGCGGTAATCCATGGCCAGGACCCTTGGAGGCTTCCCGATCCTGCCCCGCCACCCGCCGCAACTGGTGGACGGCGGCAGGATTGGCACATTAAACGATTAGCTCGCCTGATCTTTTGGATTGGATTTTCTGATGTTGTCTGGCGCGGTTGCCGCCGGCCGGTCTAGTGGCTGGCTGGCCTGGGAGGTTTGATGATGAAATCTGATCAGTGAATCCTGCTGGTTTCCATGCCCCAATAGCCGCTCCGATGCAGTTAAGTTTTGCTCGTCGTCAATCTTGTTAGGAACCCCACCCGTCGATTTGGTCAGATAACCCTGTTCAACTTGGTTGCTGTTCCATCTCCCGCCCGCACCTCGGAATCTTTCCTTGTTGCGGGTTGGCCTCCAGTCGGAGGGTTCTGCTCATCATGCGAGTTTCCCGTTTCCTGGGCGCCGTTGCCCTGCTGATCACCGGATCCACCGTCGCCCCCGCCATGGCGGCCAATCCAGTCCTTCCCAATGGCCAGCCTGCGTCTGTTGCCATTCGGGAGATTGGTGAGCCCCCCTCCTTTGAGGACCGGCTGCTGCGTCAGGCTCCTCCGATGACCATCGCCCAGGCCTTGTTGGCCTCGACCTCCAGCGGTCGGGTCGTCAGTGGCCAGGCCAGCTGGTACGGCCCTGGCTTTTACGGCAATCGCACCGCCAGTGGCGAAGTGCTCACCCGCGGCACCCTCACGGCGGCGCACCGCACCCTGCCCTTCGGCACCCGGGTGCGGGTTACCAACCTCAATAACGGTCGGACCGCCGTGGTGCGGATCAACGATCGGGGTCCCTTCCACTCCGGCCGGGTCCTCGACCTGGCCCATGGCGCCGCCTCCGAGCTGGGGGTTGTCGCCAGTGGCATCGCCCAGGTGTCCATTGAGGTTCTCGACTGAGGCTCCAGTCACCAGCACCCCTGACCACGGGGTTGCGTCCCCCCTCCGGTCCTTCCGCCAATCTGGTGGTTGGGCTTTTTTTGTGGGTGGATCTTCTCCGCAACCGTCTGGAACTGGAGGCGTGGCGGCGCCGGGAACCTGAGCGTCCCCTGCATTTCGTCCCGACGATGGGGGCCTTGCATCAAGGCCACCGCGAGCTGCTGCGTCGAGCCCGGCGTTCCCGCTCCGCTGGCCCGCCACCAAGGGTGTTGCTGAGCGTGTTTGTCAACCCCTTGCAGTTCGGCCCGGCGGAGGATTTTGACCGTTATCCGCGCGACCCCAACGCCGATGCGACCCTCGCCCAGGAGGAGGGGGTGGACGCCCTGTTCCTCCCCATGCTGGAGGGGGTGTTTCCAGGCGGGGAGGCGGCGATCACCCGGGTGCGACCGCCGCAGCAGCTGTTGGACAGCCTCTGCGCCCGCTCCCGACCCGGCCATTTCGAAGGCGTCGCCACGGTGGTCTGCCGCTTGCTGGCCCTGGTGAGGCCAGCACGGCTGCTGCTGGGGGAGAAGGATTGGCAGCA
>JBKCTK010000280.1:0-18304 GCA_046319055.1 Synechococcaceae cyanobacterium
AGGCGGGGCTCCAGCGGCTCGCGCAGCTCGGGATCGCCCACCAACAGCAGCTCCCCGGTCTCGGGCCACCAGTTCAGCTTGCGGTTGCCGCGGTCGTCCTCGATGACGCAGTGTTCGAACGCGCCCTTGTGCTCCCAGCGACAGGGGATGCCGAGCTGGTCCACCAGGGCCAGGAGTTGATCGCGCCAACCGCTGAACCGCATCGGGGGCCGTAATCGCTGGTTGGACCTTCATCAGGCTCCTGAACCTGCCACCCTCACCCCCAGCGCTGAGTCAGGCCTGATCGAAGCGCGGCCGCGGCCGCTGCACCAGCGCCACCAGCCCGACCCCGATCAGATACAGGGCCGTGATCGCGCCGCTGAGCAGCAGCATCGTCACCGGATCGGTGGAGGGGGTGAGCACGGCCCCCGCCAGGGCGCTGACCAGCACCACCCAGCGCCAGGCCGCCAGCATCG
This sequence comes from Synechococcaceae cyanobacterium, assembly GCA_046319055.1. Lineage (GTDB taxonomy): Bacteria > Cyanobacteriota > Cyanobacteriia > PCC-6307 > Cyanobiaceae > Cyanobium. The sequence goes on from JBKCTK010000280.1 coordinate 456, forward strand.
CCGCGGCGTTCAGCAGGCCTAGGGCCCCCAGCAGCAGCTGCAACACCGGCAGCTGGAAGGCCAATGCCGTGGCCACCATCAGCAGCAGCACGAAATCGAGGTAGCGCTCGATCGACCAGAGCGGCTCCACCACGTCGGCGCCGTAGCTGACCAGGAAGCGCAACGCCGCCGGCACCAGCGCCCACCAGGCGAAGGCCAGGCCCGCGAGGAACAGCAGCGAGGAGCCCGCCACGGCGGGGGCCACCAGGCGCCGCTCGCGGCGGGTGAGGCCTGGCAGCACGAACGCCAACGCCTCGAACAGGATCCACGGCAGCGCCAACACCAGCCCCGCGTAGCCCGCCACCTTGAGCGACACCATCAGGAATTCGCCCGGGGCCAGCTGCAGAAAGCGAATGCCCTGGGCCGGCAGCTCCAGCAACCGCACCAAGGGCTTCACCACCAGCAGGCAGCCGGCGGCGGCGAGCACCAACACCAGCAGGCTGCGCAGCAGGCGGCGCCGCAGCTCCTCCAGGTGGTCCACCAGGGTCATCTCCACCTCCCCGGGGAACTCGTCGCCGTTGGGGTGGGCCTGGGCAGGCGGTGGGGCCTGGGCGGGCGCCTGGGGCGGCTGGGCCGGTGGGGGCGGAGGGAGCGGGGGGCTGCTGTTGGAGTTGCTCATGGCCTTGGGCTCCCCGCGACGTTAAGGGCAGCCAGATGCGGTTCGGCGCGGGCCGGTTCGCCCCAACGCACAAGGCCGCCGCGATGACGCACCGTGCCGGGGCCGGCGCCCGGCAGCCGCTGCAGGTTCTCCACCGGCACCATCAGCACCGGCACCCGGGCGTTGCCGCGGGCGCGGCTGAAGTGGGCCGCCAGGTCGGCGGCGGCGGCGAGGTCGGCCTCGCCGGCCGGGCCATCCGAGGCCTTGAGCACCACATGGCTGCCGGGACATTCTTGGGCGTGGAACCAGAGGTCGCCGCGGCGCGCCTGCTTCAGGCTGATCCAGTCGTTTTGGCGGTGGTTGCGGCCCACCTGCAGCCGCAGGCCCGAGGGGCTGCTGAGCTCCAGGGGCTGGGGCACGCCCGGGGCTCGGCCCGCCGCCCGCCGCCCGCCCCGCCGGTCGCCGACCTCGATCTCGGCGCTGAGCTCATCGAGCTGCTCCTGGCTGTCGGCTTGCTCGAGGAAGGTGAGGCTGGCCTCCAGAGCGTCGAGCCGCTGCTGATGCAAGGCGACGCGGGGCGTGATCGCCGCCACGGAGCGGCGCAGCTTGCGGGCCTTGCGGTACAGCGCCTGGGCGGTGTCGATCGCCTCACGGTCGGGCGAGGGCTGGCTGAGCAAGGCATGGGCCCGCTCCTGCAGCTCCGCGTTGCCGGGCACCGCCTCCAGCAGCTCCTGTTGCTGGCGCAGCTGGCGCTGCTCCCGCTCCAGCGCGCTCTGCAGCCGCTGGCGCAGGTCCGCTTGGCCTTGCCGCCAGCGGCGGCGCCCCAGCCGTGCGCCGTAGTAGGCCGCCAGGGCCCGATTGACCGACAGGGGCTGGTGCAACGCCAAGGCCAGGGGCGGTGGGGATGGGGCGTCACTGGGTCTTGGGGTGCCCTGACCGGCCTGGGTCCCGGCGCCCGACGCCGACGCCAACGCCGCGGCGGGCGTGGGCGAGGCCATGGGCGTGGGGGGCAGCGTTGCGATGTCCGCGGCGCTCCAGCAGCGATAGCCCCCCGCTGCCGTGGCTTGAAACCCAAAGCGCTCTTGCTCCACCGCCAGCAGCCAGGCCCGCCAGCGCTGCCACAGCCAGGCCCATTCGGCTTCGTTGAGGCTCTGCACCGGATGCTGGCGCAGCTGGGGCTGGCCCTCCAGCAGCTGGCTGGTGAGCGCAGGGCTGATGCCGGCGTAGGCCTGGCGCAGGGCTTCCCCCAAGGGCAGGGGCAGCAAGGTGAGCCGGCGGCGCCACTCCGCCGCGCTGGCCTCGCTGCCGGGGGCTTCGCCGCTCAGGGGCGGCGGCGGCTGGTACGGATCGCCCGTGCCGATCGGTCGCAGCCGCGATTGGGCGGCCCGCACCTGCCGGGCCAAGGCGACGACGCGGCGGTCGCCATCCAACAGAAACAGGTTGCTATGGCGCCCCATCAGCTCCAGCACCAGCCAGCGCTGCGGCGGTTCGCCAGGGCGTGGCGCGAAGGCCAGCTCCACCACCCGCTCCCAGCCTTGCTGGACGATCTCCACCAGGGCCAGGCCGCGCAGGCCGTGCTGCAGCTGGCGGGCCAGGGTGCTGCCCTCCCCCTGGCGGGGCGGCGCCGCGATCGCCAGCAGCCGCGGCGCCTCCGCCAGCCAGCTCAGCTCCAGCCATTGGTGGCCCTGGAGGCTGCGCAGGCCCAGCTGCAGCGTCTGGCCGTCGCTCTGCTGGGCCTTCTCGAAGCGGCTGGGCAGGAGCTGGGGGCGGAGTTCGGCCAGCACCGCCCGCAGGCTGGTGACATCCAGCGGTTGGATGACCTCGGGGCGGGAGGCGGGTAGGCCTTGGGCAAGCTCAAGCCCCCCGTCGGGGAGCGAAGGTTGGGGCGCTGGCGCTGGCGGATGGAGGGCGCCGGCGGCTGGGGGCTCGGGGGATGGCGCCGTCACGGCGGCGGTTCCGGACGGGAGAACCCCTACTCTGCAACCTGGACCCGCTCGACTGATCCGCACCGGTCTCCCATGGCCTCGCCCGCGCTGACCGTGATCACCGGCCCCAGCGGCGTGGGCAAGGGAACCTTGGTGCGGCGGTTGTTGGAGCGCCATCCCCAGCTGTGGCTGTCGGTCTCCGCCACCACCCGGTCGCCCCGGGCCGGTGAGGTGGAGGGCGAGCACTATGTGTTTCTCTCCCGCCCGGCCTTTGCGGCGCTGGAGGAAGAGGGAGGGTTGTTGGAGTGGGCCGAGTTCGCCGGCAACGCCTACGGCACGCCGCGGCGGCCGGTGGAGGAGCGCCTGGCCTCGGGGCAGCCGGTGCTGCTGGAGATCGAACTGGAGGGAGCCCGGCAGGTGCGCCGGAGCTTCCCGACCGCCAGGCTGCTGTTCATCTCCCCGCCCAGCTTTGCCGAGCTGGAGCGCCGTATCCGAGGCCGCGGCAGCGAGGCGGAGGCTGCGATTGAGCGCCGCCTGGCGCGGGCCCGGGTGGAGCTGGAGGCCAGCGGCGAGTTTGATGCCGTGGTGGTCAACGACGACCTGGAGCAGGCTCTCGGCGAGCTCGAGACCCGCATCGGCCTGTCTGGGAGCCCCGGCGCCGCTCCAGCCGTGCTGTTGAGAACCTGAACCCTGAGCGGGGAGGCGATCCGGGCGACCACCCAATCGGTAACGGGTAACGGGATCGGCAACAAAGCACCGCACGCTCAGCCAAAGATCCAAAGCCCTGGGGGCACAGCAGGTCGGCAGCAGCCTGAAATGACGCTTCGCGTTGCTTCGCGGACCATTGGTGCTGGTCAGGGTGGGTCATGCCCAGGGCTGCTTGAAAGTTGCTCTTGAGAGCTCGCAAGGCCCAGGTTCTGCTGCGTTACGGGATGATCCAGCAGGATCTGGCGTGAGTCCTGGCGGTACCGAGGCCTTGAGACCAGGCCCTGGGGAGGGCTTTGAGGCAGCCCTGGGGTCATGCCTCACCGGTTGAGCGCGCCGGTCACCTGCCCCCGGCGCCGCTCTCGGGCCTCCCTCCTCCGGCTTCTCGCCGCCATGTTCTCGGCTGCGTCTTCGCGCCGGCGCCCTTGCACCTCCCTTCACTGGCAGCACGCAACACAGGGCTGCAAGGCGACCGATCGTGCTCTTAGCAGCGGCACCTTCCCCCACCAGCCCCAAGCCCGCAGCGGCGGAAAGCTGCTCCCCCACCAGAGCTCAAGCCCGGCGCCTGCCGCTGTCAGCCCCCCCTGCTCGCGCCCCTTGGCGGGGAGCCAGCGTGGCGCTGCGGCTCGCCAGAAGCGGCCAACAAAAAGCGGGCCTTTCGGCCCGCTGAAATGGATCTGAACCCAGCCAGGTTCAGTTTGGGGAACTGCTTCAGAGCGGATGGAAGAGCAGGTCGGGGAAGAAGCGGTTGAACTCGATCATGATGCCGGCGGTGATCCCGAACCAGATGGCGGCAAACACGGGGGCGGTGGTCAGAAATTTCTTCATGGGTGGGGCTTGGAGGATTACGGAAATAGGGCTGAATCCGGGCTCGGATCAGCGGGGGGAGACGGTGATCTTGGTGTCGGCTTCCGTGAGCTTGCCGCTGGTGAGTTCACCGAAGGCCTTCAGCGGCCAGGTGGCGGCACCCAGGGTGCTCTTGAACGCCAGGGGCACATCGATCTGAATCTCGTGCATGGTGGCGTTCTTGCGGTCGCGCACGGCAATCAGATAGCTGCGGCCGGCCCAGCCGATCGTGCCGGCGATGTAGAGGAAGGCGATGCCGGGGATGATGAAGTCGCCGGCGTGGCTCCAGCGGCCATCCACGATCAGGTGGGGCAGGCCATCGGTGCCACAAAGGGCCTGGCTGTAGAGGGTGAAGCGGGCCTTGGCTTGGTCGGTCTTGGCGGTGGCGGCGCGCTGCTGGAAGCGGGCGTTCTCGGCGCAGGGGGTCAGACCGCCGATGTCGGCGTGGGCGACCGGAACGAAGCCGAACAGCAGGAAGACGGAGAGCAGCAGTCCGAAGAGACGGCGGTTGAGGAATCGGCGCATGGAGGAGGGCCTGGGTTCGGGTGTGCCGCGCTTGGGGACCGGGCGCAGAGGGCCGCGCAGGGGGGTCGCGAGGCAGGATGTCACGGACGGACAGTAGGGGGAGGGGTAGGGGCAGATGCCCACCGTCCTGGCGCTCGAAACAAGTTGTGACGAGTCGGCGGCGGCGATCGTGCGGGATGGCGCGGTGCTGGCCAGTGCCGTGGCGTCTCAGGTGGAGGAACATGCCCGCTGGGGCGGCGTGGTGCCGGAAATCGCCTCAAGGCGCCATGTGGAAGCCCTGCCCCAGCTGATCGACCAGGTGATCGCCAGCAGCGGTGTGGCCCTCGACCAGCTCGATGCCGTGGCGGCCAGCGTGGCCCCCGGCCTGGTGGGGGCGCTGCTGGTGGGCTCCGTCACGGCCCGCACCCTGGCCCGCCTGGCGGGGGTGCCATTTCTGGGGGTTCACCACCTGGAGGGCCATCTCTGCTCGGTGGAGCTGGGCGAGCCGTTGCCGCCGGGCCCGCGGCTGGGGTTGCTGGTGTGCGGCGGCCACACCGAGCGGGTGCGGGGGGATGGCCCGGGCCGTTACCGCCGGCTCGGCCGCAGCCGCGACGATGCCGCGGGCGAGTGTTTCGACAAGGTGGCGCGCCTGTTGGGGCTCCCCTACCCGGGGGGACCGGCGATCCAGGCCGCGGCGGTGGGCGGCGATCCCGAGCGCTTCCCGCTGCCCAAGGGGCGGGTTTCCCGGCCCGGCGGGGGATTCCATCCCTACGACTTCAGCTTCAGCGGCTTGAAGACGGCGATGTTGCGGCTGGTGGAGCAGCAGCGCCAGATGCAGCAGCCGCTGCCCCTGGCGGATCTGGCGGCCAGCTTCGAGCAGGTGGTGGCCGAGGTGTTGGTGGAGCGCAGCTGCCGTTGTGCCCAGGATGAAGGGCTAACGACCCTGGTGCTGGTGGGCGGAGTGGCGGCCAACCGCCGCCTGCGGGCGCTGCTGGAGCGGCGGGCCGCTGCCGCGGGTCTCCACTGCCGCGTGGCGCCGTTGGCCTGGTGCACCGACAATGCGGCGATGATCGCCGTGGCGGCCGAGCAGAGGCTGCTGCAGGGAGACGCGAGTCCGATCGAGCTGGGTGTGGCGGCGCGGCTACCGCTAGAGGAGGCCGCTGTGCTCTACGCCTCTCCAGCCAGCTTCTGATCTGCCTAGATTCAAGGCCCTTTTCCTTCGGCCATGGCCTCGGCCTCGCCCCTCACCACCGGGACGTCAGCCGACGGCCCGGATCGCGATGCCGCCGACGCGGTCGCTGAGCCGGTCTCCCAGCAGGAGCTGAACGCCTGGCGGCGCGGCTTCACCCCCCAAGCTGAGATCTGGAACGGACGCCTGGCCATGCTCGGCCTTTCCGTCGGCCTCACCGTCCTGCTGATTAGCCGCCTGGCGTCCCAGGGCCCCGGCTGATCGCAACGCGGCGCCCGGCCCCGAAGAAGCCCTCCCGCGAATCAGCCGAGCGCACCACCCAACGGACCCGTGGGGCTCGCCCCTGGGTTTCTGTTCGTCTTGGGTCGGGGCCATTCGCAATCAAATCAGTGCCAAGCCGCCTCGCCAAGCCCCGAAGGCTGCCCAAGGGTGCCGCTGCCAAGGCGATCCAGCTCCCCTGATGGGCCTGTTTGGGTTCGAGCGTTGGTTGTTGGCTGAGGCCGCTGGGGCCTCAGAAATGCGGGAGAAGAGTGGCGCCATTGGATTGGTCCCAATCCGCGGAACCCCATGCTGTGAAGCGGCACGGCACCGCTTAGGTCCGACCCCGCAGCGCCTGGTTCAGTTCGGCGGGTTTGGGGCTGTGCTTGAGCGCCTCCTCGCCGGTGGCGCGACCTTCTTCCACCAGATTCAGTAACGATTGATTGGTGGTCATCATGCCATCAAAGCCGCTGCGCCCCATGATCTCTTCAATGGCATCAAGCTCATTGTTGATGATGTAATCGCGACAGGCATCTGTGTTGATGAAAAGATCGTAGTAGGCGGCGCGCTGGCCGTCGGTTGTTTTGATGAGGCCCTGGGCGAAGACGCCCAACAGCGACTCGGCAACGGTACGGCGCACGTTGGCCTGATCTTCAGGTGGAAACATGCTCAGGATGCGTTCAACGCTGCGAATCGCTGAATTGGTGTGGAGTGTGCCCAGCACCAAGTGCCCCGTCTGGGCTGCCTCAAGGGCGGTGGAGAGGGTGACGCGGTCGCGAATTTCTCCGATCAGGATGATGTCAGGGTCCTCTCGCATGGCGGCCCGCAGGGCTTGATGAAAGTCGCGGGTGTTGGTGCCCAGCTCGCGGTGGCGGATCAGGCAGCGCTTGCTTTTGTGCACGAATTCCACCGGATCCTCAATCGTTAGGATGTGTTTTGGTAGTTCGCGGTTGATGTAATCAATCATCGCCGCCAGGGTGGTGCTCTTGCCGGACCCTGTGGGCCCGGTCACCAGAAACAACCCCTTGGGACTACGGGCTAGGTCCTGCAGCACGCTGGGTAGGCGTAAGGCTTCAAGGCTGACCATCTCATGGGGAATCAAGCGCAGAACCATGGCGCCACCGCGCAGTGAATCGAGCACATTGATGCGCACCCGAGCGAAATCAAAGGAGCGGGCGCCGTCGAACTCCTTATCGCGTTTGAACAGGTCGATCTCGTGGGGCGATAACAACTCCCGCATCCAGGTTCGAAAGGTGATGTCATCGGTCTCCGGCCAGCCCGTGCCTCGCATGTCGCCGCGTTGGCGAAACCGTGGTTGCTCGCCAACGCCCACATGAACATCGGAACAGCTGAGAGAATTGGCCCAGTGCACAATTTCCGTTAAGGAGCCCGGCTGGTGCTCTGGCAGGCCAGCCAGCGGCTCCACCGCGCCAACGGGCCGCTGTTGCTCTTCTGGCGCTGGGATCTCCGGAGGGCTGGCAAAGCCGTCCGCTGGTCGGCTGAGCGGCGGCCCTTCCGATTGGGGGCGGGGCAGGTCCGGCAGCGGGGGCGGCAGCGGCGGAGGATTGAGGTTGCTGATGGGTTCCATACCCTGCTCCGGAGCGGAATTGAACGAAATGGCTGCAAAGGCGCTGCAGCCAAGGATCTGTCGATTCTGACCCCGTTCCGGCGTCGCTGGGAGAGATGGAAGCCACTCCTTAGGATTTCTCGGTTTGCGGCGTGTGCGTGTCTTCCCAGCCCCTGATCACCATCGTGCTGGGCACCCGGCCGGAAGCCATCAAGCTGGCCCCTGTGATCCTGGCCTTTCAGGCCTGCCCCGAGTTCCGCACCCGCGTGGTGCTCACCGGCCAGCATCGCGAGATGGTCGCCCAGGTGATGGGCCTGTTCGGCCTGAAGGCCGACCATGATCTGCGCTTGATGGCGCCGAATCAGACGCTCACCCACGTGACCTGCGCGGCGCTGCAAGGGCTGCGGCTCGAGTTCAGCGACCACCGGCCGGCCTTGGTGTTGGTTCAGGGTGATACCACCACCGCCTTCGCCAGCGCCTTGGCGGCCTTCTATGAGCAGATTCCCGTCGGCCACGTCGAGGCCGGCCTGCGCACCGACAACCTGTTTGATCCGTTCCCGGAGGAGGCGAACCGCCGCCTGATCTCCCAGCTGGCGCTGCTGCACTTCGCCCCCACCGAGCGCTCAGCCCACAACCTGCGGGCCTCCGGGGTGATGGGGGAGATCCTGATGACGGGCAACACGGTGATCGATGCGCTGCTGCGCATGGCCGCCCACAGCCCCACCCTGACGATCCCTGGCCTCGACTGGGAGCACCAGCGGGTGCTGCTGGCCACGGTGCATCGCCGCGAGAACTGGGGCGAACGGCTGCAGAGCATCGCCGAGGGGTTCCTCAAGGTGCTGGAGCAGCACCCTGATGTGGCGTTGCTGCTGCCGCTGCATCGCAACCCCACCGTGCGCGAGCCGCTGCAGGCCCTGCTGGGGGACCACCCGCGGGCGTTCCTGTGCGAACCCCTCGACTACGACCAGCTGGTGGCGGCGATTCGCGGCTGCACGCTGCTGCTCACCGATTCCGGAGGCTTGCAGGAGGAGGCTCCAGCCCTGGGCAAGCCGGTGCTGGTGCTGCGCCGCACCACCGAACGTCCGGAGGCGGTGGAGGCCGGCACCGCGCGGTTGATCGGCACCGACAGCGCGGCGATCGAGGCGGCGGTCGGTGAGCTGCTCACGGATCCTGAGGCCTATGGCGCCATGGCCCAGGCCCGCAATCCATTTGGCGATGGGCAAGCCAGCGAGCGGATTGTGGCCGCGGCCCGCCGCTTCGTCAGCGCCGATCCCGCTTCTTCGCCCACGGCGGCAGGTCGATGAACACGCGGCTGCCGCTGGGCAGCCCGCTCAACACCTGGGTCTGGCGGCCGCTGCTGGCCCCCAGTTCGACCGGCTGGAAGGTGGGCTCCTGGCGGGGGCCCACCGTCAACACCCCAGGGCGACCGCCCTCGGTCACGATCGCCACGGTGGGCACCAGGGTGTCGGCCTGGAGGGTGCCGGTCTGGAAGTCGATGTCGGCGGTCATGCCGATGCGCAGCTGCGGGGCTGGATCGAGCAAGCGCAGCTTCACTTCGAAGGTGTTGACGTTGTTGGTGCGCACCGCCCGCGGCGCGATGCGCCGCACCTGGGCCTTGAAGCGGCGGTCGGGGAAGGCGTCCACCCGCACCAAGGCGGGCATGCCTTCGCGCAGGCGGCCCAGGTCGTTTTCGGGCACTTGGGCCACCACCTCCAGGCCTTGGGAGAGCTCCACGATCGAAGAGCTGGTGGCCCCGGCCACGGCCGCGGCGGTGGTGGTGGGGGTGACAAAGGCGCCGGGATCGGCGAAGCGCTGGCTGATCACGCCGTCAAATGGAGCCCGCACCGTGAGCTCCGAACGCTCCACCAGCCGCTGGTCGAGCCGCTGCCGCGCCGCTTTCACCGCCTGCAGCTTCACCAGGTAGTCGGCCCGGTAGCGGTTGTAGTCGTTGAGGCTGATGGCCTGCTGCTGGTAGAGGGGGATGTTGCGCTGCACCTCGCTACGGCTGCGTTCCAGCTCCGCCTCGGCGGAGTTCAGCCCGGCCTCAAGCTCCTGGATCCGGTCGGTGAGATCGCTCGATTCCATGCGGGCGATCGGCTGGCCGCGGCGCACGCTCTGACCCTCCTGCACATACAGGGCTTCGATCACCCCCATGCGTTTGGGGCTGAGGTTCACCCGTTCGATCGCCTGCAGCTCCCCGTTGGCGGTGACCACCCCAGGCAGGCTGCCGCTCTTGGCCACCACTGTGAAAGGCGCGAGGTTGCGGGGCGCCTGGCCGAACCGCTGCCAGGCCACCACGCCGCCGCTCACCAGCGCCGCCATGCCCACGCCGATCCAGAGGCGCTGCGACCGCCATAGCGGGGAGCGCCGTGGCGGGGCCACCAGGGGCAAGGGAGTGGGCGGGCTCAGGGGTGGCTTGGCGGAGGGGACCGTGGTGAGCGGGGTGAGGGTGGGAATCGTTCTATTGCAAGCTGCTACAAGTTTCGCCGCTTCCGGGGCCCTCTGGCGGATGCGGGCATCCGGAATCCCGGCCGGAAGCCGCCAAGGGGGCCACTAGATTCCCTTGATGCTCAAAGCCGGAATCGTGGGTCTGCCCAACGTGGGCAAGTCGACCCTGTTCAATGCCCTGGTGGCCAACGCCCAGGCCCAGGCCGCCAACTTCCCGTTCTGCACGATCGAGCCGAACAGCGGCGTGGTGGCGGTGCCGGATCCGCGGCTGGGGCAGCTGGCGACCCTGAGCGGCTCCCGGGAGATCATTCCCACCCGGGTCGAGTTCGTCGACATCGCCGGGCTGGTGAAAGGGGCCAGCCAGGGGGAGGGCTTGGGCAACAAGTTTCTGGCCAATATTCGCGAGGTGGACGCGATCGTCCACGTGGTGCGCTGCTTTGAGGACGACGACATCATCCATGTGTCGGGCTCGATCGATCCGTTGCGCGATGCGGAGGTGATCAACCTGGAGTTGGCCTTGGCCGATCTCAGCCAGGTGGAGAAGCGGCGCGAGCGCTTGAAGAAGCAGGTGCGCACCAGCAAGGAGGCCCAGCTGGAGGATGGCGCGCTGGAGCGCATCCAGGCCGCCCTGGAACAGGCTGGAGCGGCCCGGAGCGTGGCGCTCTCCACCGAGGAGGCGGTCCTGGTGAAGCCGCTGGGGCTGCTCACCGCCAAGCCGATCATCTACGCCACCAATGTGAGCGAAGACGACCTGGCCAAGGGCAATGCCTTCTGTGAGGCGGTGGTCGACCTGGCGGCCCGGGAGGGGGCGGCCACTGTGCGCATCTCCGCCCAGGTGGAGGCCGAGCTGATTGAACTGCCGGAGGCGGAGCGGGCTGAGTTCCTGGCGGGCCTGGGGGTGGAGGAGGGCGGCCTGCGCAGCCTGATCCGCGCCACCTATGGCCTGTTGGGGTTGCGCACGTATTTCACGACGGGAGAGAAGGAAACCCGCGCCTGGACCATCAAGGCCGGCATGAGCGCTCCCCAAGCGGCCGGGGTGATCCACACCGATTTCGAACGGGGCTTCATCCGCGCCCAGACCATCGGCTGGCAGCAGTTGCTGGAGGCCGGCTCGCTGGTGGAGGCCCGCAACCGGGGCTGGCTGCGCAGCGAGGGCAAGGAGTACGTGGTCGCGGAGGGGGATGTGATGGAGTTCCTGTTCAACGTGTGATCTGGCGGGACGCCGCCGCCAAAACCCATGCTGGAGGTCTTCTCGGCTGGGGAGCGGCTGGCGATGGTGCAATCAGGTCTGTTTGGGCAGCACGGCAGCGGATTCCAGGCCAGCGGCACCGGCGCTGTTCAGCGCCACCTCAAGGACAAGCTGGCCGAGACCGTGTCGGTGCTGGATTTCGGGGCCCGCGGCGACGGCAAGGCTGATGACACGGCGGCGATTCAACGGGCCCTCGATGCCCATCCGCTGGTGCTGCTGCCGCCGGGCACCTACCGGATCAGCGACACCCTGGTGTTGCGCCGGAGCGGCGGCGGCTTGATCGGCAGCGGCACCCTGCCGGTGCTGCGGATGGATCAACCCGACCGCTGCGCGATTCGCCTGACGCCGCCGCCGAATGGCCTGGCGGCCTGGATCCGGGTGGAGAACCTCGACATCATGCTGGGCCCGGGGGTGGAGCCGGCCTATGCACGCCATCCCAATGCCGGAGGCTGCGCCATCGCCATTGATGGTGCCGGCAGCACGGCCCATGCGGCCGGGGTGCAGCGGGCGCAACTCCGCAACCTGCGCCTGCTGGGCTGGGCCTGCGGGGTGTGGATGCGGCGCCATGTGAATACCGTGCTGGAGCGGGTGGTGGTGGAGCATTGGCGTCGCGGCACCAAGGCCAGCGGCGGGCGCTATGTGGGCTTCAGCTTCGCCGGAGATGCCGCCGCCGCGCCGCCGGGGGCCGCCATCTCGCCCCAGGCCAGTGTGGAGGTGGTGCACTGCCTGTTCAATGGCGACGGGGCGCCGGCGGGGGTGGGCTCGATCGGCTTCCACGTGCAGGGCGCCGATGTGCGTGATATCTACTTCGACCGCTGTGAAACGGCCAACTGCGACGAGGGCTGGCTGATCGAATCCGCCACCGGCGACTACAACTGGAACATCCACATCCGGCGGCCTTTGGTGGATCGTTTTGGCCGCCATGCCATCGCCCTGCGGGATCTGAGCGGCCCCGCCGCCGTGAGCGTGTTGGGGGGTTACACCGTGCCGAGCCGCGGCGCCGGTGCGGCGATCGACGCCACGAATTGCTCGGGCCTGGCGGTGGCGGGCGGCATCCAGGTGCTGGGGGTGGCGGGTGAGGGCACCCCCAGCCAGGGCCTGCGGTTGGAGCGCTGCCGCAACAGCACGATCAGCGGCCTGACGCTGTTCAACAACAGCGTTGGGGTTGAGCTGCGCGATTGCGGCGGCTGCGTGGTGAGCGGCTGCAGCGTGCATGGGGGAACGTCGTTTTTTGAGCGCCAGCCCCAGTTGGACACCGGGATTCGGATCTCGGGCGCCAGCCGCGGCTGCCTGATCAGCGGCAACACAATCGCCGGCATCGATGCGGCCCGGCGTTATGGCCGCGGCATCGTGGTGGAGGAGAGCGCCAGCGACTGCCTGGTGGTGGACAACAGCGTGGATCCGCAGAGCGTGGCGGAGCCCTACCGGGTGGCCCCAAGCGGCAATGTGATGGATGCCTTGTTGGCGAATGGCCAACGGCGCCTCAGCGCACCGCGGCAGGAGCTGATCTCCAGCCATGGGCCCCAGGTGTATGGCGGCAGCGACCCCGCTTTCCCGCATCGCTTCGTCGATGGCCAGGGTCAGGAGCTGGTGCGGTTGAGCAGCGGCGGCAGCTGGATCAGCCGCTCCGATGCCCGCTTGAAATGCGCGATCAGCGAGCTTCCCTACGGCCTCGCCGAGCTGCGGCGGCTGGAGCCGCGGGCCTATCACTGGCGTCAGGCGTTGGAGAGCGCCAGCCCTGCCCAGCCAGCGATCGCGGAGTCGCACCAAGCTCCCGAGGCAAGCCAGCTGCGGACCGACCCGGCGCTGGAGGCCGCGAGCAGCCCGGGAGACGCCGCGTCCGGCCGACTTGCTTCCAACTCCAAGGACGACGTGACGCATGCGGCTGCGGCCAATCCTGGAGGCGCGGGCGTCCCCGGTCGCCAGCTGGGCTTGCTGGCCCAGGAGGTGCGCCAGGTGTTGCCGGAGCTGGTGGCGGAGGTGGGGCCGGCCGGGGAGCTGGGGCTCGACTACACCGGCTTGCTGCCGGTGCTGATCCGGGCCGTGCAAGAGCTCGATGCCCGCCTGAGCCAGCTGGAGCCCGGGGCCGCCGCGGCCGGCCCATCGGGCGACGGCCGCAGCAGCTGAGCGCTCAGCGCAGGAGCCTGAAGCGCAGGCCGATCGCGATCGGCGCGGCCGCCCAACCGCGCTGGGCCCGGAGCTGAACGCCAGCCGCCAGCCCCGGGGGTCAAGGCCCTGGCGTCAAGGCCGGGAGTCGCGATGGGAGGACGGCGGCTCCGGCAATAGCGGCGGACTGCCATCCGGGAAGGAGAGGAAGTCGGCCCAGAGGCGCCGCTGGCGCTCACGGGCCAGGATGAGCCGGCATTCGAGCAGCTTGGGGCCGCGAATCGTGCCCCCGCTCCAGGAGCTCCACACCGCCTGACAATAGCGATCGCGAAAGCGCCGCCAGTCGTGTTGGCTGGCCGCCAGCTCAGAGGATGCCCGGGCGGAGGCGCCAGCCCGCCGATCCCGCTCAGCGTTCAGGCGCCGCAAGGCCCGAGCGAGGTAATGCTCCAGATCCTGGTCCGCCCGCTGCAGCAGCCGTGCAAGGCACGCCTGCATCTCCAGGGTGGTAGTGGCCGCCTGGCAGCTGGAGGCGGCGGTTGGGGGCGACGCTGGAGCGAGCCCTGGCGCAACCGCTGGCGCGACCGCTGGCGCCGCGCCGGCCGAAACGGGACCAGCGAGGCTGGCAAGCACCAGCCACCCGCCCAAGGCGCCGCGGGTGCCGATGGATCGCCGCCGCCCGGGCGGCACCGGATCCGGCAGGCACATTCGGCCGGCCTCAGTTCTTGCGGGGCGCCAACAACGCGTCGGCCTCCGCCACCCGCGCCTGGCCACTGCGTTGGTCATACAGGCAAATCTCGCGCACGCGGGCGCCGTTGCGGAAGGGCTGGGGCGCGACTCCCTCCAGCAGTAAGACGTTGATCATCCATCCATCGCCGCCCGGTGCGGGCAGGTCGAGCCGCTCGCCCAGGGGCTTGGCCCCCTTGAGCGAACTGGCGGCCAGGCAGCGGCTCTGCACCTTCTGCCCGTACTCCTTCCACGCCGCCGGACTGGAGGCCAGGGCCGGCAACACCAGCCCGCTCCACAGGCTGCCAAGCAAGAGGAGGGAGCCAAGGGGGCGGGACGGGGGCATCGGGGGGATGACGTTGGCTTCAAGGTACAGAACGCGTCGGCATCCGCCAGGGCCCAGGCGAGGCGGGCGGGAGTGGGATTGCTGGCGCCCGCCCCGGGTTGAGCCCTGTGTGGTGGTGAGATTGTGAGGGGGTTAGGATTTGGCTTCCGGATGCACCCTCGCGCGCCTCAATCCAGGGACCAAGAGCTGAATGCTTGGCGGACCGATCAGCTGGAATGCCCCAAGCGGGGGGGACCAGGCAGCTGTTGTGGGACTTTGGTTGTATGGCATGCTTCGCCCGCAACAGCATCGCCGGTCTTGGTTCCGGAACCGTGGACACTTGATCCGATCCAAGTGCTGTGCGCAGACGTACGTGCGTGTACGCATTCGTCAAGCAGCAGACGCATCGGCGGCCAAGCTCTTGGGCGCAGCTACCAGCAGCACTACGGCTCGTTCAAGGGAAACCTCACGGGGAACTGTGGAAAGGTCCTGAAGGAATTCCTCGTGTGAAGTGGAACTGTCCTAGTCCTCGAACAAGTTTTTTACAGGGGCGCGTGGGCTCGAAAAGCACAACGCTCGGCTTATGATTCCACAGTCTCGCCTGACGAGTGCCGAGTGTATAGGCACCTCCATTTTTCAATTTTTGCGGCTGGGGCGCCGCGGATCGGTTGTCTTGAGGTTAACGCTCAAGATTAGAAGTGGCCTCAGATCTGGCGATTAAACGCAATTTGGTCTGCATAGTTTTGCATCTGGATGTTGGCTATTGGCGAGAGAACTGCGCAAGGAGATCAACGGAAGAGGCGCGCCATCACCTTTGGCCAAACCCCAATGCTAGAATGTTCTAAAGACGCGATTTGTGTCAATGAATATTGAGGCATCAATTATCGACCAGCGGCTGACGGCCATTGCTGATGACATCCGGGAAACGGCCACTGACCAGCTTGGAATCAAAGATCCGACAAGGTTAAAGTCACTCGCCTTCGTCTTTCTCTGTGTCAAGACGGTCCTCGACCTTGAAGATGATGATTCCTTTGACTGCCTAACAGAGGGCGGGGGAGACTTTGGGGTTGACGCAATACATATATCTGAAGAATGCGATGGGGAATTTACGGTGAGCCTGTTTCAGGCTAAGTATAAGCATTTAGATCTTGATGGTAATGCCAATTTCCCCGAATCAGGTATCAGCAGTCTCGTTGGGGCAATTCGGCATCTTTTCAACCCCTCAGCAAGGCTTGAAACGATCAATCAGCGTCTTTTATCCAAGGTTGAAGAGGCTAGGAGTCTGGTGCGAGACGGATATATCCCGCAAGTGAGAGCTATTGCCTGCAATAACGGTCGAATCTGGAATCATGGAGCAGAGGAGGCAATTAACCGCGCAGCTTTTGGTGATCAGGTTACTTGGGAGCATGTAAACCATACCTCTCTGGTGAAGATCTTGCAGGCAGCCAAGCCTGTAACGGACTCTTTGCGTCTCAGTGGAAAGGCAATCGTTGAAGATATGGACTTTAGTCGGATCCTCGTGGGAAGAATATCGGTGACGGAGATTAATGGGCTGATGTCTCGGCATGGAGAACGACTGCTTGAAAGAAATATCCGTCGATATCTTGGGCTCCATGGTAATCGTGTGAATGAAGCGATTCGAACAACCCTTGAGAGCTCTGAGCGTGGAAACTTTTATTTCTATAACAATGGAATCACTCTTACCTGCGACAAATTTTCTTACAATGCGCTGCAGGAAGGCAACTACCAGGTCAAGGTTGATAATCTGCAAATCATCAATGGAGGTCAGACATGCATGACCATTTATCAGACAATGCGTCAGCTAACTCTCTTCGCAGAGCCAGTTGAGGCTTATGTTCTGCTCAGGCTCTATCAGCTTCCTTCGGACAACGATGACCTTGTTCAGAGAATAACGTTTGCTACGAATAGCCAAAACCCTGTCGATCTACGTGATCTACGAGCAAATGATGAAGTGCAGCGCCGGCTGGAAATGGACATCTCCCAATTGGGCTTTATGTATCGTCGTAAACGATCCGAGTCTGGAACAAAACCTATCGATATTACGTCCGGCGTTGCGGCTGAGGCGGTCCTTTCTGTATGGCGCCATCGTCCACAGCAAGCCAAGTTTTTTACACGGGAACATTTTGGCCGGCTTTATGGCGAGATATTTTCAAATCAGTTGAATGGATCGCAAGTAGTTCTTGCCGTACAACTGTATCGTCTTGCTGAAAATAGACGAAAGCGTCCCGAGGATCATGATCCGATTGTCGTTCGCTTCGCATCTTGCTTCATTGCGATGCAGATGGGCAGGCGGCTCCTTGCTGCGCTTGGCCTCTCAGGTGTAGATGGCATTAGCCATCTGAATTTTCAGCGTGCATATGCTCTGATCGAGGAAAAAGGAGACGTTTATTATTCAGAGTCTCTCGGGGATATTCAAAACGCGCTGCTAGCTCTCTATGGGGAGCAGGAGATTTCTCTTCAGCAGCTTTCAGCCACATTCAGACGCGGAGACCTGATCGAAAAACTTAGTGAAATAGCGATATCTGCAGGCGAGCTGTAAAGGCTTTCCATGCAGGTGTCTTTGCTTTGACCACGCGGTTAATGCTTGCGATCACAAAGCCGCAAGGTGTGATCAGCGAAGTAGAGAGCCTTGCGGGGGCGACTCACGAGTATGGCGATGTTAGAGATTGGCAGCAGTGGCTGGCTCAAGAGGTGGTAACAACCGCGCTGTCACCATTGCCATTCCATCAGAGGAAATTCGCTCATTGAACTTCACTTTCCTCGATCGCCAGTCAAGCCTCTTCAGCTGATCGGACAGAACAACTCCGCTCACGGCATATCGATCAGGAAGCTGTACCTCGAAAGAATATCCCTGATTCTTATCAGAATGCTTCGACACCTACGGCATCCCCTGTACCCATGGATGCGTGGATGTTCACTGGATTGATGCTCGCAAGCAGATCCGCCAGCCTGAGCGGGCTTGGGGGGATAAGGGATCCGAGTCTTTGTGGGCTCACGAAATTGATGGAGGCGGGTCAGGTGTCTGGCAAGGTTGGAGAGTGCTCTCGGCTCTCAGCGGGAACCTTTCCGGGTGGCGTATCGACTCGACAGACAAGTCAACATCTAGATCAGGCCAATAAAGATGGTCCGAGGTCGGACGCAGCACGTTAAGGATCTGCTCAATCGTTGCCGCTTTAAACCAGGGAAACTCCGAGTAAGGGAGCGCCAGCTCTTCATCCCAGATCAACATCCAGACACAATGTCCAGAGACATTCGTCACCTCAGCCGCCAAAGTGGTTGTTCCAGGCATCGATGATCTCCTGATGAAGTGTCTCGACCAGGCGTTCTGCTTCCTTGGTCCTTGAAG
>JBKCTK010000281.1:0-683 GCA_046319055.1 Synechococcaceae cyanobacterium
CGCACCGAGGCCCTGGCCTTCATGGCGTTCGTCGACTCCCAGGCGGGCCAGCAGGGCGACGGGCTGGGGGTAGCGACCGGCGCCACGGCGCAGCCTCTCGGGCAGCTCCGTGATGCCCACGCTCGCCATGCACCAGGCGTAGTAGGCCACCACGGCTGGTTGATCGCTCTCGGTGACCACAAACACCCTGGTAGTGCCGGTGCCATGGGCCTGCCTGGCCACCTCCACCAGCCAGGCGGTCTGCTCCTCGGAGCGGCAGCGAAAGCCGGCGAGCTGGTGACGGCCCGCCAACACCTCTGGCGGTTGGTAGCGGCTCATGCCTGGGGCTGATCTGCCGCTGGGGTGAGGAAGGGCGAGGGGCGCTCCAGCAGGCGCGTCAGCCCAGGCAGGCTGCGGGCCGGACGGCTGTTGATCCGCTCCCATTCCTGCTGGGCGCCTTCATCGAGCAGAAAGTGCTGCCGATCCGCCAGCACCCGCTGGGCGGCGAGGCGCCCCTGGGCAAGCAGGAAGGAGCTGCGGTCGGTGCCGAGGGCCGCGGCGGCCCGATCCAGTAGGTCGCGGTCGTCTTCTGTGGCCCGCAGCTCGATGCGGCTGGTCTTGGCCGGCCGGTGGCCCTGCGGCTTGGTGCTGGTCACAACGACAGACCCCAGAACGTACGGACACTGTACGGCGCCCATCTTGAA